>DBVN01000046.1:27044-27208 GCA_002308515.1 Verrucomicrobia bacterium UBA1263 | reverse complement strand
TGTATCGCGGGGGCGTGGATCAAACAGGTGCAGAAACAAGCCCAGACGAAACTGGAACAACAGGAGCAGCGGCTGAAGGAGGAATCGGAACAGCTCCATGCGCAGTTGAACGAGGCTAACACGCGCTATCTGGCGGAAGCGAATCGCGTCAACGCTGAAATGCA
>DBVN01000046.1:26610-26948 GCA_002308515.1 Verrucomicrobia bacterium UBA1263 | reverse complement strand
GCTATCAAAAAGCTTTTCATCAACGGTCATGAGTTTAGTCTATGGATCCGAAGACTGAATTATTATGACTCTTTACGCCAAGAAGTTATGCAGGTTTTAATAGCTATGAAGGATCAACAGGCCAGTGATCTTCTCAGTCAGCTTCTCCCGGCGGCTCAAAATCCAAAAGAATTAGGTACTCTCTGCAAAGTACTTTTGAATATTTCTGATGGTTATCGTCCTTACTGTGTCAAAGCAGTTCGTGAGATGTATGATCAGCGTGTTCAAGAAAGAAAAGAGATTGGAAATATAAATAATAAAGAAATAAATGAACGGTTACGCCTTTTGAGAGAACAAGA
>DBVN01000046.1:26106-26534 GCA_002308515.1 Verrucomicrobia bacterium UBA1263 | reverse complement strand
ATTTTTATTTATACTTTTCAGGATAAAGATATTGTTAATGAAGTCATGAGCCAAAAAGTCTGGTGTCGGGGTGGTGGTGAGATTGACTATAATATGTTTGACAAGGCAAAAGGACTTCTGAAAGAAGATATAATCCCTTACTGCTATGAAGCTGCTCTTTATCAGCAGGAAAACCATCGGGAAATAGATTCTGTTTTGCTTGGCTGTGCTACAGATTATATAGCTCAGCCTCATGCCGCGGAAATTCTTTTGATGAATTTAAAGAACGATATATCACCCCGAGATCGTTATAACAGCATCTTACAGCTCTCTTTGGATGAAAACTTTCCTAAAAATATAGGTCAGCTTGATTTTAAATCGCCGACAGTGGCGAAGGAATCAAAAACGGTTGAACCGGAGATCATACAGAAGGCGAATGACCGGCTGAT
>DBVN01000046.1:0-26010 GCA_002308515.1 Verrucomicrobia bacterium UBA1263 | reverse complement strand
ATAAAGGAGCATGGATCCCGGATGAAGCCGCAAAAGAATTCATCAAAGAACATATCGATGATGTTATGAATAAGATCATTGATCATACGACTAAAGAAGTAGAAGGATTGTTAGAAAAAGAAATCAAAAGAAAACAAAAAAAATAAAATAGTATGAAAAAACTTTATTTTCTTATTTTTTTGAGTCTTATCCTATTCGGCTTGGCTGTGGTGATCGTTTCGCGCGTTCATCATTCTACGGAAAAAAGCATTGCGCAGAAAGAAGAACAATGGAACAAAGAAAAATTGGAACTCCAGGATGAATTGACTGAAATCAGCGCAAAAATAGAGGAACTGAAAACACAGAAAACAGAACTGGATAATCCGGAACTGGATCCCCAGACTTTGATTACGCGCCTCCAGAAAATGAAAGACTGGTCTGAATTTTTTGGAAACAAAAGCCCATCAGGAGAATTACCAATAAGACAAGCACTTGATCAGGTGAGGGAGGCATTTTTTGTTTTTCAAGGACTCCAGGATCAAGGTAAAAAATCTTTGAATGCGGTTGAAGAATATCTAAAAGCAGGTCATAACATAACTCTTTACAGATATGTTGATCCTGTGGATCCGAATAATCCTGTTTTATTTCAACTTAAACGAGCTAAACAAATGGAAAACGTACCGGAAACATCTCGTTTAGGCATGATATACGTTTTGGGGAAAATAGGAACACCGGAAGCATTGAAACTCCTTTGTCAGGTCATGCAAGGTTCCTCTGATTTAAAAGAAATCATGAACGCGGGGAGTATGCTGATAGCAGCGGATAAGGGCGCTTTCAGTAAGGCAGTTCTGGATGTCTGCAAGGCTCATTTTCCAAATCTCAGACGGGAAGAGCAAGATGATCTGCTCACGTATATTCGGAACATCAGCGAGGAAAGTTATAAAGAAATGATAACAGCTTTGGCACTCTATGATGAAAATGGAAAAATTTCTTTGGATAACCTTCGCAAAAAAATCGAAGCATTAGGAGAGGATTTTATACCAGAGGTTTATGCGGCTTTCAATCGGCCGGAAACTGCAATAGAAGAAAAAGCAGCTATTCTGGAGCCATCGCTGAAATTTGTGGGGTCCAATGAGCAGGTCAGATCTATGTTCAGCGGTTTGATCAATGGGATGAATGAAGAAGAAAAGGATGTTGTTGGTTCCATGTTTGTGATGATGTTCCTTGACGATAAAGAACAGAATAAAGAACAGCGGCAACAGTATTTAGACTTTCTGGGGCAGTGGGCTCCGCGGGAAGGCGATCAGTCCCTTTTCGCGGGAGCGGTCGGGCTGACGAGAAAGACTCTCGCGCAGATGATCGAACGAGGAGATCAATTCAGTATAGAAGAATTTCAAAAAGAAGCTCTGACATCAGGCTTTATGCCAAACCTTGTAAAAAAACAGATGGACTTCTTCCAGAAACACCCGGAATGGAAAGCATCTTCAATTTTATTTTGATGGTTCCAGTTTTTGATTTTCTGCACTGAGTCACAAGAGTCTGCGTCAGGAGCGTTACCGCCGATGCCGGGCGGTCAGATCGAAAATTGATTCAGAAAAAACAGGTTACAGGTATAAAATACCTTGCATTATTCTTGGATAGGAATAATATCATTTGCAAGGTGATTCATATCTTATGGATAAGCTGAACAATAATCGGGAAAATATCCAGCCGGATAATAAGCCTTTTTTAGCGGGTATTATTATCATGATCGTTTCGCTCTGTATCGCGGGGGCGTGGATCAAACAAGTGCAGAAACAAGACCAAACGAAACTGGAACAGTGGGAACAGCGGCAGAGAGAGGAGTCGGAACAGCTCCATGCACAGTTGAACGAAGCCAACACGCGCTATCTGGCGGAGGCGAATCGCGTCAACGCTGAAATGCACGATCCGCTGGATCCGGATTATCTGGTCGAGCAGTTGTATAAGATCGACAATTCCACCGATGAATATGAACGCAACAGCCGTGCGTTCTATTGTCTGGAAGGTCTTTTACTCAACGGAACAAATTCCCTTTCGGCTATCAAAAAGCTTTTCATCAACGGACATGATTTTAGAATTATTTGTACAGGATTACCTTATTTTACTTTGAGAGAATATATTATGAAGAAATTGGCTGCTATGAAGAATCAACAGGCCAGTGATCTTCTTAGTCAACTTCTCCCGGTGACTCAAGGTCCAAACGAATTAAAGACTCTCTGCAAAACACTTTTGAGTATTTCTGATGGTTATCGTCCTTACTGTGTCAAGGTCGTTCGCGAAATATATGATCAGCGTGTTCAGGAACGAAAAGAAATTACGAATATGCTTAATCAGGAAAAAGTGAGTAATGATAAAGAAATAGATGAGCGGTTACGCCTTTTGAGAGAACAAGATGATGCCAAAAACGAAGATGAAATGAAAAGACTTCGTGAACTTCAAGCGAAAGTAACCAATAATAAAAGCGAGATTTTTGGTTTGATCGATATTTTTATTTATACTTTTCAGGATAAGGATTTTGTTAATGAAATCATGAGCCAAAAAGTCTGGTGCCGGGGTGATGGTGAGATCGAATATAATGTGTTTTCAAAAGCAAAGTGGCTTTTGAAAGAAGATATTATCCCTTACTGCTATGAAGCCGCTCTTTATCAGCAGGAAAACAACCAGGAAATAAATTTTGACTTGCTTGATTGCGCTAAGGATTATGCGGCATTGCCTCAGGCTGCGGAAATTCTTTTGATGAATTTAAAAGGGGATATATCACCCCAGGACCGTTATGAGAGTATCTTGAAATTTTCTTTAGATAAGAATTTTCCTAGAAATATAGGTAAGCTCGATTTTAAAACTCTGGAAACGACAGGGGAATCAAAACCGGTTGATCCTGAACTTATACAGAAGGCGAATGACCGGCTGATTTTTCTGGATGCCGCGGCCGCTCAGTTTGGGGATGATGAGTTTATGATCAATCTAATAAACCTTGTTCGTTCCAATCTGAGATACACAGCTAACACGGATCCCGATAAAGGAGCATGGATCCCGGATGAAACTACAAAGACATTCATTAAGGAACATATTGATGATGTTGTGATGAAAACTATAGCTTACGAGGCTAAAAAACAGGCCCAGAAATTGTTAGAAAACAAAAGAAAACAAAAAAAATAAAACTGCATGAAAAAACTTTATTTTCTTATTTTTTTAAGTCTTATCCTATTCGGCTTGGCTGTGGTGATCATTTCGCGCATTCATCATTCTACGGAAGAAATCATCGCGCAGAATGAAGAACAATGGAACCAAGAAAAACTGGAACTCCAGGATGAATTGACTGAAATCAGCGCAAAAATAGAAGAACTGAAAACACAGAAAACAGAACTGGATAATCCGGAACTGGATCCCCAGACTTTGATCACACGTCTTCAAAACATGAAGGACTGGTCTGGATTTTTTAAAGATAAAACTTTATCAACTGATGAACGTTTGAGATTGTTGGAACAGCTCCAGGAACAGATAAGAGAAGCCTTCTTTATTTTTCAAGGACTACAGAATCAAAAAAATCGTTCTTTGGACGCTATGCGTGATTATTTGTCCAGTGGTTATAATATAGTTCTTTATACATATGATGCGAATAATTTGGATAAAGAAAACGTACCAGAAACATCTCGCTTAGGTCTAATATACGTTTTGGGAAAAATAGGAACACCGGAAGCGTTGAAACTTCTTTGCCAAGTTATGCAAGGTTCTTCTGATTTGAAAGAAATCATGAACGCGGGGAATATGCTGATAGCGGCGGATAAGGACGCTTTCAGTAAGGCAGTCCTGGATGTCTGCAAGGCTCATTTTCCAAATCTCAAACGAGAAGAACAAGACAAACTGCTGGCGTATATTCGGAAAATCAGCGAGGAAAGTTATAAAGAAATAATAACAGCTCAGACGCTCTACGATGAAAATGGAAAAATTTCTTTAGATAATCTCCGCAAAAAAATAGGAACTTTGGGAGAGAGTTTTATTCCAGAAATTTATGAAGCTTTCAACCGTCCGGAAACTACAACAGAAGAAAAAGCAGCTATTCTAGGGCCGTTGCTGAAATTCGCTGGATCCAACGAGCAGGTCAGATCTATGTTCAAAGGTTTGATCAATGAGATGAATGAAGAAGAAAAGGACGTTGTTGGCTCCATGTTTGTGATGATGTTCCTTGCTGACAAAGAACAGAATAAAGAACAGCGACAACAATATTTAGACTTTCTGGGACAGTGGGCTCCGCAGGAAGGCGATCAGTCTCTTTTCGCGGGAGCGGTCGAACTGGCGCGAAAAGCTCTCTCACAGATGATTGAACAAGGAGATCAATTCAATAGTGATGAGTTCCAAAGAGAGGCACTTACATCAGACTTGCTGCCGAACCTTGTAAAAAAACAGATGGATTTCTTCCAGAAACATCCGGAATGGAAAGGTTTCAGCTTTTAGCGGTTTCCGTTTCTTTTTTAGCCCAAAATCATCATTAGGAATAAAAAATTCTGAAATCAGGCATCTGGATTTTTTATTGTTTCAGCCAGAATCTCTGACGGGATTTTGCGTTATGCCAAGCCGTGCGGACGCGCGGCTCATTATGAAAACCCCTGAAAAGGGGTTTTGTCACATAGCCCCGGGTTGGGCGTGAAACGCCCTACCCGGGGTAACGGGTCCCCCGCGACACAACCCCGCAAGGGGTTGCGTAATAACAAATAGAATGAAATTTATTTACGCAACCCTTACAGGGTTGTTCATTGGATGCTCCTTTCCCCGGGTAGAACGCTGCGCGTTCAACCCGGGGCTAAGTGACGATACCCTCTGCGAGGGTATTCAAAATGGATCCCTGACGGGATCGGATAACAATAAAGACGCGGGAATCCTACGTCTCTACATAACATATTGATTTTGAATATGTTTCGATAAAATTGAAATTCTAATGGCGATTTTGGGATAATCAGAATATCAAGTAGCTGGAAGAACTTATTTCCATTGGAAATAGAGGATGCGGACATCTTTGGCGGAGACGCGGTGCAGCATGGAGGAGAAGGTGCGCTGCTGTCCCTCGATCTCGGCGACGACTTCCACCTCAAAGACTGTGCTGCGGACACCGCAGAAAGCACCCAGCTGCTGAATGATCGCTTCGGGCATGCCGCCGATCTGGGTCAACATATTGATATTGCTGATCTGAACATCATCTTCGGTGGCTTCTACACCGTCCAGCCCGTTGCGGTAGGAGATGATCTCGTTGGCTATTTCCGGAGTCATGCCCGGCAGCATTTGAAGAACTTCGGCGGGAGCGGTATTGATATTGACGGTGCCGGAGGAAAGCGTGCAGAAAAGATCCATCAGACCGCCTTCAAAAACCATTTCATCCGCGTATCGGTCGCTGCCGATGCGCATTTCATCTGTATCCACAAAAGTGCTTTGTGGTGAACGGCCTTCCAGACGCGCGATGCCGTAGTAAAGCTCCGGGTCAACGCCCTGGATCAGCAGCAGTTCGGAAATGTCATCCAGCGGGCCGTTTTTGCAGTAGTAGGGAGGCATCAGCCCCAGATAGTATTCATCCTCGGCGCCGCTGAGTTTCGCGTCATCGTCATCATCGCGCCAGTCGAGGATGGAGTCCGAAATGGTGCTGGCCAGTGTGGCATCTACACCCATCACGGAGAGAGCGTTTTCGATCAGGACATCCGTGGCGGTGTTGATATTCATTTTGCGTTCGTTGTCCGTGATATAAACGCTGAACACACCGTTGCCCAGGTAGTTATCGTCCAGGAACACATCTTCCAGAAGCTGATTGGTCTGGCCGGGGCCGCCTGCCCATTTTTGGTTCAGACAGTCACATGGTTCATTGATATTCAGCTGCTGGCCGACGACATAGCGGGCCAGTTCCACGCCGGAACGTCCCAGCCATTCCAGTTCGGAATCGCTCAAGTGGTTGGTTGCCAGCTTCATTTCCACTTTCATGAACCAGGCGAATCCGGAAGCCATCACCGCCAGTGTCACGATGACGATCAGGACGATAATCAGCGCGATGCCGCTCTGGGAACGAGAGGAACGGAGCAAAGCCGATGTCGGAGTTTTGAGCTGGATATTCATCGTCCGCCGCCTCCGCCGCGGCCACCCATGCCGCCCATATTGCCGCCACGACCGCCGCCGCTGTAACCTCCGCCGCCAAAGCCGCCTCCGTTACCACCACCGTAGCCACCACGACTTCCGCCGCTATTGCCGCCGCTATTGCCGCCGCGACCTCCGCGGCCGCCGCCCATATTGCCATTCTGGTTATTGCCGTTGCCGCCATTGTTGAAGTTTCGGTTATTGAGACCGCCGCCGGACTGGTTGTTCATCGTCATGCCCTCGGAGACTGTTCCCTGGATCTGAGGATCCACGATACTTCCGCTCATAGCCACCACGCGGGAGTCCAGCTGGGCCGGGCCGTTTCCCGCGTAACCATAACCGAGAGTCACCCTTGCCAGCAAAGGAAGGGAGTTCGTATTATCCCAATAGGTGACCCAGTCCACTTCATTGGTATCCCAGAACTCCACGGTGAAATAAGAGACATCGGTCGTCAATTCGATTGGGGGAATGACATCATTGTATTCCTCATCCAGCAGCAGGGGACGCTGGTAAAGAACCAGAGAATTGCGTCCCTGGGCGTTGGGTTCAATGACATAAGTGATACGGCGCAAGGGAAGTCCATCGTAAAGACCGCTGCCGATGAAGCCGGGCGGCAGATAAGCAATGAAACTCAGCGCGCTGTAGTCGCTTTCGCCATCCACCTCAAAGCTGTAGTAATTGGTGTTGGCCTGGAACATACGGGCCGACATGAGCGATTCGGTCAGGGCGCGCATCCCGATGCGTGTGCGCTGGGTCTCCTCGGCGGCATAGCTGGCGGCTTGCTTGCCCATGAGGAGCATGGTCCATATCTCGTAGATGGAAGTCAGCACCATCGCGAAAATGGCGATGGAGATCATCATTTCCAGCAGGGTAAAAGCTCCCCGCTGGCCGGATCGGAGTGACGCGGCCGGTGACTGTGAAAATGGGGAAAACTTCGTATTCATTATCTGCCAGTGATGGAATCCGGACGATAGAGCCAGAGACTCATTTCCGTGACATCCCGTCCGCCAAAGGCACCGGGATGATAAACTCGTACATCTACCTGATAGAGACCGTTCGTGCTGGCCTCAAACGTATCCCGGCTCCAGGACCAGCCAGGGTACATATCGCCGAAATCACCGGATTCGGAGATTTCTTCCAGTTGGTTAGTGGCCAGCAGGTCATAGACGGCCTGCGTAAAATCAATAGGCGTCACGTTCAGGGAACGCGCGGCACGCAGATTGGTGCTGAGAAGTTCAGAAAGCGAGAAATAGCACATAAAGAAGATGGCCATCGCGATCATGACTTCCAGCAGGTTGAAACCCAGGTTCCCGGCCGTCGCACCGCGCGCGGCCTGATCTTTTGTTAAACGTTGTTGGAGCCGGATATTCATCTAAAATTCAATGTTGCCTCTTCTGCGGCGCACAGGATTCTGCGGTGTCGCCAGTTCGTTCAGATTGTCGAAGTTCGCCAGACCGGTCACCATATCCACCGTGACCCGGCGGAATTCCCCGTCCCAGGAGAGGACGACTGTCAGCAGATCGGCGGTGCCGTTCGGGAAAAAGCGTGAAATAACGATGTCATCATCTTTGTGTTCAGTCATGTTGACATCCAGCATTTCGATGGTGACTTCATCATTCAGACTGTAAGAGGTGCTTTTATAAGGCGCGCCTTTCATGGAAGTGCTTGCCTTGGCGCGCGGTGCGGAGTGGTTGCTCCAGTTGATAGCCTCATTGAGATCGGGGGGCATTTCCTCTACGTTGAAAGTGTACTCGAACGGATGGAATTTCACGACCATGGGAGTACAGCGGATGATGGCTGTGGCGCGGGCCTGGGCACAGGCTTCCATGACATCCGAGACAGAAGTGGTAAGAGGATCACGCTTCTGGACCGCGCGGAAAACAGCCGGCACACCGATGGTAGAGACCGTGCAGATGATAGCGACCACGATCAGCAGCTCGATCAGGGTAAACCCGGATCGAAGCGTAAATGGATTTTTATGTGGACGCGGACGCATCTTCTTTTACCGGTTGATGTTGGATGTGAGTGAGAACATAGCGGACAGAATGCCCAGCAGAATGAAGCCCACGAACAATGCCATCACGATGATGAGCATCGGCTCGATCATGCTGGTCATGACGCGCAAGGCTCCCTGAAGGTCTTCCTCGTAGGTCTCGGCCAAACTTTGCAGAGCGCCGGGAATATCGCCGGTTTCCTCGCCGATCTTGACCATATCGATCATCAGCTGAGGGAAGATTCCGCTTTTGGCCAGAGGCTGCGCGATGGATTTACCGTCAGTGACGGCTTCCCTTGTGTTGGCTATGGCTTCTTTGATAATGACGTTGTCAATGACCAGCTCGGTGATCTTGAGCGCGAGCAGAACGGGGACACCGTTGTGCATCAAAGTGGAAAGTGTGCGGGCAAACTGCGCGAAAAGGTTCAGACGGGACGCGTTCCCGATGATGGGAGCGTTCATCTTCCATCGGTCCCAGACCACACGTCCTTTAGCTGAATGGATATACCTGCGGAAGAGGACAACAATGGCGGTGATGACGATCACCATGGCCCACCAGTAGTTCTTGAAGAGGTTGGAAGTGTCTATCAGGAACTGTGTGATCGGCGGCATGGGGGCATTCATGCCCTGGAAGATCTCCATGAACTTGGGCATCATGAACGCCATGAAGAAGAAAATGACAGAAATACCCACCGTGATGACCACGGAAGGATAGATCATCGCGCCTTTGAATTTGCTTTGGACATCGGCAAAGCGTTCGTAATGAGCTGCCAGACGTTTGAGCACTTCTACCAGGGCACCGCTCTGCTCACCGGCGCGGATCATGTTGGTGAACATGTTGGAGAAAATGACCGGCTGGCGCGCCATAGCGTCGGAAAGGCTTTTGCCCTCAACGACATCCTGCTTGAGCTGGGCGCTGACTTCATTGGGGATGCCTTTGCTTCCGATGTAGGTCATACTGTTCAGTGCGGCAGTCAGCGGCATACCGGCTTTGAGCAGGTTTGAGAGCTGGTTGGCATAGTTGGCCAGCTCTTTGAGAGAAGGTTTTCTCTGGCGGGAGAAGTAGTCACGAAGTCCCTGCGGCAGGAGATTTAAGAGTCCGCTGCCGCTGTTCTTTGCGCCCGTGCGTGAACGGCGTGCGACCTTTTTGTCCTTCTCGGACGTTGCCTCTACAGACACGGGCAGCAGCCCTTGTTTTTGGAGTTGAGCCAGTGCTGCCATTCGGTCAGCAGCCTCCAGAACGCCCTGGATGGTAGTACCGTTTTTCTTGCGTGCCTTGTAAACGAATTCCGACATCGTTAATCCTTTTTAGAAAACACCTCAATTAGGGTAAAGTTGCTATTCTCATTTTTCTTCACCGGGAATATTATCCGGTGTCTCTTCCGCGTCTTCAGACGGAGGCGGAGGAGGGGGTTCCTCCTCTTTGCGCAGGACGGGCGGAGGCGGCTGAGGAACTTCCATCCCCAGCAGTTCATAGAACCGCTGCGCGTCCAGCATCTCTTTTTCGAGGAGTTCTTTAGTGACGATCTTCAGCTGCTCTTGATGTTCCGTGAGGATCTCTTTGGCGTGAGCGTAAGCCTCGTTGAGCAGCCTTAAAACTTCTTTATCAATGAGACGGGTGGTCTCCTGACTGCAATCGGTTCTGTAACCTTCTACACCCGTGAACATTCCGTGATCCTGCTCCAGACAATGGGTCAGACCGATCGTATCGGTCATGCCGTACATACAGACCATTTGACGTGCCAGGGAAGTGGCTCGTTTCAAGTCATTTTCGGCACCAGTGGAGACTTCATCGAAACTGACTTCTTCGGCGGCGCGTCCGCCCAGCAGTCCGGCGATGCGTGCCATCAGTTCGGAGCGTGTCAGGATAAATTGGTCTTCGGGAGGGACCTGCATGGTATAACCCAGCGCGGAGCGGCCGCGGGGCACGATGCTGATTTTCTGCACCGGGTCACCGTCTTTGTCATAAGCGCCGACCAGAGCATGGCCTGCCTCATGGATAGCGACACGGTGAAGTTCTTTTTCGCGCAGATGACGGCTGCGGCGCTGAGTGCCGGCAATGACTTTCTCAATGGCTTCTTCCAGATCGGATTGGGCGATGACAGAGGAGAGCCGGCGCGCGGCCAGGAGTGCCGCTTCGTTGAGAGTGTTGGCCAGATCGGCACCGGAGAAGCCCGGCGTGCTTTGAGCGACACGGCGCAGATCCACATCACTGGCAAGAGGTTTTTCGCGGGAATGGACTTTGAGGATGGCTTCACGTCCATCCAGATCGGGAGCGTCCACCACGACCTGACGGTCAAAACGGCCGGGACGCAAGAGGGCGTGATCCAGCACATCCGGACGGTTGGTCGCGGCCAGGATGATGACCCCGGCATTAGTTTCAAAACCGTCCATTTCAACCAGTAACTGATTCAGAGTCTGTTCACGTTCGTCATTGACAGAGCCCAGATGGACACCGCGCTGGCGGCCGATAGCGTCCATTTCGTCAATAAAGATGATGCAGGGGGACTGAGCTTTGGCCTGCTGGAAGAGGTCTCGCACACGAGCCGCGCCCACACCCACGAACATTTCCACAAAATCACTGCCGCTGAGGGAGAAGAAAACGACCTTAGCCTCACCGGCAACCGCGCGCGCCAGCAGTGTTTTGCCGGTGCCGGGAGGTCCCACCAGCAGAACGCCTTTGGGGATCTGCGCTCCCAGTGCTTTGTAGCGGGCGGGATTTTTCAGGAAATCAACGACTTCCTGAAGTTCGTATTTAGCTTCGTCACAACCGGCTACATCGGCAAAAGTCACACCGGTCTCACGATCCGCCGAGACACGGGCTTTGGATTTGCCGATGGAAAGGATGGACTGACCGCCCATGCCGATCTTCCTTGTGATGAAGACCCATAAACCGATCAGGAGAGCCAGGGGCAGTACCCAGGCCATAATAAACTGCTCAAAGAATCCCGGCCGGTTCCCGACAAACTGGGTGCCGCTCTTTTCGAGCTTTTCGATCAGGTCTTTGTCGTTATCCACGCGGACGGTGGAAAATTCGTAGGGTTCGCCTTCTTTAGGTGGTTCTTTGGAAAAGAGCTTGGGCAGAAATCCTTTTTGAGTCTGAGGTTCTGTTTTCGCGGCGGATGTCTCTTTGGCTGTATCTGCGGCCGTATTATCCGTCTTGGGAACGATCTTGCCGGAAATCATGTCCGCGCTGATGGAGCACTCTGTGACCTCACCGCGATCCACATGTTTCTTGAATTCACTGTAAGGGATACTGCGGGAGCCGGATGCGTTCATCATCCCGTGCCAGATCATCAGCACCAGCAGAGCAATGCCCAGATATCCCATGGAAAAATGCCACGGGGTATTCTCACGAGACGGACGGTCACCGCCGGAGCGTTTCTCGTCTTTATCAGGTTGGACGTTTTTAGGTGATTTCATTCTATTTCAATCATCAGGGGACGTAAACGATCCCCAATCAATTTAGCCCAATAACCATAAAAAAGCAAGGCAGTTGTACATTTTTGCACAGCTGCCTGCTTTTGAATGATAAAGACGGTATAACTATTTCACGGTAAAGCGGTAAGAGCCTCCGCTCACGTCGTAAACAGAGGTCCCGCCGGATTCACCCCGGTAGAATATATCTTTGACCGAATCGGCTTTTGCATCGCCTTCATAAATGGTTTGTCCTTTGGCATGAGGAACATAGATATGAGCTTTCATACCGGTGGGGATCGTTACGTTCAGGAGGAGCTGATTTTCATTTTTCTTCCAATCCACACTGATCCGCCCCTTGACGGAGCGATAGGAACCTTTTGCCCAGGTAAGCCCCTTGACTGTTTTAGGGCTGATACGCACGGTCTCAAAGCCGGGTGTTTCCGTGTTGATGCCCAGCAAAGCCCGGTAGAACCATTCATTGACACTGCCGAACATGGGATGGTTATGGGAGTAGATATTGTCGGAATACTTCCAGGTTTCCCAGATGGTGGTCGCGCCGCTGGTGATCATGTGCCCCCAGCCGGGATAGTCGCGGTTGGCGACGAGCTGGAACGCCCGGTCGCTGTAACCGTTTTCGGTCAGCTGATTCAGAAGCATCGGCGTGGCAAAGATGCCGGTGTGGATATGATTGCCGTCCCGATCCAGCACGTTCAGCAGCTGCTTCAAGACTTCCTCCCGTTTCCCATCGGGGATCAGGTCATAATGCAGAGCGAACGCCTGAGTCGTTTGCAGGTTGGAATCGTAGATGCCGCCGGGTTTATAGAATTTGGCGATGAATGCCGCCTTGATCTCGTTTGCCAGCTGCTCATAGGTCTGAACATCCGCGGTCTTGCCCAGCAGACGGGCGAATTCGAGCAGGATGATGACGTGGTTATAATAATGACCGGTGGCCGTCAGCGCGGCGGGACGCGGGTTTTCGATCATTTCGTGGTCGCTGATACAGTTCGGAATAATGTTCCCCGGCGCGTGAGCGCGCAGGAATTCGACCTGTTTTTTCAGAGTATCGTAATTATCCTCGACGATCCGGATGTCACCATAGTAATCGTGGATTTTTTTCAATGCGACGGCAAATCCCAGCTGCCAGCCGACAGGGCCGGAGCCGTCACCGAAGCCGCCGTCCGCGATCCCCATGTAGGGAGCGGTTTCGGTCATGGCACCGGATGGACGGGAAGCGTCACGGTAGTCATACGCGGTCTTGCTGTAGAAATTGTGCATGTCGAACAGATAGCAGAAAGCGTCAGTGGTAGCGGCGATGTCTCCACCGTAGCCGAGCTTTTCACGTCCCGGACAATCGGACTGAACGCTGAACACATTGCTGAGGAACGTCCATTCGACCGCTCTCTCGATTTTGTTCACGACATCATCAGAGCATTCAAACTCGCCGACCTTTTCCAGATCCGCGCTGAGACGGATACCCTCGACATTGTCCAGAGTGGGGCGGCCGGGGAAACCGGTGATCTCAATGTATTGGAAGCCGTGGAAAGTGAAACGCGGCTGCCAAATCTCTTCGCCTTCACCTTTGAGAATATAGGTATCCTCCTGCCAGGCGGTCGGCGGCGCGCCTTCCGCGGAACGGTTGGCATCCCATACTTGTTTGTGCTGGCCGGCCACGGTGGTCATCACATTGAGACTGCCGTCTGAGTAAATATCCTCACCATAGCGGACGGTGATCTTGGTTCCTCTGGGGCCTTTGACTTTGAGACGGATGACACCGGCGAAGTTTTGTCCCATATCATAAACAAACTCACCGGGGCGTGTTTCGGTCATGCGTACCGGTTTGAGGATGGCGGTCGCGCGGATAGGCGGCTGCATCTGCGGTTTAAGTTGTCCTGTCGGCGGCTCAGCCAGGGCGACAGATTTCCAGTTTTGGGTAGAGATTCCCGGTTCATTCCAACCGGGAACTTCCGCGCGGGCATCGTAGTGTTCGCCCAGATAGGGGTTGTTGCGCATGATGGGGCCGGGAGTCGTTTTCCAGCTCAGATCGGTCTGAACTTTTTCCAGAGAACCGTCAGCATAGGTGATTTCCAGCTGGCCAATGGTCATAGGACGGCCAATAGTCAGATACTCGCGCAGAGGTCTGAAGATCGGCATGGGTACCGGATTGAAGAAGCCGTTGCCCAGAGTAATGCCCCAGGTATTGTCGCCTTGTTTCAGCATCTCCGTGACATCATAAGTATTGTAAAGAATGGTCTTGGCGAAAGAGGTCCAGCCTGGATCCATGAAGTGATCGCTGACTTTGACTCCGTTCAGGTAGGCTTCATAATAGCCCAGTCCGGAAATATAGAGACGGGCAGAGCGGATTTCTTTTTGGATGTTCCAGTCTTTGCGCAGCAGGGGAGCCGGATCATTTTTATAAAAATCCGCGTCTGTCTGCGGTCCCGGATTCCCGTCAAAGATCCATTGAGCTGTCCAGTTTTCCGGCACCATCATTCCGGTTTCAAAATAAGTGATAGGACTCCATTCAGAGGCTTGATCCTCCGCGTTGTAGGAACGCGCGCACCAGTAATAGCGTGTCTTGGGCTTCAGTTCTTTGCCCTGATAGACGATGTTGTCCGTCTGTTCAGAGGAGACTTTTCCGCTGTCCCAGACATCGCCTTTATTTTGGCTGAGCGTGTCTTGTTTTTCACTGACGATGATTTGATAAGCGGATTGGAAGTCGCCCCGTTTATCAGATCGCAGCTGCCA
Organism: Verrucomicrobia bacterium UBA1263; assembly: GCA_002308515.1. Classification (GTDB taxonomy): domain Bacteria; phylum Verrucomicrobiota; class Verrucomicrobiia; order Limisphaerales; family UBA1412; genus UBA1412. The sequence continues at coordinate 11,738 of DBVN01000046.1, read as the reverse complement.
GCCCAGCAGGGGATTTTTGGCTTCGATCCCCATCGGTTCCTTCGCGAATTCGCAGGTCAGATTTTCTACCTTGTAATCGGCGAGAGTGAATACTGATGAGACTCCGAACGCGGAGATCAGCAGACTTTGAATAATTGTCTTTTGATATTTCATAAAATTGCGTGTTTTATTCATAGATTTCAGGAACATCCAGCAGAGTGCGCAGGTACATCAGGCGTGAACCTTTGATATTGGGATGATGGAAATAGTCGCCCCAGCCGTTGGTGTAGTTCTCAAACCACATCGTGCTTTTGTCCACTTCCTTGCCGTCGAACGCGAGCGAAGTCGGAATGTCGAAGCGGCATCCTTTGATGTTGTATTTTTGACGGATCTTTTCGATCTGTTCATTGACGGGGATCTGGGTGCCGTGTTCATTGCTGGGGATGTTGTTCAGAATAGGAATGGAGCCCTGAGAAAGGATATACTCTACCAGCGCGCTGAGATTTTCCTCCGTATTGCCGCCATTGGTACCGATGGTGACCATCACATATTTGGCGTGAATATACGGCAGTTCGTTTTTGATGCGGTTGAGCAGTTCGTTGATCGTCGTGCCGCCGCGTCCGCTGGCCATGGACTTGCCTTTGACATGGCTCATGATCAGCTCTGTCCAGGCTTTGGGATAATCCGCTGTGGGGAAATATCCGTCTGGCTCAGTGATGGAGTCGCCATAAATGAGCAGAGTCAGATCGGATTCCTGGGCGAGAACGGTGATTTGTTTGACCAGCAGTTCCGAGCCGCCGCTGAGACCAAAGCAGTAATAGTCGTGCTGGGAACCAACAAAGAAGGGAGTGGTGACTGTGCCTTTGCCGACACCACCGCCGCCATTGTTGACGGTTTGGATCTCAATCGAGTCGCCTGTCATCAGGTCGCTGAGTGAAGCGGTTCCGGTTTGATAGTGATGAGTGATCTCCAGCAGATATTCATGCTCCGGTGTCAGGAAATCCGCTTTGCGGCTGGTGACCGGCTGCGTCTGGATGGAAAGATTTTGATTGGGAACATCCACCATGACGCAGAAATCGCCCGTGTCGCTTCGGAACTGGGCAACGGCATCGGCGGAGAATTTGACATGATAGCGGATGAGCCGTTCACCCAGTGAGTAGTACCGGTTGAGACGGATCAGATCCTCGTTGCCGGTGATCTTCAGTCCTTCGGCTGTGTATTGACAAGGGGTCTTGTTGACCACGATATCGGCATATTCGCCTTTGTCGTTCAGTGTCTGGTTATACAGCACAGGTGTTGAGGGCGTTGTTTCCTGCGCGGCGAAAACAGATTGTAAACCGGCTGCCGCGAGCAGAGCCAGGCTTACTGCTAATTTGATGATAAATGACTTCATACGTTTAAAAATAACAAATCAGTTTTGAGACCATGCTTTGGATGTGAGATATTCGTCATCCAAATGATCTCTCCGCAAGATGAAATAATAAGAAATTATATGAGGAAATCCAAGCTTTATCCGAAAAAATCGCAAAAGAAGCGTTTTAATCACGGATATATCCCAGATTGCGCAGGGAAACAAAGTCCTGTTCCCGCCTGGAGGAAGGTTTTCCGATAATGATATGATCCAGAATAGGAATGCCCAGAAGGTGACCGCAGCGCACAAGGTCGCGAGTCGTTTCGATATCCATTGTGCTGGGCATGGGATTGCCGGAAGGATGATTGTGGACCAGTACCAGTTCGGAGGCTTTGTTCAGGATGGCCTGGCGGAAGAGGATGTTGTTGGCGACAGTGATCTCATCCATGAAACCGTCTGCCGCGTCTTCAATGCGGATGATCTCCCGGCGTTTGTTCAGATGGATGATGCGCAGACGCTCTCGAGTCTCCCCGGCGAAGTGTTCGCGCATCAGCTCGGCGATCTGCTCCGGAGTCTCGAAAACAAGACGGTCGAGGATCTGTTCCTGCCGGGCTCGGCGGACCAGCTCGAACGCGGCGACCAGTGTCAGTGCCTTGTCCTGACCGATCCCGCGTATCTTGCAGAGTTCTTCCACAGACGATTCCTGAAGCCGGGTGAGTTTGCCATCGAACTCCCGCAGCAGCCGTGACGCGACTTCCAGAACGGATGTGCCCTGGGTGCCGGTTCGGAGCAGAATGGCCAGCAGTTCCGCGTTGGAAAGCGCGGCGGCACCCATCCGGCGGAGCCGTTCGCGCGGTCGTTCTTTGGGAGCGATGTCGCGGATTCGTGTGGGACTGGTTTCAGGTTTCATACACGCTGTCGGGTCAGGCGTGGCAGGGTAAGTTAAAAGAGATGGACCGGTGTTTCTTCGGAAACGATATCTTCGGGACGGATGTTGAACGCCGGATCAAAATCCTGCCAGACCACGGAGGGGTAATGCTCCAGAAATCCGGGGACGATCTCCGCGGCTTCCTTTTTCAGCAGATCTTTACACTGGAAATAGGAGTCTTCGTAGATAGCGCCGATCGGTTTGCCGGACATTTTCTCGGCTCTGGCCTGCTGTTCCTGATTCCACCTGACGACCGAACTCCACTTTTCATAATTGCCGCCCCAGCTTTCACAGACTTCACGGAGCCATTGGGGAAAGTCATCCAGCGGCACCAGTGTCTCCTGACAATGCAGACAGATCAGCCCGGATTTGTGGATGAAAGGAGTCAATATCCCGATACCGGGAGCGCCGCAGCAGGGTGACAAAGAAAATTCTTTGGGAAATCTTTGAGCGTTCTTTGGTGTGAATAGATCGCGGTCGGCGCAGACAGCCGAGAGCATCTGAAAGTATTTGACCATCGGATGTGAGAGACGGACGCTTTGACCTTTGAAAATGTTCAGCAGATCGATCTCATGCTCCAGCAGTTTTTCATTGCTGAGATGATCAAAAACGGCGTGATATTCGCTCAGCCAGCGCACACGCTGTTTATATTCCTCTGTGTTTCGATTACAGCAGCAGCCCATGATCCAGTGAGGAGATTATTTTGATTTTTGTCCGTAATAGGCACCTGTGCCGTGCTTGCGGAAAAAGTGTTTATTATGCAGATGTTCCGGTATCTCATGCGAGGTCGGTTTGACCAGTCGTGTCTGAGTGGCCATCAGCGCCAGCTGTTCCAGAACGAGAGCGTTTTCAACGGCTTTGTCCGCGGTGTCGCCCCAGACAAATGGCCCGTGATGCGCGACCAGTACGGCGGGACAGAGCTGGGGATCCAGGTCTTTGAACCGTTCCACGATGACCTTGCCGGTATTGAGTTCGTAATCGCTTTGGACTTCCTCGGCCCACATGATGCGTGTGCAGGGGATAGGTCCGTTGAAGTAGTCCGCGTGAGTCGTGCCGAATGCGGGGATCTCCGCGCAGGCTTGCGCCCAGGCGGTGGCATGGATGCTGTGCGTGTGGACGATCGCGCCGATATCCTGAAAACTGCGGTACAGCTCCAGATGCGTGGGCGTGTCGGAACTGGGTTTCAAGTTGCCTTCCACCGTGGCACCGCTTTCCAGACTGACGATGACGATATGCTCCGGCTTCAGCTGGTCGTAGGGGATGCCGGAGGGCTTGATGGCGACCATGCCTGAACGGCGGTCGATCGCGCTGACATTGCCCCAGGTCAGTATGACCAGATTTTCCGTTTTCAGCCGGAGATTAGCGGCGCATACTTCTTCTTTGAGTTGTTCTAACATAAATCAAACTAAATTTTTGAATTCCGGATCGGCGCTGATTTTAGCGACGATCTCTTTGATGCGTTGAGATTCCGATTTCGCGGCGATTAGCACGGAATCATCGGTAAATACGATTACCGAATCATGGATACCCAGCAGCGCGACGAGTGTTCGGGGCGTCGTTTTCCGTGTGTCAAAAATCAGATTGTCGCGCGCGTCCACCATCACGCAATGCGTGTTGGAGCAATTCCCGTTGCTGTCGTGCTGCAGATGCCGGGTCAGGGCAGGCCAGGAGCCTAGATCGTCCCAGAGGAAATTCGCGTCCGCGGCCAGGATGTTCTGAGCCTTTTCCATGAGCGCGAAATCAATAGAGATTTTGGTGATGTCCGGGTATTCCGTTTCCAGAGTCTCATTCAGTTTTTTCCAGGACTGAGCGGCGGCGTTTTTCCAGCGCTGAAACGCTTTGGCCATCACGGGCTGATGGATGGTAAGCGCTTTGAACAGGCTGTCGCATGACCAGACGAACATTCCGGCGTTCCAGCGATAATCGCCGGAATCCAGATATTTCTGGGCGGTTTCTAAATTGGGTTTTTCCACAAAGCGCAGTGCCTTGTGGAAGTTCGGATTTTCCGCGACGGGTTCGCCCAGTTGGATATAGCCGTAGCCGGTGGCCGGTTCCGTGGGACGGATGCCCAGCGTAATGAGGACGTCCTGCTGAGCGGCCAGGGCAAAAGCGTCCAAAAGGGTTTGACGAAAAGTTTCAACCGTCGGGATCAGATGATCCGCCGACAAAACGGCGATGACCGCTTCCGGATCGCGTGAGGCGGCAATGGCACCGCCCAATGTCACAGCCGCGCAGGTATCGCGTCCGCAGGGTTCGGCGATGATATTCTCTGTGGGCAGTTCCGGCAGCTGCTGGTGTACCGCGGGAGCCTGAACGATGTTTGTGATGACAAAAATATGCGAAGCCTGCACGATGGGCAGTACCCGATCCACTGCCTGCTGGAGCAGAGAACGTGTTCCCAGAAGTGTGATGAGCTGTTTGGGTGTGGCTTNNGGCTTGGCGGCTGACTGGCCAAAAGCGTTCGCCTTTGCCTCCGGCCATGATGACGACATAGAGATGATCCGTGCCGCAGGGAGCCGTGTCATTGAGGTTGAAATTCATAGATTCTGTTTTTTGAAGTTATAAACACATGGGGAGATTTTCCATTTTGTGTGGAAAATATCTCCCCAATGAATGATTGATCAGCGCGTGGCCGCGTCCATCACGCTGCCGATCGCGTTCCACCAGGTGCCGTAGATGGCGGGCACATCCCAGCTCAGTGTCTCCTGAGCCAGCTGGATGGAAAGTTTGGAGTCCTTGCCGCTGCCGGTGACCTTGCCGATCACGATGGCCGGAACAGAATGTTCCTTAGCTTTGGCCAGGATCTTGTCCGCGTTCGCGGGCGAGGCGCTCACAACGATGCGGGACTGTGTTTCACCAAAGAGCAGAGCGTCTTTGCGGGCGCATTTCACGGCGGAGAGATCCACCTGCGCTCCTGTGAAGCGCGGCGTGTTCAGTGCCACGTTCTTAGTGAAGCAGCATTCGGCCAGCGTCACCGCCAGACCTCCTTCGCTGCAGTCATGCGCGCTCTTGACCCATCCGCCGCGGATGCAGTCCAGTGTCGCGTCCTGCACGGCTTTTTCTTTCTTCAGATCACAGCGCGGAGGTGTTCCGTTCTTGATGCCTTTGCGGTTTTGCAGATAGGCTGAACCGCCCAGACCCAGATTGGGATCGCTTTCATCCACCGCTTCGCCCAGCAGGATGATGACATCGCCTTCATCCTTGAACCATTGTGTGGTGATGTATTCCTTTTTCTCTACCAGACCAACGATAGCGATCGTCGGGGTCGGATCGATCGCCCCGTGCGGATTTTGATTGTAAAGACTGACATTGCCGCCTGTGACCGGCGCTCCAAAGACATCGCATGCCTCTGCCAGACCGCGCACAGATTCCTTCAGCTGATAGAACAGCTCCGGATGATGCGGATTGCCGAAATTGAGATTGTCCGTACTGCCCAGCGGGATCGCTCCGGTGCAGGCCAGATTGCGGGCGCATTCCGCCACCACTGTCTTGCTGCCTTCGTAGGGATCCAGATAGACATAAGTGCCGTTGCCGTCCACTGCCATCGCGATATATTTTTCAGTTCCGGCGGGAACGGTCTCGGATTGACCTTCGGGCAGCATCGGCAGACTGTCGGCCTTGATGCGCACCACGGCGGCATCGGAACCGGGGCAGACCACAGAACCGTCGCGCACCTGATGATCGTACTGGCGATAGACCCAGTTCTTGGAGGCGATCGTCGGCTCGGCCAGCAGCGCTTCCAGATCTTGCGCCGCGGTCGCGGTATCCTGAACGGAGCTGATCTGGAAGGCGCGAACGTCTTTCAGATATGCCGGTTCTTTGGATTCGCGGTGATAGACCGGGGAATCATTGGCGATCTTGGCCGCCGGGATGTCGGCCACGACTTCGCCGTGATTGCGGACGACCATGCGGCCTGTGTCGGTGACCACACCGATCTCCGACCAGGGCAGATCCCATTTGTCGAAGATGCGCTGCACCTCGGCTTCGTGACCTTTGTTGACGATGATGAGCATGCGCTCCTGCGATTCGCTCAGCATGATCTCGTAGGGTGTCATGCCGGCGGCGCGCTGCGGTACTTTGCTCAGCTCGATCTCGATGCCGGTGCCGGCGCGGGCCGCTGTTTCGCAAGTAGAGCAGGTCAGACCTGCCGCGCCCATGTCCTGGATGCCGGCGACAGCGTCCTTGGCGGCCAGCAGTTCCAGACAGGCTTCCATGACCAGTTTTTCCATGAAAGGATCGCCCACCTGGACGGCGCCGCGCTGTTGTTCGGCGGAGGCTTCTGTTAAATCCTGAGAGGCGAAAGCGGCTCCAGCCAGACCGTCACGGCCTGTCGCGGGACCCACATAGAACACCGGGTTGCCGATGCCCTTGGCCGCTCCGCGCGCGATCTGCTCATGACGCAGCACACCCAGACAGAACGCGTTCACCAGCGGATTGCCTTCATAAGATGCGTCGAAACAGACTTCGCCCGCGATCGTCGGGATGCCGAAGCAGTTGCCGTAATGAGCGATGCCGCCCACCACTCCGCGGAAGAGACGGCGCACTTCCGGGGACTGCAGTTCTCCAAAGCGCAGCGAGTTCATGGCGCAGATAGGCCGTGCGCCCATGGTGAAAATATCGCGGATGATGCCGCCCACGCCGGTCGCGGCTCCCTGGAAGGGTTCCACGGCGCTGGGGTGGTTGTGCGACTCCATCTTGAACGCGATGGCCAGATTGTCGCCGATGTCAATGATGCCGGCGTTTTCTTCTCCGGCGCCGACCATGATCCGGTCCGAGCGGGTAGGAAAGGTCTTCAGCAGCGGCTTGGTATTCTTATAGGAGCAGTGCTCGCTCCACATCACAGAGAAAATGCCCAGTTCCGTATAGGTGGGGACACGACCCAGTATCTTGAGGATATTCTCGTATTCTTCCGGTGTGATCCCGTGTTTGGCCACCAGTTCCGGGGTAATAACAGGTTCGTTCATATTATAACTTCTTGCTGTCTGTTTGCTGCTTGTTGATTACTTCTTGCAATGCCATTGGATCATGCTTTCAAAGAGGGTGCGTCCGTCGCTGCTGGAGAGGATGTCCTCGCTGGCGCGTTCGGGATGCGGCATCAGTCCGGCCACATTCTTTTTCTCGTTGCAGATGCCGGCGATGTTCAGCAGGGAGCCGTTGGGATTGGCTTCCGCTTCCACCTGCCCCTGTTCATTGCAGTAGCGCCACAGGATCTGTCCGTTGGCTTCCAGCTTCTTCTGCGTTTCCGGATCCGCGAAATAGCATCCTTCGCCGTGGGCGATCGGGATCCGCAGAACAGTTCCTTCCGGTGCCTTGCAGGTAAAGGGTGTATTGGAGGGACCCGTCCGCAGCCAGACGAACTCGCAGCGGAACTTGATCGAGCGGTTCCGGATCAGCGCGCCGGGCAGCAGACCCGCTTCGCACAGGATCTGGAACCCGTTGCAGATGCCCAGCACCAGTCCGCCCTGGTTGGCGAACTCGGTCACGGCGGCCATCACATTGCTTNNTCGCGCCCGTCCGCAGATAATCCCCGTAGCTGAAACCGCCGGGAACGATCACCGCGTCAGCGTCGCCCACACTCTTTTCCTTGTGCCACAGCAGGCGGGCCGAGTGTCCCAGCACGTTTTTCAGGACATGCACACAGTCCTGATCGCAGTTACTTCCGGGAAATTGTAGAACGGCAAAATTCATACCCAATTCCTAATCGCAGATTTCCACTGAGTAATCTTCTATCACCGGATTGCTGAGGATCTTATGACTGGCCTCCTGAATGCTGCGCAGAGCGGCTTCACGGTCGGTTCCTTCCAGTTCGATCTCTATGTATTTACCGATACGTACATCTTTAACACCTTTGAAACCAATATGTTCAAGAGCGTTTTGCACGGTTTTGCCCTGAGGATCCAGGACTGCTTTCTTGGGAGTGACAATAATCTTAGCTTTCATATCCAGAAACGGGCTCTTTTCCGAGCCCGGCAACCGCTCTCAGCATACCACAAACCGGCCCGGTCAGCAATCAGTATTCGTCTTCCTGGAATCCAACAACTGATCCCAAAATCGCTATTAGGATTTCGATTTTATCAAAACATATTCAAAAACAATATGTTATGTAGAGACGCGGGACTCCCGCGTCTCCGAGACGAGCGGGTCGCTCGTCTCTACAGTAAGTCATTATTGTTAAGGATATTATTTTTAATTTTAAATGACTTTTGGATTTCTAATGACGTTTTTGAGTTTATTAACCCGTTCTGTGTTAGAAAAATATATTTGATGAAGACAGTTTTTTGGTATAGATTTTTTGTCAGTGGAGTTTTCGTGATTTCACATGTAATAAAGGGGGCATCGAGTGATGCCCTTTTTTCATCTTTCAGGGAAGGTGTTTTTGATTTACTTCTATTTTTCAATGGCTTAAACTAACTCCGTGGAAGCGAACGAGAACGGCTTACAGGATTTGCAGCAGAACGAAGAAACTCCCAAAAAGGGTTTCTTTCAGAAGAATTTTCCCTGGTTTGTCTGGTGTGTCAGACACATATTCGACTGGTGGATGCGATTATTGATATTAGTCTTTCTGCTTATTACCCTGACATTGATTATCAAGTTTATAGATCCTGAATTTGAATATGTCTTTCTTATGGGACTGGTGCTTTTTTTTGTATCGGTGGGAAACGGGATCTTTTGTATCGTGGATCTTTGCAAAAGGCGTATCGTGGGTGGTATTATCGGGTTAGTAGTGACTTCATATCTGGCACTTAGTGGCTTAGGTTTAGCTTTTTTTACTTTTTGTATGTTAGCTATGGCTGCGGAAGATCATTTTGCGGATGATTTAAAACTGCCCGAAGGCATCGAGCTGACGGAACCACTGGAACCGGGAGAATATTCTGTGGGACATCCTTCCAAAAAAGTGTCAGAAGATTCTTTCCAATATCAGGTTATCACGGCTGCGAACAGTGAAAAGGGATTGAAAAAGGACGATGATTGCCGTGTTCCGGCACTGGAAAAGATTTCCACCATGCCGGACGGCTGCGAGTATTTGATCCGCTACCTGAATGCCAGCCCGGAGTGGGATGTATATGAAGATGAAGACCGCTGCGGCCTTTATGCGGTGCGGCATTTTCAGCTGGATGGAAGCATTCACAAGTCCATGAATCATTATTACTTAGATGATGAATATAACTGGAACTGGCAGTATCGGTTAGGGATCGGTCTGGACGGGAGGAGCTGGTATCCCGCCGCGAAGATGAATGAAACAGAGTTTTCTGTCTTAAAATCGGGAAAACAGAAAACTCTCTCTGTATATTCCAATGGAAAAGTCGTGCTGGACATTTTTGAGGAGAATAAGACTCCCGGTTCTCCGATGACGGCAATGACACTGAGGCTGCTGGAAAAGGAATTTCATGCCCTTCATCTCCTGATCTCAGAGGATCCGGAGCAGTGGGTCAAAGCGGTGCCCGCTGATACGAATATCCACAAAGACGCGCAGCCGGATATCATCCTTTATAACGGATTTCAGGGAGGCATCTACGATGCGGATATCTGGTGCAATCCGGGCGAACCCGGCCTGCTTTACCTGAAGGCTTTTGAGATCACCCAGGGAACACCTCTGTCTGAAGACCGGATGCCCAATGCGAAAGCGGGCTATTCCGGCGATCCGAATGAGATGTTTTTAAGAGAAATGGGCTTTACCATTTACGAAGGCAACTGGGGACAATACTACGGAGCCCGTTTCGAGGTCTGGTTCAAACCCGATTCCGACCAGCTGGACCGCAAACTCTTTGAAAAGAACTTCAAGATCGAAGGCTGGCAAAGATAAGAAATCAGCGTGGAAGCAAACGAGAACAACTTACAGGATCCAACCGCAGAAAATGTGACACCTAGGAAAGGTGGTGTAATGCGATTCTTCTCGTGGCTTGGCAACTGGTGGATGCGGCTATTGTTATTATTTCTGTTATTTATTGTCATGATTTTGACGTTCAGACAGATAAGTGGAATAGCTGTTAATGTTTTTGACGTTTTTCATGCAGAAATGATGCTTTTGCTGTTATTGATGGTGAATGGCATCCTTTCTATTGTGGATCTTTGCAAAAAACGTATCAAACAAGGTGTTATTGGTCTAATAGCGGCGATGTTCCTGGGGGTGGTGACATTTGTTATGTCGTTTGAAGTTCTTATGCTTTGGGAATCGGAAGATCATTTTGCGGATGACTTGAAACTGCCCGAAGGTATCGAGCTGACGGAACCGCTGGACAGTAAATCTTCCGCTTCGCTTTCGGAGAATGGGAATATCCGCAAAGGCGGTCAGCCGGATATCATCCTTTATAACGGGTTTCAGGGAGGTCTTTACCATGCGGATATCTGGTGCAATCCGGGCGAATCCGGTCTGCTTTACCTGAAAGCTTTTGAGATTACACGGGAAACACGTCTGTCGGAAAGACGGATGCCCAAAGTGAAAGCCGGTTATTCAAGCGATCCGAGTGAGATGTTTTTAAGAGAAATAGACTTTACTATTTACGAAGGCAACTGGGGGCAATACTACGGAGCCCGTTTCGAGGTCTGGTTCAAACCTGATTCCGGTCAGCCGGACCGCAAGCTCCTGGAAAAGAACTTCAAGATCGAAGGCTGGGAGAGATAAGAAATCAGCGTGGAAGCAAACGAGAACAAATTACAGGATCCAACCGCCGAAAATGTAACACCCAGGAAAGGCGGTGTAATGCGATTCTTCTCGTGGCTTGGCAACTGGTGGATGCGGTTATTGATATTGTTCCTGCTGATGTTTGGCGTTGCTGTAGTTGCTGTCGTATCAATTGGATTTGAAAGACCTGACTATGCTTTTCTTTTTGTTCTTGTGGGATTCGTACTTTTGCTGGTAATGCTGGGGAACATAATTTTTTGTATAGTGGATCTTTTTAGAAAGCATTTTGAAGAAGGTTTTATCGGTTTAGTGGTGACCGCGGTATTGATGTGGATGACTATCTGTGTAAATTTTGTCATTCTTATGCAGGTAGGTGATGCGGAAAGGTGGAAACCAGAAAACGGTTTCGAGGACAAGTCAGAAGTCATAGAAATGACAGAACCATTGAATACTAACGGGTCTTTGAATAAAAACTCTGATTCTGGAAAAATTTCAGAAGATCCGCTTCAGAACCAAGAGAGATAACGGACTAGAATTTTCTTTCCTTGATTTGTTGTTCTAACAGTTTCAGTTCGTTATCGTCCATTTGGTCGGCAAGTTGTGCATCGGTGGCAGTTGTTAAATAATCCTTAATAACTGAATTTTTATTTAACTTATTTTCTTTCAAAATGTTAGCTATATACTGATCAGCATTTTGCTTTGAGGTGGCAAAAAATTTTTTACCAGAGCCTTAACCCAAAATCGCCATTAGGATTTCAATTTTGTTAAAACATATTCAAAATAAATATGTTATGTAGAGACGCGAGATTCTCGCGTCTCCGAGACGAGAGAGTCGCACGTCTCTTGTATGATTAAAA
>DBVN01000064.1 GCA_002308515.1 Verrucomicrobia bacterium UBA1263 | reverse complement strand
TGCTGGACATAGAAAGCCGGATACCCCGTTTTCATGCGCCCCGGCAAAAACGCTTGGGTCAAAGGATTCTATCATTGAGGCGACAGCGGAATGAGGATTGGTGTCGTAATCAGCGATCATCAATGTTTTCTGCTGAGTGTCGGGCTGACGGGGGACAATTTTTCTGGAGTCTAAGAAGATGTAATAAAAAAGGATATGAATGATGAACAAACATCCTATCAGAGTGTACCACTTCTTTGGAGGCCATGTTTGTTTTTCCAGCACAGCCCGGTCTGCCGCGTAGGAGTTAGCGCTTTTGAGATTCATCGGATGATTGGATATCAGTTTGAGCCGGCGGATCATTTTCCACATTGCGCCTGGATTTGGTGGCCATCAGTATCCGCTTTAGTCCTGCCTGATAGGTCAGGGCGCTCGCGTGGGCGATCCTGTCCACCTGCGTTTTATGGTCGGCAACGATGATGACCGCCGTATCCGGATCCTTTTCCGCGGCATGTTTGAAACTCTTCAGCAGGGCTTCATCCGAAACGCTCCTGTTGGCGATATAATACCGGCCGTCATCATCCAGTCCCACCACCAGTGAAGGACCGGTGATGCCCGGAAGTTCCGTGTCCGGGGCAGGGAGTTCGATATTCACACCGGATTTATTGACAAGAGAGGATTCCACCAGCAGAAACGCGATGATCAAGAGGAGTACGCAAGAAAAAGCGGAACCGTCCAGACGGTTGCTCATAGCTTTTAAATTGCGGTGATACTTCACAGGATGCCTCTTAGTGGTTGTTGTTCAGGTCGTGAGACGGATCGAAGAGAAAATGAGTGATGTCGGTGGATGTTTTTTCCATATCCAGAACGATGTTGTTCACTCTCTCGATCAGATAATTATATCCGGCGCGGGCGGTAACGGAAAGCGCCAGACCCAGCGCCGCGGAAATGAGCGCGGTCCAGATGCCGCCGCTCAGAACATTGATATCCGCGAAAGGACCTGCTAACTGCATCGCGCGAAACATCTTGATCATTCCAAGAACAGTTCCCAGACAGCCTAACGGCTGCGCGNNTCGTTGCCAGCCAGGAGAGGCGTGTTTCCAGACGTGGTACTTCTATCAACCCCGCGGATTCGATAGCGTCGTTCACGCTTTTGGTACCCAGGTTCTTATTCAGGATGGCCAGTTTGACCAGACGGGCGACAGGACCGGGAGTCGCGTCGCATATCGAGAGCGCCTCCATCTGATTCTCACGGCGCAGCACGTTTTTCACACCGGTGATGAATTCTTTGGAGTCGATCTGAGCCCGGTGATAGTGCAGAAGCCGTTCAATGAATATGGCGGCTCCCAGTGCGCCCAGCACCAAAAGCACCCACATTATTGTCCCCCCGTTGTTGAAGAATATATGCAGCATATCCTATGCGGTTGATGGTAGTTATTTTAGGATAAAATCGCAAGTGTTTAAGACCCCTTACTCAAAAAAATCCTCTGCCGGCAGACAGAGGACGCGAAAGGATCGTAAACTCCAGTATTATTTCAGCCCAAGACTTTGATGCCGGGCAAGGATATCATCAGCCATTTTATCCAAAGCCGCAAAGGTTTCCGCGGTGGGAGCGCCTTTGGTCATGACGGGCGGAAGGATCTCAGCCTTGAGATTTCCCAAAAGTCCGGCGATTTGATCGGGGACTTTGACGCCGCTCCATCCGAAAGATCCAAAGACAGTCGCGAATTTGGCTTTGGCGCGGAGAGCGTTGGCGACCAGCGCCGCGTAAGCAGCCACAGGATGCGCCGCTGTCAGAACACAGCCGGTGCCGATCGCGATCGTTGCCGCGTCCACCAGATGTCCGGCGATACGGCCTAAATCGGCGGCAGTCAGGTCGTAGGGATGTACATCGATTCCGCGTTCGATAAGAGCGGAGGTCAGGTGTTCGACCATGCGCGCGGTCGCGCCATGAGTGGAAACCCAGGGGATGAGGACTTCGTTCCGGAGACTGTCGGAGACCCAGTTTTCATAAAGTCTCAATGGAACGGAGGTATCTTTGAAGATAGGACCGTGACTGGGACAAATCATCTTGGGAGCCAGTGTCTTGACTGTTTCCACACGTTTGGCTGCCTGGCCGCGGTAGGGCATCATGATCTGAGCGTAGTAGCGTTTCATCGGCTCGTAGAAAACGCGCTCATCATCCATGCAGATATTGGAAACAGCCAGGTGGGAACCAAACAGGTCGCAGGGGAACAGGATAGCGTCTTCCCGGAGGAAGGTCATCATCGTTTCCGGCCAGTGGATCCAGGGAGCCAAAATAAATTCCAGAGTGCGTCCGCCCAGATCTAAGGTTTCATGGTCTTTGATGGTGATGACACGGTCAGCCGGAATGTCGGGCATGAGCGCCAGCAGCAGGTCGCGGCATTTTTCATTTGTAACCAGTTTCGCCTCAGGATAAAAAGCTAAAAGATCAGGGATGCTGCCGGAGTGATCCTGTTCCGCGTGATTGGAAATGATGTAGTCGATCTTTTCGATGCCCGCGGATTTGATATTCCGAAGCAGAAGGGCTTTAAATTCAGGTTCTACCGTATCGATAAGGGCCGTCGCTTTTTGTCCCTGAACGATATAGGAGTTGTAGGTCGTTCCTTCCGGAGTAGAGATGAGAGCATCAAAGAGACGTCTGTCATAATGGGAAACACCAACGTAATAAATACCCGGAGCGATTTTTTGATTCGCCATAACTAAAAACTATAGATACATTTTTTAACGAAGGAAGAGGTAAGCCAGGATGATGATCACGACTACCGCGCCGCCGCCAAGAATATAAAGATTCATTTTATTGTCTTTTTTCTTGAAGGCGGGATTGGCTGGCGCGTTGGCAGAACCTCCGGCTTCCAGCTTGATGCCGCCGCGATGGGATTCCATCACTTTCTTGAAGGAGGTGCCGTCATCCAGCTTCAGTTCGCATTGCCCTAATCGCAGGATCATGCCGGCCTTGAGGGGAGCCTCAGTGATCTTATTCCCGTCGATATAGGTGCCGTTTGTCGAATCTAAGTCCTTGATAACAAGATTATTCCCTGTTAAGATAGCTTCGCAGTGATGTCCAGAAACTGAACCTTCTGGAATGCAGAAAGCGTTATCATCAGCACGACCTATCGTAGTGACCCCAGCCTTAAGTTCGCAGGTCTGTCCTTTAAATCCCTCAGTTAAAACAATCAGTTTCGGCATAACAAGCAATGCAACTCCACAGAAATATGCCCTAAAATATAAACGAAGTCAATCATTTTCAAAATAAAATGCGAGGTTAATCCACCCCGCATTTTATTTTTTTTCAGAGAAATAAGAGCATTCTCTGTGTCATATCGAAGTAACCTATTCTACATCTACACGATAGAACAGCATCCCCGCGGAAGGATCCACAGTGTAGGGGCTTTCCGCTCCTTCGACCTTGGTCCAGTTGATGTTGTTGGTGCTGCTGTAGAGGATACCTTTGAAGGTAATGACCATCTTGCCATCCTCGATGCTATAGGAGATACGCGGATCAACGGTAATGGAAGATGTATTGCTGCCAGAGGCCTTCAGACCGTACCAAAGTCCTTGATCGTCCAGTTCCCAACCGTCTTTACTGGATTGATAATAGACTGTAGGAGAGGATTCCGCGAAGGAGATCGTCATCGCGGCCGGAGCGTTTCCGGTAAAGTAGAGACTCTTCAGCGCGGAGCAATCATAGAAGGCATAGATACCGATGGAGGTCAGTTCCTCGCCGAACGTGACAGATTCCAGTTTGTCGCAGAAGCTGAAAGCATTCTGGTTGATACGGCGAATCGAGTTCGGCAGGGTGATGCTTGTCAGCTGTGTATAGGCAAACGCGGAATCACCAATGGTATTGACCGTTGAAGGAATGACCAGTCCTGCTACCGATTTGCCAGAAGGGAAGCACAGCAGAACAGTCGCGTCCTTGGAAAGAAGGATGCCGTTTTGACTGGAGAATGTGGCATTATTGGGATCCACATTGATATTCTGCAGAGAGGTGCAGCCGATCAGCCAGCCGGAACCCAGTGTAGTGATTGCCGCGGGCAGATTGATATCTGTCAGAGCGGAGCAGCCCTGGAAGGCATTGGCACCGATGGAGTAAACATTTGATCCTATAGTTATGGACGCGAGTTTAGCGCAGTTTTCAAAGGCACTGGAACCCACCGTCAGGATGCTTTCGCTGATGACAATGGATACAATGGACTGATCCATGAACGCGCCTTTCGCGATGCTCTCGACAGGATAGTAGTCCTTGATGAGATCGGGGAGCACAGGGTTCATATTGGTTCCTTTGTAACCAATGATGCTCGCTTTTCCGTTAGAGACAGTGTATTCAAAGCCGTCTTCAGTGATCAAATTGTGAACGATGTTGTCCACATTGATGAGACCGCCTGTAGAACATTTCTTGCTGAAAGCGGCCACAGGATCAACGCCATTCAGGATCCTGTTCTTGATTTGCAGATAGGTGTCATCCGGATGTGCCGCGATACACAGAGCGGTAGCGCCCGCCACAAAAGGACAGGCCATAGAGGTGCCGCTCAGGGACTCATAAGCGTCATTATCATAAGAGTCACCTACTTGTTTAAGAGCTGTGGACCAGATATCACTGCCGGGAGCAAACAAATGCACAGATTTTTTGCCGTAGTTTGAGAAATAGCTGACTTTGTTTCTATCGTCACAGCTGCCCACAGAAATGATATTATCCAATTCCAGACAGTAGCTAGCAGGATAACTGGGAGTTGTATCATTATTAGTGGTCTCATTGCCTGCGGCGGCTACGATGATGATGCCCGCTCTTTGACACGCGGCATATTCATCGTATGCAATCTGAGAATATCCGCTGCCGCCCAAGCTCATATTGATCACATTGGCACCATGTTCGCGAGCATAGCGGACGCCATTCACGATGTCAGAGGCTGAACCGTTGCCATCTGCTCCCATGACCTTGAGAGCCATGATTTGGGTTTTCCAGGTAACGCCGGCCACACCTAAGGAATTATTGCCGCTGGCACCGATGGTTCCAGCAACGTGTGTTCCGTGACGGTTGTCATCCATAGGATCACCTATCGGATCTTTGGTAGTAAAATTAGCACCATGAACGTCATCCACGATACCGTTGCCGTCATCATCAATGCCGTTGTCGGGGATCTCATTGGGGTTGACCCACATATTATCAACGAGATCAAAGTGGTTATATTGAACACCAGAGTCCACGACAGCAACGATCACATCGGGAGCGTCCGTGATGGTATCCCATGCGGCAGTCGCGTGGGTATTCTTGAAGCTGTAGCAATGATCTGGTACAGAGAAAGAAGGATCATTGGGGATCTTGGCGATCGTGTAGTAATAATCCGGTTCGGCCCAGAGAACAAGACCGCTCTTCATGTATTCACGGATCTTTGAATTGATATCAATAAGAGGATCAAATTCAATAACTTGCCATGTATAATTACCAGCCTTCATCAAACGGGCGGACTGCACCCCCTGAGTCTTGTTGAAATCGTCCAATCTGGCAGAAGCTACTCCGGATTTGAGCTTTACCAGGACGCGCCCCGGAACATACTGCGGGGTTGCCGCGTTTGCCTGACTGCAGCACAGGGTGCCTAACGCAATTAAAATAGCAAGACCGAAACGAGTTACGGATGACTTTGTCTTGCTCATCAAAAGGGAGATGCGTGAAAACATATTGATCTTCATGGTTTTAAAACATTCTCTTATTCATAAGGTGCATGGCAGAACTGCCTACCTATACCTGTCGAAAAATATACATGGGAAATGGAAAAGAAGCAAGTCATTTTCGTAAAAACATTTCTTGCCGGGTATTTTGTTTCGGAAAATCAAAACAAAATATCTATATGTGCTTGAAATTCTGTCTATTCCGGACGCAGTTGGCCGATCTGATCCATGATCTGGTCGGCTATTTCCTGATAGATAGCCTTGAGCCGATCGTGGGAACAGTTTTTAGCTTCTTCGCGAAGTTCTTTGAATTCAAGAGGTTTCCCGTAACTGATGATGATTTTGACAGGCTTCGGAAAAATAGATTTTCTGTCGTAGGCTTCATAGGAACCAAAAATACGGACAGGGATGACCGGAACGCTGGTTTTGACAACAGTTAATCCGATGCCTGAATGAGCTTTTTGAAGATTGCCGTCGGGGGTGCGTGTTCCTTCCGGGAAGAGGTTTACGCAGTATCCTTTTCCCAAAAGATCGAGAAGGGTGCGGAGCCCGCTCATGCCGCTGCCGTCTCTGTCCACTGGAACCGCGTGGACGATGCGAAGGATCGTACCAAATATCTTATTTTTAAAAAGAGATTTACGAGCAAAATAGTGGATCGCTTTGGGCAGGGATGTTCCAATGAGTACCGGATCCAGAAAGCTGGCATGGTTGCTGGCGATGATGGCGGCACCCTGACGGGGAACATATTCCCGGTGATGGATCTCCCACCTGAAGTAGATCTTGAAAAGGATCTTGCAGAGCAGCCAGACTGAAAAATAAAGCGGATTCATTGGATAATGAGTTGACGTTAGAATTGCTTATATATCAAACATCATGAATTTGATTTTTGTTTATCCAGTTTTGCGCGAATTTCTTTCAGGAGCAGCGCGGTCGTTTCTTCGGATGTCATTTTTGAATTGTTGATCACGGTCGCGCCCAGAGAGATCATGAGGGGAGAAGTGGCTCTCTGAGTGTCGCGGCGATCCCGTTCAGCCAGATTCTCGATCACGCCGTCAGCCTCGCGTCTGCGTGATCTTTCATCCAGACTGGCATCCAGGTAGAATTTGAACTCTGTTTCGGGAAAGATCGCCGAACCGATGTCACGGCCTTCCATGACCAGATCACCAAACTCAACACATTCACGCTGACGCTTTTTCATCCATGCGCGAACGGCAGGGACAGCGGCTACTTTGGGAACGACGGCGCTGGTGGCCGATGTGCGGATCTCGGTGGCCGGGTGGTATCCGTCCACGGTCAGATAGACAGCTTTGTTCGCGCAGACGAGCTTGGTTTTCCAATGCTTCAGGACTTCCGCGATAGCCTTGGGATCATCCACATCGACTTTCTGCTGGATACAATACCAGGCAAGAGTCCGGTACATGGCTCCCGTATCAACGTATGTATAATCCAACGCGGCAGCGACACGTTTGGAGTTTGTGCTTTTTCCGCTTGCGCTTGTACCATCTATCGCGATAACAACCGGCTTTTTTTTCATGGTAATGATGCCCGGCCGTGAGTAGCGGCAAGGCTGCATTATTTTGACAGCAGAAAGCCCGTCAGACAATCTTTTCTTTGTTTTTGACGCAAAAACGTCATCAAATCCTGTAAATCTTGTAGATCCTGTCAAAATAAAAACCCCCGGTGGTATTTCACACCAGGGATTTTCGTTTTCAATGTTTAGTGGTTATTTCACTTCATGCACACGGAAATAGCGGCCGGTTTCGATCACATCCACCACGATCTCAACTGTCTCATCCTCGGCAATGAAGGGTTCGCCTACTTTTTCCCAGGTCTTCATATCCTTGGAACATTCCAGCTGATACATTTCACCAAAAGTCAGGTGCATCGTGATCAGCACATCCTTGACCGCGATCTCCATCGAATTGTACCGGACCGGACTGCCCACTTTGACTGTGCTTTCTTCAGAATATCCACTGCCGGGATTATCGATCATGATCCCAACGATCATGCCATTCTCCACGACACAATGAGCTTCAGCACCTTCACCAAATTCATCTTTGATACGAACTTTCGGCTCGAATTCATAGCCCCAGCCACAATCAGTCACAGTGATTCCCACAATAAAACCATTCACTATTTGGAGTTCCGCTGTAGCTCTGTAGGGTTGGGTCAAACTCAGCGTCGAAGGTGAACTCTTTTCTTCTCCAGCACGGTTAATGGCCATTACTGTGTAAGTTCCCACATCAGAACCTTTCACATAGTCTATGCTGTAAGTTGTTTCGGTAGCTCCGCTGATAGCCGTTCCATCCTTGTACCATTGATAGCTGTCAGCGTTTTGTGCTTCTACGGTAAAGATCACATTTGTCCCGTTATCCACCGTCACACTGACCGGATTGACGGTAATAGTCGGTGGCTGGAGCAAACTCAGAACAGCAACATCACTCACCACTTCACCTTCAGTATTACTAACAACAACCTTGTAATTTCCTAAATTCTCAGCTACCACACTTTCAATGGTGTATTTTTCTCTTGTCGCTCCTTCGATAGCAATGTCATCTTTATACCATTGATAGTTCAGTGGTGCCGTTCCTTCTGCTTTAACAGTAAAAGTAACAGAATCTCCTTCCAATACCGCTTGACTCTTAGGCTGTTCTTCAATTTGCGGGGCTTCTATCCACAATGTTGCAGGCCGTCGACTCCAAGGATTTGTCCATCCTTTTGTTCCAGGACGATAATAAATTACAGTAGGTGCAAAAAATGCATTGTCATCAGTCGGTGCATTTCCCTTGAAGTAAGCAGCCGTTAAATTATTACATCCAATAAATGCATCATACCAAATCATTGTAACACTACGAGGAATTTCTATACTTTTTAACTTTGTACAATTCCCAAATGCAAACGCTCCAATATCAGCTAAACCTTCTTCTAAAAAGACATTTGTTAAACTTGCACAACCATAGAATGCACTTGCCCCAATAGAAGTTACTTTACTTGGGATTTTCACACTTCCTAAACTAACACAATCTTCAAACGCATGATCATCAATGGAAGTAATACTTTCTGGAATTATTACATTTCTCAATCCTGAATGAGCAAATGCACTATTTCCTATATTGGTAATGCTGTTAGGAAGTTTCATACCCGTTAAACCTCCGCATTCTATAAAACCGAAATCCGCAACTTTTGTAACCGAATAAGTAATATCTCCATTTTCAACAGATTCCGGGATTGGAATATTTCCACTTATAGATTTTAATGAAGCTTCCACTGCGACTGTTCCGGTCTTAGTCGCTTTATTCTCTGTGTAAATCGTATATTTTAATGGAGTTCTTACAAAAGTTTCCCCTATGGCAGCTTGTGACTGTGATGGAACAACGATAGCAGACAGGCATAAAGCCATTACTGCTAAAACATGATAGAATTTTTTTGTCATAAATATTCTTTCCGTTTCGACTCAAGCCAAAAAAGAGTGATCTGAAGAAATTT
>DBVN01000002.1:31009-63421 GCA_002308515.1 Verrucomicrobia bacterium UBA1263 | reverse complement strand
GTGAGAGGTCACGAACATACCAATGTAGAGAGGCAGATCGGTTCCCAGATCACCATCCAGCCATTCGCCGGTGTAGGTCTCCAGGTACTGTTCCCAGTTGACTCCGTCATAGCTGATGTAGCCGCGGGTAGCGGTACCTTCGCGAGACAGACGCATCCAGCAAGGATAGCTGTAGTTCGGACCGCTCATGGAGTGAGCGTCATCCACATTCAGACCGATGGTCGGACGCCACGCGGATCTGAAGCTGCCGTTCTCAGAGTTGTATGCTCTCTGTGAATGCATCGCCACATAGCGTGAGTTATCCGGGAAGGTGCCGTCAGCGGCAGATTCACGAACCATCAGACCGGCTTTGGCCCAGCCATTGGAGGTGGCCGGGAAATCATTCAGCTTCACAGTGAGGCTGAAGTCGCCTTCCGGAGCCGGACGATAGAGGAAGCTGAAGTGATCGTCTGTTCCCCAAACGTCAGAGCCGCAGCCCCAGACGGAGAACATACCGGTTTCAGCGTCATAGTCGTAGAATCCTTCCACGCCGCCGTCCTGATAACCAACCATCGTGAAGGTATAATCGCTCGGATCGGGTGTCGGCAGAGCCGGCGCCACGTACTGAGAATTATAGTTGCTCACGACCGCGGTGTGATAGTTGTCCTGATCTTGTGTGCTGTACACAATACCGAGGTAACCCGCTGCAGGCAGCTGAGCCATGGCTTCAGTAACCTCGCCAACATACGTCCAGTAGTTGCCGTCCAGTGAACGGTAGGCAGTGAAGAGATTGCCCACGCGTTTGAGACGGATCCAGTTGCTCGGATAGGTCACACTATCGTAATTTCTGTCAGTTGAATCTTCCAATGAATCCGCGCCAGCTGTCGGACGATAGGTCATCTGAACACGGACAGGTGTCGCCAGCATGGAAGCATGTGTGCTGTTGGCATCCAGAGTCGAGCGGAACGCGAGACCGGCCTTGGACCATTGATTATTGTTTTCAATGCCTTCCACACAGAGGACCACATCGAAATCACCTTCGACTTCCTCGTACAGGAACAGACAGCCAACTTCTGTTTTGCCCCAGTAGTCACCACCGCCGCCATGAAGGGTGTATGTGCCATCCGTGCCCACTGTCGCGTAAGCGGTAGCAGCACCATCCGGATTCAGAACGGTGTAATCCATGCTGCAATAGCCGCCTTCGAGTGTCACAGGAGCGCTCATCGGCAGACCGGACAGGTTCTTCACACTGCCAATGGTCACCACGATAATGTCGCCCAGTTCACCGGAGACTTTCAGCTCTACCACGTTTTCACTGTTCGCGTGCATCGCGGCAGATTCCACGATCGCGCCAGCCACTGTGTAGTTGGCAATAGTCGTCGCGGATTCAGGATCCACCGGTTTGTCAAAGGCCACAACGACCGTGTTGTCCACACCGGAGACAGCCACTGGATAGACCTGTTCGCTGTCTGCTTCCACTGTGATCTTCGCTTCATGAGATTTCACGGTCTTGCCGGGGATGCTCAGTTCGCAGTAACCCGTCGCACCATTCATTTCAGGTGTCAGGGTGAATGTCAGCGCGGCAGCTGTCGCACCGTCAATGGGCTGACCGTTCAGATACCACTGGTAGCTGATCGGAGCGTTGAGAGGATTAGATGTTGTCGCTTCCACAGCAACACTCACAGAATCACCAGCCTTGGCGGTAATGTCCTCAGGCTGCTTGGTGATCGTCAGCACGCAGGCATCGCCGTCAATGTACATACCCAGCAGATCGCCTGTCAGGATCGGGGCTGTGCCGTTGGCCTGCATCGGATTTGGCAGGAGTCTCCAGGTCAGGGACACGAAGTCGCCGCCGCCGCCTTCGCGCAGAGCTGCGGTGAAGAAGTACTTCTGACCAGCCTGCAGGTCGATCGGATTCGTTCCATGATTCACGAGATTTCCATCAGCGTTTTTCCAGTCATAGACACGTTCACCGGCACTGTTCCAGCCTTCTTCCCAGCAGACAACGTCATCGCTCATGTCATAGATACTCTCGGTCGGAGAGATCCAGAGTTTAAAGTCGTCGTCGCAGGAACCCGCGAATTCATAAGTACCGCTTTCGGCAGGTACGATGTAACCGCTGACACGTTCCGTGCAGTTGTCCTGATTGAATGTTGTCTTCAGGATCTCCACATATTTACCGGCCTGCGGAAGCACTATAGTCTTAGTGGAAGGATCTTCTTGATAAGGATTCAATGCAGGTGTCCAGAACACGACATCATAGAGGTCAACAGCCGGCGTTTCCACTTCGAAGCATTCCAGGAGTGTGTAACCCGGCACCCAGACAAAGCTGGTGAAGCTGGCTGAGTAGTTCGAGGGGATCATATTTCCAGCGTTATCATAGATATTCTGGAATTTGACATTATAGACCTTGCTTTCTTCCTGACGAGTAGTCTGCAGGAAGGCAACTGTCATCGTCTCATTGGCTGTCGCGTTCAAAACGGTCAGACCGTCAATGATGTAGTTGGACGGATCATCGAGACCGGCAACAACTTCACTGAATTCAACAGTGAGGTTTTCCATCGTGTTATTGCCCTTGACCTTGGCGGTCGGAGCTTCGGTATCAGTGACCACATTCAGCGTGATCTCCTGAGAAGAGAGAGCCTTACCGGCCAGAACCATATCCAGACGATAAACACCGCTGTGTTCCCATCCTTGCAGATTCCTGAACTGCAGCGTGCTGGTGTTCGCACCGCTCACAGAAGTGGATTCCGTAAAGGTGACAGAGTTCACCGGCAGCCACGCGCCACCGGTCAGAGTGTCGTTCTTCAGATACCAGGTGTACTTGGGAGCCACATCGCCCAGATCGGAAGTGTAGTTCACAACCACCGGCAGTGAAGCGGCACCGTTTTCATAAGCAGTCACCGTTGCGGGCGGCTGGCTCACGATCTCAAGGGTTGTATTGGCCGGATTGACTTCGGCTTCCAGATTCAGCACATAAGCCGCGGAGATCGGGGTCGCATCATCCGGAACTCTGGTGGGCCCCTGACTCGGCAATGACCATGCTACGGCAAAGTTATCGCCACCTTCGTTTTCCAACATATAGGCCTCGAAGTAGTAGTTCTTACCCGCTTCCAGATAGATGTCACCGGATTGGGTCGGAGCTGTTCCGCCATTGCCGGTATCGAAACCACGTGTATTACACCAGGATGTCTGTTCCGCCACGAGGGTCTTGTTGGCCGCGGTCGCGTCGGTACTCAGATAGAGCTGACTGTAGTCGTCACTGCTGACTGCAAAGCGGTAATTACCCGTTTCAGGAGCAATGAGGAGACCCTTGAAGTACACGCAGAAGTGATCTTTTACGTTGGTCGGGATTTCCAGATAATCATAACTGATCTTCTCACTGGGAGCCGTTCCATTTGCAACGGTAGTGATGAAATCCGCAAGTGCACCAGGATCACTGTCGTAGTTGTAGTAGTTCGCGATCGCGCCGTTCAGATAAACGGTCGTCGTGAAGGTCACATCTTTGTGTTCCACTTCGTTGCCGGAAGGATCCGTGATCTTGCCCAGAACCACATTATAAACTACACCATTTTCCAAGCCATCGCAATAGAAGTGAGCGGTCTTGTAGTTGTTGCTGAGAGTCAGATTATTGATCGCCAGCTCTTTGCCATCGGGAGCAACCACTGTGTAGTTGGCCGGTGTCGTCGCAGAGGTAGCTTCCAGCGTCTCGCTGAAGGTCAGCGTGACGGATTTGTCACCCGCGTAGTAGCTGCAACTGGTCACTGTCGGAGCGGTCGTATCTTCTTCGACTGTGACTGTCACAGTCTCGGAGATGACGGATGTTCCCTTATCGGGAGCTCCGGAACCAAAGTTCATCACTTCGCAGTAGTATTCACCGGAATCAGATCCCCTGGAAGGATCCACGGAATAGGTCGCGAAGATAGCGCCTTCGATCGGCTTGCCGTCTTTGTACCACTGATAGGNNTATAGGTGAGCGGATCACCGGTGGCCGTGACAGTCAGGCTGAACGGAGCCGGAGCTTTGATGCTCTTGCTGACAGGAGATCTCTGCAGCGCGACCGGTTCCAGATAACCTTCTTCATAGTTAGCGGCACTCATGAAGAAATAGGTGGTCGGATTCTTGAACTCATTGGTCAGACCGGCAGTGGCACCAAAGTTATTGCCCTCGATACCATAGTGAGGTCCGGCGTAAGCGACCGTACCCAGATCATTGAGTGTCTGGCTGTTGATGCGTGTCCAGGAGACCTCGCCGCCGGATTTGATTCCGTAGTAGGCATTGATCACCTTGCCGACACGGCCGATACGCAGCCACATTTCGCCGTCATTCAGATAGAGGTTACCCGGAGTGGTGCGGACACCATCCACAACGAAGGAGAATATATGACCGCTGTCTCCGGTGGTACCGCCTGTATTCGCGCGGTAATTGGAATCGATCGCGAAACGGTAGTCATCTTGTTCCGTTCCATGGATATTGTCATAAGGATCGGTATAACCGCCCAGGCTGTCACTCCAATCCATCATCTTCATAGGAGTATGATGGATCTCCATGTACGCGCTGTGCGGAGCCGCCTTACCGGTATCCAGGGCTGTGCGGATCTGCAGACCGGCGCGGCCCCATTGGGTCGTATAGCTCTGGTCCAGAACACGCATACGCATATCGAAGTCACCAGTGAAGGTCTTATAGACGAACGTATCTTCATCGTAGTCGCCCCAGTTCACAAGGCCCTGGTTGTTGATGAAGAATCCGTCACCGCCCATCGCCTCGGCATAGCCCGGCGTGAACGGTTTACCTGTGACAGACAGCGCGAAATCCGCGGTCGCGGTCGCGGTCACTTCGGTGATCTTGTTGCCGGAAAGGTCGGCCACGTTCTTCACTGTCACGTCCACGGACGCGCCGGTGTTCACCTTGCTGTTCAGGATCAGTGTCACACGGTCGCTCGTTCTCTGTTCGACCTGGGTCACCGTCTTACCGGCCACGGTATAGTTGGCGGCCTGTGTCGCGCTGGCGGAATCCACCGCTTCATTGAAGGTGATGCCCACTGTGTTCTCAAACGCCTGAACGCTCTCGATCTCCGGAGCTTTCACGTCGGTCACCACCGTCAGTTTGGCGGAGGAGGTCTTTGTGGTCGTCTGACCGTTGGCCGTGTTGGTCACTTCCAGACTGTAGGTACCGGAATCAGAGATCTTCGCGGCATCGATCTTATAACTGAAGGAATTGGCAAAAAGCTCAGTGCCCTGGGCAATGACTTTGCCGTCTTTCTTCCAAACATAAGTGAAAGGATTGTAACCGCTGACTTTGGCCTCGAACTTGTATGTCGTGCCGGCGGTGATCTCCTCGTCCTCTAACGCGTTTTCAAAGGCGACCGGAGTCTGCGGGAACGCCTGGAAATCGTAAGCGGTAAGTTCTGAATCGTTGCTGCTGGCATTATGGGCTGTTACAAAGACACCAATGGCCAGAGGCGAAGCGCCCTCAATGGGAGCCAGCGGACCTTCGGCCCAATTGCCGGAATCTTCTGACCACAGTTTTTCCCAGTTTTCGCCGTCAGAACTGACGATGCCGTAATAAGTAGTGCCGATCTTGCGCAGACGCAGCCATTGCGGCCAGGTATAGTTGCCGTAACGCTTGGAATAATCGTCTGTTACATTCAGATCTTCTTCCGGACGCCACTGGGTGATCCACTTGCTGTTGGAGGAACCTGAAGTTCTCTGGGTCTGCACACAGAAATAGCGCGCGCCGCCTTTCATATCCAAACCATTGGGTTCCCATGTCGTCTCATCGTATGTATAACCTACGCTTTCACGAACCATCAAGCCGGCCTTTGTCCAGCCGTCATCTCCGGAATTACCCAGAAGGTTCGTCGCTTTGACTACATAATCGAAATCCGTATCCTGCTCTAATGTCGTATAAACATAGTAGAAGGAATCGGATGTTCCCCATATATCGGAACCACAACCATGAATGGTCATTGCTCCGGTGTCTGCGTTGAAGCTGTAGGATCCGACGTAATCACCCGTGTAATTCACGGGACTCTGGTACAGAGGATCCGGCAGAGCCGCCATCGCGGACCACGCGCCCGCTGTCAGCATCGCTCCAGCTAATAACACAGCACGATAATTTGTATTTACCATAATTTGTGTATTCTTTTTTCAGCGGCTGTTATTTACCCCGCTGACCGCGCAAGCACACACTCACGCGGATCGTCGCCCTTTCCGTGTGTGCGGAAAGAGTTATAAGCGCTGGCCGCTGAACACAACGCTTTGCGGGAAACCATTTCATGAGCGTTTGGAGTATTTGGAAATGAGTCTGAAAATTCGCTGCCGTGAAACTTCATTCACTTCCAAACTTTTCGTCCAATCCTCACTGGCTTTTAATTTACTATCAAAAGGATTTAAAGGCAAATAAAAAAAATCTTTTCATGTATTATTTAATTTATTCTAATACAACATTTTATCTCATTTTAACACAAAATGTATGAAAACTTTTTTAAAAAACTGATGCTTTTTTTGATAAAAAACGCTTTCTTTTACGTCTAAGAAGGTTGGCCGTGTGGATGCGGTCATTCACATATTCATGTCTGAAGTCGGACTCCTCAACCAGCAGGTTCGTGTAGATGGTCGCTTGTTCCGAAGCGGAAGCGGTACTTTTTTTGTAAAAGGTTTCGCTTATGGACCTTTTGCGCCTGACGCGAACGGTGTCCCCCTGCCCTCCAGAGAACAGATCTGCAAGGACTTTGAGATCATCAAAAGTCTGAACGCAAATCTGTTGCGAGTCTATCATACTCCCCCAGCATGGTTTCTGGACGCTGTGGCCGAGGCGGGGCTGCGTCTGCTGGTGGATGTGCCCTGGGGCAAGCATCTCTATTTTCTGGGCGACCGCAAATCTAAGCAGGAGGCTGTTGAGCGGATCCGCACCGCGGCCCGTCTCTGTGCCGGACATCCGGCTGTCTTCAGTCTGAGTGTTGCCAATGAGTTCGCGCCCGATCTGATCCGCTGGTCCGGACGCAAACAGCTGGGAGAATTTGTCAACCATCTGATCTATGAGGCTAAAAGCATTGCGCCGGAAGTGCTTTGCACCTTTTCCAACTATCCCACTACGGAGTATCTGGAAGCCGATGCGGTCGATTTCCATAGCTTCAATGTTTACCTGCACAATCCCAACGAGTTCCGTAATTATCTGGCGCGTCTAGAGAATCTAACAGACGGCAAACCGCTGCTTCTGACAGAGACAGGAGCCGACTCCATCCGCCAGGGCGAACCACATCAGGCGGAAATCATTCAGGGCAAACTGGAAACTATTCGTCACGCCGGACTGGCCGGAGCGATCCTCTTCAGCTATACAGATGAATGGTTCACAGGCGGTTATCCTATTACGGACTGGGCTTTTGGCGTAGTAGATGCCCAGCGGCAGCCCAAACCTTCCGCGAAAGTCGTGCAGGAAATTTTCGCGCAGGAGTTTGTCCCCTGTCCCAAACCCGCGCCCAAGGTCAGTGTCATTGTGGCGACCCGCAACGGAGGCCGTACTCTGGCCAGCTGTCTGCGTTCTTTGGAACGGTTGGAATATCCTCATTACGAGGTCATTGTAGTCAATGACGGCTCCACGGACGACACCGAACAGATCGCCAAAGGCTTCCCCAAGGTCAAACTGATCAATCATCCTCAGAATCAAGGTCTTTCCGTGGCACGCAATACCGGTCTGAAAGCGGCTGAGGGAGAAATCATCGTTTACACAGATGATGACTGCCGTGTCAATGAACACTGGCTGAATTATTTATGCGATGGTTTGATCCATTCGGACTGCGTGGCGGTCGGCGGTCCTAATTACCAGCCGCCCGAAGACTCCGCCGTGGCTNNGCCCCTGCCGCTGTTCTGCTGACGGATCTGACCGCCGAACATATCCCCGGCTGTAATATGGCCTTCTGGAAGTGGGCCCTGGAGGAGATCGGCGGATTCGATCCCATTTTCATGAAAGCCGGCGATGACGTGGATGTCTGCTGGCGGATCCAGCAAAAGGGCTGGAAGATCGCCTGGCAGCCCGCCGCCTTTGTATGGCACGCGCGCCGCAACACGGTCAAAGCCTATCTGCGTCAGCAATATGGATACGGCGAGGCGGAAAGTCTGCTCGCCTGCAAGCATCCCGAATACTTCAACAGTCTGGGTGCCTGCACATGGAAGGGGCGCATCTACGCGACCAATACCTCGATCCCCTCGCTGGGTCACAGCCGCGTGTATCACGGTATTTTCGGAAACGCTTTGTTTCAAACGCTTTATTCTCCCGCTCCCGCGCCGGGTCTGCTGACTCTGACCAGTCTGGAGTATCATATCGGGATCACCCTGCCGCTGATCCTGCTCTCTATTTTCTCACACTTCTTTATTCCCTTGGCGGCAGTCAGTTTTGGGGCTTCTCTCGCGACCTGTATTCTGGCCGCCTGCCAACAGAAGCTGGAGCGTCCCCGCTGGTGGTCGCGTCCGCTGGTGGCACTGCTCTGGTTCCTGCAGCCCATTTACCGCTCTTACGCGAGGTACAAGACCCGTCTTTCGGAACCCAGTCCGCCTCTGCAAAATATGGAAAGTCTGGAAGCCGCGGCACTGGGCTCGTTCAACGCTCATAAACAGTCTTTCGCTTTCTGGATAGAGAAAGCCGGGCCGCCCCAAACGACCTTGGACCGGACAACGTTTTTGAACATCTTCCAAAATGATTTGACCCAAAAGGGTTACATCGTTCGTCAGGATATGGGATGGGATGATTTTGACCTGCTCATCCACGGCGGTTTCTGGACACGTCTGGGACTGCTGACCTTCTGCGAACCGCACAAGGACGGGAATGTCATGCTGAGGATCCGTTTCACGACCCGCTGGAGTTCCGCTTTCAAGACTATCTGGGGACTGAGCATTTTCTTCAAACTGCTGCTCATCGCCTCGCTGCACAGTGTCTGCCCCTGGATCTGGACGATCCTCCTTCTGCTGCCGGTTCTGCCCCTCTGGTGCCGCAGTCAGAAGAAAACCCTCATGCGCTGTGTCACTTCCGAGCTGCTCCAGTTCGCCGGCAGACACGGTCTGCGCCTGATGGAACACAACGGGAGCCGTCCTTAAATTGGCCTTGACGATTCCGGTTTTCCGCCGTATGCTCTTCCCCCGTAAACGGTCACGGCTGATGATTCTATTTACAGGATCCCTGTGTATCCAATAACATATTATGTCCGAACAGTTAGCTTACGCTCTTATTACTCCGTATTCACTCGATAAATCCCGCGTCGGCGGGATGATCGCCCGTTTGATCGCCCGCACCGGGCTGAATGTTGTCGCGGCCCGTATGTTCGCGCCCAGCCGGGAATTTGCCGCGGAATATGCCGCGCTGCTCCGCGAGCCCGGTCATTCAGACTGCGAAAAGACGCGCGGTCTGCTCAGCGATTATGTGACCCGGAATTTTCCCCCTGCCAACGGTCTGAACAAACGGATCATGGTCCTGCTACTGCAAGGCGAAGACGCTGTTCAAAAAGTCCGCCAGGCCGCGGGCGAGCCGTCACCGTACTGCTGTCCCAAAGGCGTAAGCATTGCCGAAACCTTTGGCGATCTGATCTTTGACACGCAGGATACATCCAAAGTCGTTTATTTTGAACCGGCCATCATCACCGCCAATACTCCTCAGGGTGTGACCGGGGCTTTAAAGATATTCCTCAAATACTATCAGGACGGCGGCATCCTTCGCAACACCGCGCAATACCCGGAAGGCGTTCGCCCTCAGATCTCTTTGACCATGCTCAAGCCGGATAACTTCCGCTTTGCCTCCGCGCGGCCCGGTCATGTCCTGGATTTCTTCAGCGGCACCGGACTGAACATCGTCGGCATCAAGGTCCAGCAGATGGCCACCGCTCAGGCGATGGAGTTTTACGGTCCCGTCCGGGATACTCTCCGCACCAAACTGGGCGGCAGGGTCACCGAGAACATCTTCCCCGATATTGAAAAGACACTGGGCTGCCAATTCGATGAGGCCACCAAGACACAGGTCGGCGAGATACTCTGCCCGACCTACGGCGACAGTCAGTTCGATAACATCGTCCGCTTCATGTCTGGCCGCTCCGAAAGCGAATGTCCCGCGGCGGAACGCCAGGGCCCCGGCACAGTGACCAGCTGGGTCATCATCTTTGAAGGTCCCGACGCTATCACCAAGATCCGTCAGACCCTGGGCCCGACCAATCCCGCCAAAGCCACTCCCGGCACCATTCGCCGCGAGTTCGGCACCGATATGATGGTGAACGCCGCCCACGCCAGCGACTCCGATGAAAGCGCCGCGCGCGAGATCGGCATCCTCGTTGAAAAGGCACCCAACCTTTTCAAATCCATCTGCGAGAAGTCAATAGGATAGCTAAATCCTAATATCGAAAATATTATTCAAAGCAAAATACCCTGCCTCGTTTTCACAAGACAGGGTATTTTTTGATCAGGAATCGATCTATTTCAGCTATTTCACTGAACGATAGAGTTTCATTCCGCCTTGGGTCGTATCGACAGTATAGGTGTCCTGAGCCCCTTCTACCAGTGTCCAGGTCTCTCCATCTTCACTTTCATAAAGATCACCGGTGAATTGCAGAGTCAAGATGCCTGTCTCAGAATCAAAGCTGTAGCTGATTTCCGGAGTCTCTTCCTCAGCTTCTGTAACTGTCAGTGTACCGCTCACATAACTGATCGTGTAGTTATCCGAACTTAATCCGCTCGGCGTGATGGTATATGTTCCAGCATCTGAAGTTGTAGTATAATCACAGGCAAAGTTCAGTGTCCCGCTTAGAACACTTGAATCCTCACTGTTTACAAAACCACTATAGGTTACTGTATAGCTGGGAATCGCGTCTCCGCAAGCCACGGTCATATCGTCCGCCGTTATCGTCAGAGCCGCTTTCGTCACAGTCAAAGTACTGGTGACCGTCGCGGGCGCGTCATACTTGGCCAAGTCTGTGCCCGCAGCCGTCGCGGTAATGGTATATTCTCCCACCGGAGAACCTGCCTTATAATCACTCGTAACAACATAGCTGACATCGTCCCCGCTGGCCAGACCGCTGATCTGCGCGGCAGGCAGTGTCGCTGTCTGGCCGTAACCCACTGTCGCGTCTGCCAATGTCACTGTCAAAGTAGTAGTACCCGAAGAAGTTTCATTGATAGTTCCGTTTCCGCTTGTTGATCCGGCAGTCAGTGTGTAACCGTTCTTATTGATGGTACCGTTATTGACGAGTGTGGAAACATAAGTATCCGCGGTCAGGTTCCACACAGCTCCGCTCTCCACGGTAACGACAGCGGTCTTGGCGTTGTTATCGGTATCCACCGCGCCATTCCAGATCACATTTTCACCTACGGACACAGTAGCGTTGCTGTAGGAGTCAGCATCCACAGTACCCGTGTATGTCCAGGAATCTTGTGTGGTCTCCAGAACGAGATTTCCATAGCCGCCATAGGTACTCCACTGTGTGTTATAATCTACATACATCAGGATGCCGCTGGCCACATTCAGAGTAACATCAGTCAGGGTCAAAGTGCCATTATTTTCGGTAGGTACTTCACAAAGGGGAACGCTGCTGCCAGTAACTGTCAGTGTAGAATCAGAAACGGTAATATATGCGTTGCTTCCTTGCGCGTCACCTGAACCGGATTGAAGCATCATCAGACCCCGTTTTGCTGAACCACTGGTCATAGCACAACCGGAAATGATCACTCCATTGTCGCCTTCTACAACAGCAATCTCACCCTGTTCCGACACACCGGTCAGGTTATTAGCTGTGATCGTACCCGTCGAATAAAGTACAGCGGAATTATTCCCTTTAGCCGTAGCCGTACCGCCTGTAACAGTCACCGTACCGCCTCCACGGTCAGTGGCAATGGTGGAACTCGTCTCACTGCATGTTGTAATATCCACATCAGTGGCGATGATCGTACCTCCATAAGTACAATGAAGTCCGCGTGAAACACTGCTGTTGTTATAGATAGTGATGCCGTCCACATAGATGGTCGCTCCATTATAGGAGAATACGGCATTAGAGCCCTTGGCCGTACTGGTGATGGAACAATCATTCAGATAGATGACAGCCGAGCTGCCGCCGGCATAGACAGAGGAGTTTGTACCATAGAAACTGGTGGCATCCCCGTCTGTACGGCTGGTATCACCTGTCTTCGTCAATGTACAGCTGTTCAATGTAAGTGTGCCGCTGGTCACCTGCACCACATTATAGTCAGAAGTAGAAGTCGAAAGAGTTTCATTCGATTTAGTTACTGTTGAACCATCAGCAAGTGTGTAATAAGCTCCATCAGGAGAATCTGTTGAAGTACCACCACCACCGGGGGTATCTCCGCCAGGAGGATCACCGCCAGGACCATCAGCCAGCATGTTCATACTCACAGCCGCAATGAGCGTCGCGAGCAGAATCTTCTTTACAGCAGCCTTTCTTATGGCTGTCACACGCTTTAATTCAGTTCCATGTGACTGTCCACCTGCCGAAAGAAACAATCCCAGAACTATATTCGTAAATGAATATCTTTTTTTCATGATTTTTGATATATTGTGTACACCACTGTACATTGATTATACACCTGAATCACTGTCTTGTTGCGTTATGACACGGTATTTTTTCAAAAAAAAAAAAAACAACCCTTTCTATATCAACATTTTTTGTTATCTCAGCAGGACTTATTGGACCGGAATCCGCGGCAGCGGAAACCTCCTATCGCTGTAAGCACCGCACACCAGGTGACAAGAAAGGCTCATCATCCAATGCTTTCATATATCTTCGGACAGAGGTTGTAAATTTTGGATATCTTTATTTTAGGAATTGAAATACCTCTTTGCTTTGCATACACTTTGGAGAGGAAGACGGGTGTCTTTTGAAGGTGCTATGAAAATGAAAACTTTATTTTCCACGATGATCGTCACCGCGCTGCTGGCAGCTTCTCTGCTGTCAGAGGGCTGTGCTACTAAATCAATGAACACAGTGCAGAATGCCCAGACTGAGGGTATTCCCCAGATGGTGATGGATCAGCGTATTTTGACCGATCCCAGTTTGAGCCGCAGTGTTTATATCGTGGGAGTGAATGAGGCTTACACAGATGAAGGCTACAGAAAGGTGCAAGTGCAGCTGTACAACCGGACCCGCCGTATGAAGGCGTTCACGTATCGTGTGGAGTGGTACGATAAGGATGGCATGATGATCGGTTCGCCGCTGGATCACCGCACGCCCACTCAGATCGAAGGCGGCCAAAGGAAGAGTATCCCCATTCTGGCCACCTCGCCCAAAGCCGTGGATTTCCGCTTCACGTTCATGGAGTCCCTGAAGAAATAACCTTTTACGAAACAGGATCTAAAGATGAATTATAAACTTTGTTTGGTTCTGGCGCTGGCAGGCGCGTTTCTGGCGACCGGCTGTGCCACCAAGACCACCTACGTGGATAATGACAGCTCCCGTCTGATCGCCAATGTGGATGAGATCAATATCCAGGATTTTGCCCGCGCCGCCGATGAAATGGTGCAGAGCATCATCGAGGACTGCATCTCGACCGGTGATCTGGAAGGTGTGGACGGCAAGAAGCCGATCCTGGCTATCAGCCGCATCGTCAACAACACCTCTATGCAGTTCGACACCGATCTGCTGATCAAACGCATCCGCACCGCTCTGCTGAAGACGAGAAAGGTGCAGACGACCACGACCCTGAATCTGGCCAAATCAGAGGATCCTCTGGCAGAGATGGCCGACGCGGAGGAGGAGATCATCACCGAAGAACGGATGAAACATTCCTACAGTCTCTCCGGCAAGATCATTGAGGTGACCACACGAACCAAAAACCTGCGTCAAAGCAGTTACGAATTCCAGCTGACGATCTCCAATCGCCGCGGTCTGGTGGTCTGGGAAGATATCAAAACCATCACCAAACAGGGCAAAAAAGCCTCTGTTGGATTCTAAAGAACGAAAATTCCTCATGCGCAATGAGGAATTTTTCTTTCCAGAACAAAGATTCCACGTTGACATCTGTGTTTACAGATATACCATAAGTGGAGCTGATACTCTGCTGGAGTGATGCAACAGCAATTCTAATTTATGTCTAAGACTAATAAGTACGTCTATACATTCGGAAATAAAAAGGCCGACGGCAATGGCAATATGAAACCGCTTTTGGGCGGCAAAGGTGCCAACCTCGCAGAAATGACCCTTATCGGACTTCCGGTGCCTCCCGGATTCACTATCACCACTGAAGTTTGCACCTATTATTACGCCAACAAGCGTAAATACCCCGCTGAGCTTGCCGCTCAGGTCAAGGCGGGCGTAAGCTTCCTGGAAAAGAATCTCGGCAAGAAATTCAATGATAAGAACGATCCTCTGCTGGTCTCCGTCCGCTCCGGCGCGCGTGTTTCCATGCCGGGTATGATGGATACTATCTTGAATCTCGGTTTGAATGACCAGACCGTTCTGGCGCTGGCCAAGAATACCAAGAACGAACGTTTTGCCTGGGATTGTTATCGCCGCTTCATCCAAATGTACGGTGATGTCGTCATGGGTGTGCAGAAGCGCCCCGGCGAGGATCGTGATCCCTTTGAAAGCATCATCGAAGCCCTGAAGGAAGAACTCTTCCCCGGCGAACATGTGGAAGACACCCGTCTGAACGCCGAAGCGCTGCAGGCACTGGTCTCCCGCTTCAAGAAGCTGATCAAAGAGCGTACACACTCTGAATTCCCCACCGATCCGTGGGCTCAGCTGCAAGGCGCCATCGGTGCCGTGTTCGGCTCCTGGAACAACGACCGCGCGATCGTTTACCGCCGCAAATACGGTTATCCTGATGACTGGGGCACCGCCGTCAATGTACAGGCGATGGTCTTCGGCAACATGGGCAATACTTCCGGTTCCGGTGTGGCCTTCACCCGTGACCCGGCGACCGGCGAAAAGGTCTTCTACGGCGAATTCCTGATGAACGCCCAGGGTGAAGATGTCGTGGCCGGTGTGCGTACTCCGCAGCCCGTGGCCAAACTGGACAAAGTCATGCCCAAAGCCTTTAAGGAACTGAACAACATCCGCAAGATCCTGGAATCCCATTTCCATGATGTTCAGGACTTTGAGTTCACCATTGAAAACGGCAAGGTCTTTATGCTCCAGACCCGCAACGGTAAACGCACCGGTCTGGCCGCTGTCCGCATCGCCGTGGAAATGGCCAAAGAAAAACTGATCAATTGGAAAGAAGCCGTCAAACTCGTGCCGGCCGAACAGCTGGATCAGGTTCTCTCCCCTGTTTTCGACAGCAAAGCGCTGAAAGGTGTCAAGCCGGCGGCCAAAGGTCTGCCCGCGGGTCCCGGTGCCGCTTGCGGTCGTGTCTATTTCAACGCTGAACGCGCGGAAGAAGCCCGTGCCCGCGGCGAAAAAGTCCTTCTCGTCCGTGTGGAAACTTCTCCGGAAGACCTCCGCGGCATGATCGCCGCCGAGGGTATCCTCACCGCTCGCGGAGGTGTCAGCTCTCAC
Source organism: Verrucomicrobia bacterium UBA1263 (assembly GCA_002308515.1). Lineage (GTDB taxonomy): Bacteria > Verrucomicrobiota > Verrucomicrobiia > Limisphaerales > UBA1412 > UBA1412. Next base: position 47,958 of record DBVN01000002.1, on the reverse strand, counting down.
GCGGCTCTTGTTGCCCGTCAAATGGGTAAAGTCTGCGTCTGCGGTGTCAGCGAACTCCATATCGATTACGAAAACCGCTCTATGGAAATCGGCGGCAATATCCTCAAGGAAGGTGATTACATCTCCATTGACGGTACTTCCGGCGTAGTCTATTGCGGTGAGATCAAGACGGCTCCTTCGGCCATCATCCAGGCTTTGATCAACAAGTCTGCCGCGGCCAAGAAGAGCAAGTCCTATCTGGATTACGCGCAGCTGATGAGCTGGTGCGCGAAAGCCACCCGTATGGAAGTGCGCACCAACGCGGACAGCCCGACCCAGGCCGCTGCGGCCATCGCTTTCGGCGCCACGGGTATCGGTCTGTGCCGCACAGAACACATGTTCTTTGAAGGCGACCGCATCTACGCCGTGCGCGAGATGATCATGTCCACCACGGTGGAAGGCCGCGAAGCCGCTCTGAAGAAACTGCTTCCTTACCAGAGAGCCGACTTCATCGGTATCTTCAAGGAACTGAAAGGTCTGCCAGCGACCATCCGTCTGCTGGATCCGCCGCTGCATGAATTCCTGCCCAAGGCCAGCGAAGAAGGCGAAATGAACGAAACCTGCAAGAAGACCGGTCTGACCCGTGAATTCATCCTGCAGCGTATCGGCGAACTGCACGAGGCCAACCCGATGCTCGGTCATCGCGGCTGCCGTCTGGGCGTTGCCTATCCGGAAATCACCCGGATGCAGGCTCGCGCCATCTTTGAGGCCGCCGCCGAAGTCATCAAGAAGAAGATCAAATGCAAACCGGAAATCATGGTCCCGCTGGTCGGGTTCAAGAAAGAACTCGATTTGCAGGTCGCCATCATCAATGAAGTGGCCGCCGCCGTGATGAAGGAAAAGAAAGTCCGCATCCCCTACATGGTCGGTACGATGATCGAAGTGCCGCGCGGCGCTCTGACTGCGGACGAGATCGCGCAGACAGCTCAATTTTTCAGCTTCGGCACGAACGACTTGACCCAGATGACCCTCGGCATGAGCCGTGACGACTCCGGCAAGTTCCTGCCCGCTTATCAAAACGCTGAGATCGTGACCGGCAATCCGTTTGCCTCTATCGATCAGACCGGCGTGGGCAAACTGATCTGTATGGCTGTCGCCGGCGGTCGCCAGACCCGTCCGGATATCAAACTCGGTATCTGCGGCGAGCACGGCGGTGATCCTGCCAGCGTCAAGTTCTGCAACTCTCTGGGCCTGACCTATGTCAGCTGCTCACCTTACCGCGTGCCGACCGCCCGTCTGGCCGCCGCGCAGGCTGCCCTCGAACAAGAGGAATGCTGCTGCTGTTGCGGTAAAGGCGACAAATGCTGCAAAGGTGAGAAAGACTGCAAATGCGAAGGCAAGGGCAAAGGCAAGACCGCTAAAGTCGCTTCCAAAGCCACTAAAGCCTCCGCTCCGGTCAAGGCTGCTAAAACAGCCAGGAAAGCCGCTAAGAAACCGGCTAAGAAAACAGCCAGGAAGTAATCGCTTCTTCCCTGTTTGAATACATACGAATGCCTTCCCCTCACACGGGAAGGCGTTTGTATTTAGAAATTTTCACCTTTCCCATCATTTAAAGCTTGCGGTCAGGGCCGTTTCAGGCTTGGATAGAGGGAGAGGTTTTTCTTATGCCTCTTGTGTTGAACCTTTAATTTGAAAAAAATCGTGAAGAGCAAAGCTTATGCGCAAGCCGGAGTGGATATCGACCTCGGCAATTCAGTAAAATCCCAGCTTCCCAAACTGCTGGCCTCGACCCATCGTTCGGAAGTACTGGGCAAAGTCGGAGGTTTCGGCGGATTATTCGCACTCAAAACCTCCCAATACAAGCAGCCTGTACTGGTTTCCAGCGTGGACGGCGTGGGCACCAAACTCAAGATCGCCTTCGCTCTGAACAAGCATAACACGGTTGGCGCCGATCTGGTCAATCACTGTGTGGATGACATCGCCGTTCTGGGCGCGGAACCGCTCTTCTTCCTGGACTATATCGGCACCGGCAAACTGGAACCCGATGTCTTCCAGCAGCTGATCACCGGTTTTGCCCAAGCCTGCAAAGAAAACAACTGCGCGCTGATCGGCGGTGAGACCGCTCAAATGCCCGATTTCTACGCTCCCGGTGAATATGATGTCAGCGGCACCATCGTCGGTGTAGTGGAAAAAAGCCGTATGCTGAACGGCAAAGGCATCCGCAAAGGCGACCGTGTGATCGGCATCGCTTCCAACGGACTCCACACAAACGGCTACTCACTGGCCCGCAAGATATTCTTTGAGAAGATGAAGCTCGACTACTCCTCCAAACCCGCCGGGCTCAAATGCACGATCGGGGCCGAACTGCTCAAGACCCACCTCAGCTACGGGAATCTGATCCAGGTACTGCTGAAAAAATACAACCTGCCCAAGACACCGCGCGTGATCAAAGGTCTGGCTCACATCACCGGCGGCGGCTTCATTGACAACATCCCGCGGATCCTGCCCATTAACCGTGATGTCGTCATCCGGAAAGGTTCCTGGCCCATTCCGCCCGTTTTCAAACTGATCCAGAACTCCGGCTGCATTGACGACACCGAAATCTATCAGGTCTTCAACATGGGCATCGGCATGACCGCCATCGTCTCCGCCGACAAAGCGGATGCCGTCCTGGCCGACATCAAAAAAGCCAAATACAAAGCCTGGCACATCGGCGAAGTCGTCACCGGCACAGGCCGCTCCCGCGTAGAATAAGCCGGACAGCAAACCGCGCCTTTATATGCAAAAGATCCCCAGTGGAACAACCATCGGGGATCTTTGTTTTTCATCTCTGCGCCTCGCCGAGATGAAATCTTATAAGAATCCAAAAAGAAGAAAAAAGGCATCTCACCCGAGATGCCCATATGCAAAAAATCTATTATAAAATGGTCGGGGCGGAGAGATTTGAACTCTCGACCTCTTGTACCCGAAACAAGCGCGCTAGCCAGGCTACGCTACGCCCCGACGTGTCCTCGGTTAAAGGACGGAGATATTGTGCCCGGAACCGGAAAGAATTGCAATAACTTTCCGATTTTATTGAATGATTTTTAGGAATTCTCTCCGATCCAGCGTCCGGCATCGATGGCGGCCTGCGCTCCCATGGCGGCTGCTGTAATGGCTTGTCGGTAACGAGNNACGAGGATCCGCGCAGTCGCCCGCCACAAACACACCGGGGATGTTCGTCTCGGTGGTCCCGTTCCAGCGGAGGATATATCCGGCGGCGTCCATCTCTAACTGTCCATCGAACAAGCTGTTATTGGGCGCGTGACCAATGGCGACAAAGACTCCCGCGCAGGGAATCGTCGTTTCTTCGCTGGTTTTGACGTTTTTGACCCGGATGCCGGTCACTTTACCCTGAGCCACATCCAGCACTTCGGTCACGACCGAGTCCCAGACCGGTTGGATCTTGGGATTGCTCAACACTCTGTCGGCCATGATCTTGGAGGCGCGCAGGGTATCTCTGCGGTGGATCAGGTACACTTTGGAGCCGAACTGGGTCAGATGCAGGGCTTCTTCGCAGGCGGAATCACCGCCGCCCACCACGACCAGCGGCTGGTTGCGGAAGACCGGCAAGGCTCCGTCGCAGGTAGCGCAATAGGTCACGCCTTTTCTCTCCAGTTTGGCCTCGGATTCCAGTCCCAGATGCCGATGCGCGGCACCGGTGGCCACGATCAGCGCCGTGGTCTGGATGGTCTCTCCTTCCACTTTCAGCTGGAACGGCTTCATACTGAGGTCCACCGATTCGACCGCGGAAAACTCGACCCGTGCCCCAAATCGTTCGGCCTGAGCCTGTATTTTCGATACCAGGTCAAAGCCTTCCACTCCTTCCGGGAAGCCGGGGAAATTCTCCACTACTCCGGTGGTCGTGATCAGTCCGCCGGGGGTCGGTCCCGCAAAGACGAGCGGTTTCAAATTAGCGCGCGCGGCATACACAGCCGCTGTATGTCCGGCACAGCCGGCACCGATAATAACCAAATTTTCCATATATATCCTAAAAAATGAAACAGGCGGTTTGAGCTTCTTTTCTTAAATCACAGAAAGAGAAGCCTTCGCCCTAAAAACTTTATCTTCTCCGCTTACTTTTATTCCGCTATTCTGAGCTGTCCGTCTTTCAGCAGAATGGCAAAGCGGCACGTATCCGTTCTGGCGGCATAAGGCACATCCTCGGCCAAATGCGGAAATGATCCCAGATTCTTGCCATTGCGCGAGAGGGAGAAATGTTCCTTCAGTCCCTGGCGGCAGGCTTGCTGATACAGCATACAGCAGGCCAGCACGGAATCGGAATAGGAAAGCCCTGTCAGCCCTTTATACAGTCCGGAGGAACGGGAACGGATCAGCATACTGGCCACGGCTCCCGCGCCCAGCATATCCTCATAAGAATTCTCCCCATGAGTACCGGAACAAACCAGACAGACCCTCTCCGTAGGATGCTTCAATATCCAGGAGACCGTCGCCACCGCGTTCAGGAAAGAAGCCGCCATCACATTTACAGCCCCTTTGCAGGCATTCAAAGCGATCGTCCCGTTGGTCGTTGTGGAGATCACTACACGTCCTTCCACGGCAGACCGCGTGAATTCCCGCGGAGAATTGCCCAGATCGAAATCTCTTCCGCCGGTCAGATCCGCTCCGATCTTGGATCCGCCTCTTTCCCCGGCCAGCAAGGAACCGGGATATTTCTCATGGAGTATGAGAGCGTCTCCGATAGATTTGGCCGGGATCACCGCCCTGGCACCATTGGCCAGCGCCATCGCCGCCGTTGTCGTAAAGCGAAGGACATCTATCACGACACATGTTGTCTCTTCCATCTGAGAAGGTTTTACATGTTCGATTTCAATGGGACCAAAAAGAAGATCTATCCTCTGAAGAAGAGGTTTCGCTGAGAATGTATGATCATGATTTTCCATAGGATCTACTACACCCAGGTGGTACCGGCGGGGGGTCTCGAACCCTCATGGTATTGCTACCACCAGATTTTGAGTCTGGCGCGTCTGCCAATTCCGCCACGCCGGCATTGCATATCAACCCTTACGAGCTGTTGACAGGGATTAAACCAAAAATCCCCGCTTATTGCAAGATTTTTTATCTTTCCTCCGAGGAAAAAACCGTTATTCAGGCTTCTTTTCAGACGAATCATCCTTCTTATGGAGAGGGACATATCCTGTTTTCTCCACTAACTCCTGTCCCTGAGGGCCCAGGATCCATTCTATCAGCTTGGCGCAATCGGGATCGCTGTGCTGGCTGGTGATGGCAAGTACCTCTCCGGTCATAGGATAGCGCCGCGAAGCGATATTCTCCGGCGTGGGTGCCACTCCGTCCACCTTCAGAAACTTGATGGAATCGCTCCCCTTCATGGTGGAAGCATAGTAGCGGAAACTGTACCCGATGGCATTGGCCACATCCCGGTACTGCGCCACTCTCTCAATGATGCCGCCCATATCCCTGACCACTTCCTCTTTCAATGGCTTGACCAGCGGTGTCTCTCCCATGAACCGCTCCATCGTGGTCTGGCTGCCGGAATTAGCCGGACGCTGGAAAGCGAGGATGCGGCCAGCCGGGGCTCCCAGCTCCTTCCAGTCACGGATCTTGCCGGAGTAGATATCCCGTATCTGCTGCGAAGTCAGCTCATCAATGGGGCACTCCCTGTTGACAAAAAAGACGAACGCCTCCAGGGCGATGGGAGTATATGTCAGCTCCGCATTGGCCCGGCGCGCCTGCTCCTTCTGCGAGGCCGAGGGCGCGGCATTGAACACGATATCTGCCTTTTGTTTGACCAGCCGGGTGAACCCCTCTATCGTGTTATGGAACTCCACTCCTGATTTTTCAGGCATCTTCCAATAATAATAGCTATCATCATCCGCGTCCGGCTTTAGCATATACTCCGGCAGCACCGACCGGGCAAAAGCCGCGTAAAGCGGATACAGTGCCTCCGCTCCGTCCCAGACGATCTTGTTCGTCAAAGTCAGTGTGGAAGGCTCATCCAGTTTGGCCAGCAAATTAGTTTGTATCCAAGGATAATAAGGGCTCAGATCCACACTGGACCAGCCTCCTTCATACCCAAAACCATGTCCCCCACTGCCATGCTCATGTCTGGACACGGGCTCGATCAGATTTTGCGAGCGCTCATAGAAGCCGTACCCAAACGCTCCCGCGCACGCCAGGATGACCATCCATAGCGCGACACGCATCCCCTTCGGCATCGGTTCCAAACCTTTCAAGCGCTTTTGATAGAACGCGAAAGAAAGGATACTGGGAAGAAAACAGCCTAAATTGAACAGGAACATCAACCAGGGAGATCCAAAAAATGCTGCCATAAAAATGAGAACAATTGCATATATGTTTATTATGTAATAGACATTCCAGCAATCTCTGCTCCAAAATCCATCACTCCACACCATGCACACCGCCGCTACGATCAAGGTAAACAACGGATACGCGATCAACGGCAGCCAGCGCTTTGCCCAGTTGACCGGAATTTCTGCCTTGATCAGCAGATTCCGCCAAAAACGGATACCGATCCAAATCACCAAAGTAAAACACAATGAAAATGCTAAAGCTATAAAAAGAATTCCGATCATGCTGTCACCAGGCAATATATTTGGAAAGAATTGAGCCAAAGTAATAAGCAAAAGAGGGACAATAACAAGCCCCAGCGTCAGCAGACAGTGGAGTCCCAGCGTGGGAACCAGTATGGCACGCCAGGTGTAAAAAAACTTTTTTCTTGGAGTCGGATGCTCACTCATCGCTCCATTCGCCGGAGCGTCAACCGTCTTTTCATTTGGAGTCAGATCGCTCATTGTTTTCTTCAACATTTTTGGGTTTCATGTCCTGTATCCATTTCTGGCATTGTTCCGGCTGGCCCATCACGGCCAGAAAATCCTTCTCCTGAAGCCGGAAATCAGCCGGCGGATTCGGCGTGAACTCCTCGCCGCGCATCACACCGGTGACCGTGATACCGTAAAGAGTGCGGACCTGAGCCTCGCTCAGCGTCTTGCCGATCAGGTTGGCTCCCTGGGGTATCTGCACCCAGGCTGAAGTCAGACGCTGCTGAGCCTGACGCAGAAGCCGGGCCAGATCCTCCTGTCCGCCCTTGTGCCGGACAGAAGGCTCGGTATAAAGCTCCTTTCGGGCAAGGGAGAGATAATGATGGATCTCCTCGGCAGGAATACCCAGATGCAGGAGCGTCTGGCGCGCGACCTCGAAAGCCGCCTCAAAATCCGGATGGATCACCTCCACCTCATCCTTGCCGCGTAGGTGGACCATCTCCTCGATGGTATCCGCCTGGACGATGATCCGCACCGAAGGGATATGCCGCACATGGCGGATGATGCTGTCGCGCGTCTGCTCGTCTTTCATCATCAGCAGAAGCACCCGGCAGCGGCTGATGCCCGCGCCGGTCAGGATCGTCTCACTGGTAGGGTCGCCATAGATAACGTTCAGATTCAGATGCTTCAGCTGGCGGTAAACCTTGTGGTTCGACTCGATGATCACATACGGCAGACTCAGCCGGTTCAGCACGATGCCGATATCGCGTGAAGCTCCGTCATCGCCCACAACGATGATATGTTTAGAAAGCGAATCCTCCGGCAGACTCATGTTCCGGATCTTGCCGTCCAGACGCGAATGCCGTTTGATGAAATCATAGACCGGCGTGGTCAGCCCGGAAGCGATCGGTCCGACCACCATCGAAACAACGACCGTATTCAGGATCAGGGAATAGACCTCCTCGCTGATCGCCCCTTCATTCAGCCCCATACGGATAAGCACGAACGCGATTTCGGAAATAGCCAGCATCCCGAAGAACATCGCGATGGGGATCACCCGTCTGTAGCCGAAAAGCCAGCTCATGCCCGAAAGGATCAGACCGCGCGAACACGCCGCCGAAACGAAAAGGAAAAGCACCATTCCCAAATGCTCATAAAGGAACCGGACATCCAGCAGCATCCCGATAGAGACAAAGAACAGCAGCCCGAAAATATCCCTCACTGGCACCAGCTCGCTCAAGGCCCGGTGACCATAGTCCGAATCGCTCAGCACCAGCCCGGCCACAAACGCGCCGAACGCGAAAGAAAGCCCCATTTGATAAGAAACCCAGCCCAGTCCCAGTCCCAGCGCCACGATGCACAGCGAGAACAGCTCACGCGAATTCCACCGGGCGATCCACCGCAGCAGCAAAGGCGCCACCATTGCTCCGAAAATGTGCATCACCGCGACGAACGCCACCGCCATGCCGATCGGCATGGCCGCGCTTGCCCAGGAAAATTCGCCTTCCTTTCCGAACTGGAGCAGCAGGATCATCAGCGGGATCAGTGTCACGTCCTGCACGATGGACATCCCCATCATCAGTTTGCCCGAAAGCGTATTCATATTGCCGCGGCTGACCAGCGTCTTCATGATGACCGCCGTGGAAGAGGACGCGATGGCCAGCCCGAACCAGAGCGAACTGTGCAGTCCCCAGCCCACGTACTGACCGATGAAATAACCGCAGGTGACCGTCAGCCCCACCTGGATCAGCGTGCCATAAACGGCAAGGCCGGAAATAGAACGGATATCTTTCTTGGAAAACTCCAGCCCCAGGGAAAACAAAAGTAAAGCGACACCGATATCGGCCAGTTTCTCCACATTGGCGATATCTACCGTAGTCCCTCCCGTATGAGGACCCACCAGCACCCCTGCCAGGATATACCCCAGGATCAGGGGCTGGTTCAGCATTCGCGCCACCACAGCGCCTGCCAAACCCGCAACTATAACAAGAACAAGATCCAACATAAAAAATCATTCTCAGTTCTTGTTAAGGGAAGGATCAAATCTCCCAACAAAAACCGAGATATTTTACCGGCAGCGTCTGAAGCTCCGTCCAGCCGTTCACATCCAGCACCTGATGCTCGGCAGTAACCAGGGCTTTCAGATCCCCGATGGGAACACACGGCTGGGAAATGATGACCATTCCCCGCTGTCCCAGAGCTTCCACCAGAGTCGGCTTCAGCAGCGAGGCCAGATGCGGCATCCGCACGTCTATCAGCCGCTTATTGCTGCCGACCAGCGAAGCCAGATTCAGCTGCGGATCGAATATCCGCAAATGATACCCGCGTCCCAGCAGGGTCTGAGCCACTTCCACCATCGGGCTCTCCCGCAGATCGTCCGTATTGTGCTTGAAGGACAATCCCAAAATGACCACCTCGCGGCAGCCGGATGCCTCCACCATCTTCAGCAGCGAGGCCAGATGCTGGCTGTTGCTGGGTATCAGGTTCTCGATCACCGGCATACTCACACCGTTGCGCCGGGCGCAGTCCGTCAGCGCGCGTACATCCTTGGGCAGACAGGATCCGCCAAAAGGATTGCCCGGCCGCATATAGGCCGAGGAGATATTCAGCTTGGTATCCCGGCAGAGGATCCGCAGAACGGACAGAGCGTCCAGCCCCAGCACCTTGCTGAGACGGCCGATCTCGTTGGCAAAGGTCAGTTTCAGCGCATGGAACGTATTGCATCCGTACTTCACCAGCTCGGCGGCGTTCCATTTCACCACTTCCGGCTGCAAACCAAACAGCGGCTCCATCTCCGGCGAAGGCGGCAGTCCGTCACGGGTGCCCACCACGACCAGCGCCGGTTTCTCAAAATCTTTCACCGCGGTCCCTTCCCGCAGGAATTCAGGGAAATAATAGATCTCCGCCAGACCGGAACTCAGCAGATCGCCCAGAAAATCTTTGACCATCTGATCGGTACTGCCCGGCAGCATCGTACTGCGGAAAACGATGCGGTGTTTGCTTCCCTTGGCCCGGACGGCATCCGCCAGCTCCCGCGCCACCTGACGCACGAAGCTCAGATCCAGCGAACCGGATACGGTACTGGGCGTTCCCACACATACGATGGAGACATCACTCTCCCGGACGGCCTGACCGCAATCCTGTGTCGCGGAGAGCAATCCTTTCTCCCGCGCGGACTCCAGCAGATGATTGAGCCCCGGCTCGATGATGGAAGGCCGCCCCTGGGCAAAATCCTCCACTTTCTGACGATTGACATCGACACCGATCACCTTGTGGCCGTGAGAAGCCAAACAGGCTCCCGTCACCGCGCCAACGTATCCTAAACCAAAAATACTGACCCTCATTATTTTAACGCATCATTCCAACACCCCGCACCTGAAATGGCCGGGCGTGTTCCCTATCGCGCAAAGATCGTTTCCCCGCGCTCACAAGATGATAAAAGAAGCGGACTTATTAGACAATCTTTTCCTGTTATTTCTCTCTTGTCATCAAGTCATAAAACAGATATACTCATCTCCGTTATTGGATTAATATATTATGTTTATTGTAAATTCTTATTTTGTAGCGGTTTTATTGTGTATCATCACCATGCTTTGCTGGGGCAGCTGGGGCAATACCCAGAAACTGGCCAGCCGTGAGTGGAAATTCCAGCTCTTTTACTGGGACTACGGCTTCGGCGTTCTGATCTGGGCGCTGCTGCTGGCTTTCACCCTCGGCAGCATGGGCGATTCCGGTGTGGGCCGCGGCTTCATAGACGACATCAAACAGTGGAACGCCGGCGGCGAGATCGGCGCTCTCTTCCAGAAGAACGTCTTCTGGGCCTTTGTGGGCGGTGTGGTGTTCAATCTCTCCAACCTGCTTCTGGTCATCGCCATAGATATCGCCGGACTGGCGGTCGCCTTCCCCATTGGTGTTGGTTTGGCGCTGGTTCTGGGCGTGGTCATGACCTATTGTCTGCGACCGGAGGGCGATCCCGTCCTGCTGGGTGTCGGTGTGGCTCTTGTACTGGTGGCCATCATCATCAACGCGCTGGCCTATAAGAAATTGCAGGGCAGCAAGTCCGGCGGCACTCCCGTGCTGGGCATCGTCATTTCCGTCATTGCCGGTGTGCTGATGGGCTGCGGCTTCTTCGCGCTCGTCTCCCAGGGCATGGCAAAGAATTTCGTCACACCGGAGGCCGGCACCATGACACCCTACACCGCGCTGGTCGTTTTCTCGGTCGGTCTGGTGCTTTCCAATTTCATCTGGAACAGCATCGTGATGATCAAACCCGTCCGCGGCGAGAAAGTTCCCTTCTCCGATTACTTCAAAGGCAGTTTCAAGACGCACATCATCGGCATGCTGGGCGGCATCATTTGGAATATCGGTATGTCCTTCAGTCTGCTGGCCGCTGAAAAGGCCGGCGCCGCTCTCTCCTACGGTCTGGGTCAGGGTGCCACGCTGGTGGCCGCGCTCTGGGGCGTGTTCATCTGGAAGGAATTCAAAGGCGCGCCCAAAGGCACCAACACACTGCTGACGGCGATGTTCGTGTTCTTCCTGGCCGGGCTGGGACTGCTCATCTACTCCAAAATGTAAAACAAAAGATAAACCTTTAACATCAAAAAGATATGAAAAAAGCTAATGTAGTTGTCGTTGGAAGCTCCAACACGGATATGATCATCCAGATGAAGAGCATACCCCGTCCGGGCGAAACTCTGCTGGGCGGCAAATTCAGCATCGCTCCCGGCGGTAAAGGCGCGAATCAGGCGGTCGCCGCCGCACGCTCAGCCGGTCCCGGCGGCAAGGTGACTTTTGTGGCCAAAGTGGGTCAGGATCTCTTTGGGGATCAGACCATTGCCGGGCTGAAAAAGGACAAGATCAGCACGGACTATGTTTTCCGGGATAAGAAAAATGCTTCCGGCGTGGCCTTGATCTATGTGGCCGAGGATGGTGAGAACAGTATCGGGGTCGCCTCCGGAGCCAACGGCGCTCTCAGCCCGGCGGACGTAAAAAAGGCGTCCAAGGTCATCGCCGAATCGGATATCCTTGTGATGCAGCTGGAAACACCTCTGCCGACCGTTCTGGAAGCCGCCCGGATCGCCGATAAAGCCGGTGTACCCGTCATCCTGAATCCCGCGCCGACACAGCCTCTGCCGGAGGAACTTCTGCGCCGTGTCACGATCCTGACTCCCAACGAGACCGAAGCCGAGTCGCTGACCGGGATCACCGTCACAAACCAGAAATCTGCCCAGGCAGCCGCCGACATCCTTCATCAGAAGGGTGTGGCCGTCGTCATCATCACTTTGGGCGCGAAAGGGGTCTATCTCTCCGCGCCGGAATGCAAAAAGATGATCAAATCCTTTAAAGTCAAAGCCGTGGACAGCACCGCCGCCGGCGATGTGTTCAACGGGGCGCTGGCCTCCGCCCTGAGTCAGGAGCTCGATATGCTGAGTGCCATCCGCTTCGCCGTCGCGGCCGCTGCCATTTCTGTCACGCGTCTGGGGGCTCAGCCCTCCGTCCCGACACGGAAAGAGATCGAAAAGATGCTCAAATCATAACGCCTTCGTGGGTACAGTTCTGCGGAACTGTGAATGAGGAATCGGCCGCGGCTCTTGCGAATACAAGGGCGCGGCCTTTTTTAACTTTTTTAACTGGAAAACATTTTGAAACTTATGGTTCTTACAAAACTTTTATCTGTCTGCGCCGCGGTTCTCTTTGCGGCAACCGTCGTTTCCGCGGCCGAAACCAACTCTCTTTCACCGGAAGCCCAAAAGCTCCAGAAACTTCTGCTGAAGGTACCGTCTCAGGGCATCCTCTTTGGTCATCACGAGTCCACCGCCTACGGTGTGGGCTGGAAGGCAGATGTGAAAAACGGCGCACCTTCCCGCAGCGATGTCAAAGAGGTCTGCGGCGACTATCCGGCCATTATCGGCTGGGATCTGGGCAGGATCGAACACGGCTCCCAAAACAATATCAACGGAGTCCCCTTCGACCTGATCCGCAAGGAGGTCCTTGCCCATTATCAGCGGGGCGGCATCAATATGTTCTGCTGGCACGCGGATAATCCCCTCACCGGCGGGAATGCCTGGGATGTCAAGGACAAGACGGTCGTCCGCTCCATCCTGCCCGGCGGTGACTGCCATGAAAAGTTCCTCTCCTGGCTGGATAAAGCCGCCGTGTTCATGAACTCCATCACCAACACCAACGGCGTAAAAGTGCCCCTGATCCTGCGTCCCTGGCATGAGCATTCCGGCAGCTGGTTCTGGTGGGGGCGTGATCTCTGCACCACTGACCAATTCAAAGAGCTTTGGGTCATGACCCGGAACCACCTCCGCGCCAGAGGATGCGACCAGCTGATCTACGCCTATTCCCCCGACTATGTCCCCAATGCTGAGACTTATATGGAACGCTATCCGGGGGACGAAGCTGTGGAGATACTGGGCTATGACTGCTATCATTATTCCAAAGGCAACGACCGCGAAGGCTACCAGAAGCGCATGGATACCATGCTGACCTTCCTGACACAACTGGGCCGGGAGCATCAAAAGCCGGTTGGCTGCACGGAGACCGGTTTCGAGGCGCTCCCCTGCGATGACTGGTGGACGGGAGTCCTGCTGCCCTGCACCGCGAAACATTCCTTCTCTTTCCTGGTGGTCTGGCGCAACGCTCACACCCGCCACTATTACGCGCCTTACCCGAAAAGCCGTGACAGCAAGGATTTTCTCCTCTACTATCAAAACCCCAAGACGCTTTTCTGCCGTGACTTGGAAAAATTCTCAAAAGATTCCGAGCAGAAAAAAGACTGATTGAACTATGTCAGACAACTACTACGAAATCAAAATGCTAAGGCTGAAGGTGCTTTACCTGCTGCTCGGCTGGACAATCATTCTCAACATTGGAACTTTTCTTATGCTGAACATTGTTCATTGTCCAACACTATTCATAATAGTATTCACTTTACTGCTCCTGTATATCTTGATTTTCAGTGGTTGGATACCCTTGAAAATTGGGCAAATCTGGGGAATTTCTAATATTTTCATAATTGCGTCCGCCTTACCAATAATGTTTTATCTTTCGTCCGTGTTCTCCGCCGATATGAAATCAGCTAATATTGGAGAAAGCATTGGATGGAACATTATCTATTTTTTAATCATTTGGGGAATGATTTCAGTCTATCAAATATTTATATTTTTACCACTGTTCATGATCGGATATTGTTTTCGGACAACTCATTTCAAAATAAAGATAAATTATTTATCTCTTCCACAAGATATTAACGCGTTTATTAGTCTTTTAAATCTGATACCGATTGGCGGTATAATATCATTCGTAATTCTCATAGTTGTATCTCTTGTAATGCTTATTCTTCACCCTGGACCTCTTTGATGATCCAATAACATTGAGAATCTTATCGCTCTTATCAAATTTGAATAACACCATGCCAAACAACTACTACGAAATCAAAGTGCTGCGTCTGAAGGTGATTTACCTCCTGGCGGGCTGGGCGGTTCTCATTTTTTCAGGATCGTTTTCTCTGAATTTTTTGGAGAACTATTTTATTCATCACTCTCATCTGGCAGAGATGCTGGGATTGACAAATATGAATATGGAAGGTCTTTATATGATGACCTTCGCCTGTTTGCTATTACTCCCGATAGGTTTATTAGTCTTCACCAACTGGATATGTCTCCGCTTCCGGGAAACCTGGGGACTTTCTATTCTTTTCATGTGCATGACGTTTCTGAGCATCATCACATTTTTTCTCTTAACCTCAAATCCATCCCATCCATCAATAGAGGAGTTCTTATGCCTTTCTGGACTTATTTGGGGTATACTCTCGGTCTATCAACTGATCATCTTTCTGCCTTTGTTTTCCATCGCGTATTATCTCTGGATACGCCATCCGAAAAGGAGAAAAAACTTTGTTCCTCTTTCTCAGAAAACTTGTACGTTTCTCCATTACTTGAACCTGATCCCGGTTTTCGGCGTTGGATGCCTTTTCTATACAATACTGCACCTGGATTAACATAAACTGAAACATGAACTATTATTCTAACAACTTGAAACATACGGCACGGAAACTGTTTTACGCCCTCTTAGGATGGTCGGCTGTTACTTTCCTGGGGATGCTGGCCTGGTTTCTTTGTAATCCGGGTGTTTTTGGGGCGGATATGGAGGCGGATCCATTCCCAATTATGATAGCGCCGCTTTTGCTGCTCCTGTATATCCTGATTTTCAGCGACTGGCTGGGGTTCGACTTTTTAGGAACCATGGGAATTTCCAACCTCTTTTTTATCGCGGAAGGGATCGCTATGATAGTGGCCGGCATTATCTCATTGTGGATCATGGAAATATCGGGATCAGAATTCTCAATACCCAATGACGCGTTTTTTGTTTTTATTTTTTCAGGAATGATCATATTCCCCCAAAACTGTCTGTTTATTCTCTTGTTCCCGATTCTATATTGGCTCTGGTGCGATATCCTGAAAAAAAGAGAATACTGCGACTATATTCCTAAAAAACTCCGCTATTGCCTTTACTTTTTGATCCCGGTGTCAATTCCACTTTTGACGTGTATTTTTCTTTTTTTAGACTTTGTTCGGAAATAAACCATGACAGAAAAAGAAAAAATGCTGAGCCAAAAGCTCTATGACGCGAATTATGACGCGGAACTGATACAGGAAAGACTTATCGCCAAGGATCTTTGCCATGAATATAACCAGCTGCGTCCTTCGGAAAGTAAAAAACAACAGTCCATTCTGAGGAAACTGCTGGGCAAGACCCGCGGCGCGTTCCAAATCGTTGCCCCGTTCTGGTGCGACTACGGCTATAACATCAAGCTGGGCAGGAATTTCTTTGCCAATCACAATCTGGTGATCCTGGACTGCGCCAGGGTCACTTTCGGCGACAATGTCTTTATTGGTCCGGACTGCGGATTCCATACGGCGGGACACCCCATCGACATGGAAAGACGCAATCAGGGACTGGAGTACGCGTATCCGATCACGGTCGGGAACAATGTCTGGATCGGAGCCGGAGTCCATGTCATGCCCGGAGTGACGATCGGCAGCAATGTGGTCATCGGCGGCGGCAGCGTTGTTGTGAAGGATATCCCGGATGACTCGGTCGCCGTGGGGAATCCCTGCCGGGTGATCCGCCCAATCACCGATGCGGATCGTCAAACCCGCTGGGACAAATGATCCCGGCCGGTTTTGAATAGAATTGATTTTTTAGCGTCAAATTTTATATGCTGACGAAGCGGGGCCGCTTAGGACGGCCTCATTGCGTCACGCAAAAGAAGAACATGAAAAAACAGACTAAGATTTTTTTATCTCTCGTCATCGCGGCTCTGGCCTTTGCCGCCGCGAATGACACTCATTTCCAAACCTCGGCCCAGGCTGAGACCCCGACATGGTTATCCAAGGTAACTGATTCCGTTACAGGTATCTTTGGTGACAAAGAACAAAGCGCCATCAAAAAGATACAGGAACTGGGCACACAGTTCCCGGATGTGATCAGCGAAGAGACCTCTCAAAAAGTACAAAACGCTCTCATCCAGGGTGATGACGAAACCAGAGCGACACTGGCTCTGAGGATCGCCAGAGATTTCAAAAAGCCGACCAAGGAAGGCGCGAAATCCTTTGTGAACTGGTTTGAGAACTGGGAAAAAGAAGGCAACATCAACCTGGCCAAATTCACCAAAACGACCCCGGATATCCCTGACGCGGAGGATTATCAGACCAAAGCGGACAATGGGAACCATTACGCCCAGACGGTCCTGCTGTGGATCTACCGCACCCAGGGTCAATATCAAAAAGCCGTTGAAATGGAGAAAACTTTGAACAATGCCGCCGAAACGGCTTCCGAATTAAAAACAAAATACAAAGAAGATCTGAGCCTGTGCAAGAGCAAAGCGAAAGAGTCCAATAACGCTTTCTGGCAGGCGGTCTTCGCGGAAATGTCACAACGCGGTCTGGGTCAGTCCCAGGATATATCCGATGCCGTCAGCTGGTACCGCAAAGCGGCGCTCCAAGGCTATCTGCCCGCTGCATTGGAGATGGCCAGGGCGGTCAATACCATTTCTTCCAAAGATTCTCAGAAGTTTGAAGCCCTGCTCTGGCTCAAGAAGATGTCCATCGTCAACGATGACAACATCGCGGAGATGGCCGCCGGTCTGATGTACATGAACGG
>DBVN01000002.1:21362-30955 GCA_002308515.1 Verrucomicrobia bacterium UBA1263 | reverse complement strand
GCGGCCGCCGGTATCCCCGAAGCCATGTACGCCCTGGGCTATATCTATGAAAAAGGCGGTGTAGGCGTTTCCAAAGACGTAGCTCTGGCAGGTGCCTGGTACGCCGTGGCCAAAGCGCATGGTTATAAAGTGGATACCAAGCTAGAAGCCAAAGCGGACACCGTCGCGGAACTGGAAAAGACCATCACCGGGAAACCCTCCGCAGATGATCTGGCTCTGGCCTCTGCCGTATTCAAAGATATCTTTGAGAAATAAGCGCCTGTCCGCTTGAAAAAAATCCCTCACGAACGCGTGAGGGATTTTTTGTTTTCAAATTCAAATAACGCAGAGCGTCTTATTTCTTCTTATTGGACAGAGCCGCGGAAACAAACGCCTTGAACAGCGGATGCGGATTGTGCGGCTTGCTCTGGTATTCCGGATGGAACTGGCACGCCATGAAGAACGGATGATCCTTCAGCTCGATCAGTTCGACCAGCTTGCCGTTCGGAGAAATACCGCTGACAATGAAATTGCCGTCCTTCTCCAGCTGGGCCAGATAGTCCGGATTGACCTCGTAACTGTGACGATGACGTTCATGGATAACGTCTTGCTTGTAGAGACTCTTGGCTTTGGAGCCGTCCTTCAGCACACAGTCATAAGTTCCCAGACGCAGTGTCCCGTCTTTCGGGCTGCAGCTGTCGGAAGAGTGATTGTGGTCATATTTTTTATCCACTCTCGCGATCGGTTTGAAATCTTTGTCCAGCAAAATGATGACCGGATACTTGAGATCGGAATAAAACTCGGTGGAGTTCGCGTCTTTCAGTCCGGCCACATTGCGGGCATATTCCACAACGGCCATCTGCATACCCAGACAAAGTCCCAGGAACGGGATATTATGCTCACGGGCATACTGCGCCGCGAGGATCTTGCCTTCCGTGCCGTGGACACCGTAACCGCCCGGCACCAGGATCGCGTCCAGATCCTCCAGAACGCCTGTTCCGTTCCGCTCGATCTCCTCGGAATCTATCTTGACCAGCTCCATGCGTGAGTCATTGGCGATACAGCCGTGATAAAGCGCTTCCGTGATGGATTTATAGGCATCGTTCAGTTTGACATACTTGCCCACCAGACCGATGCGCACACTGGAATGAGGAGCCACGATGCTGCGGACCACATCCTGCCACTTGCTCATATCCGACGGGCGGTCTTCCATATTCAGGAGTTTGCAGATGAGCTGATCCAGACCTTCTCTCTGAAGGACCAGAGGCAGTTCGTAAATGGAATGCTCCACATCTTTCTCCTCAATGACTCCCTCGAAGGGAACATTGCAGAAGAGGGAGATCTTCCGGCGCAGTTCCGTGTTCATGGAATGCTCACAGCGGCAAATGATAATGTTGGGAGTGATGCCGATCTCACGCAGTTTGGCCACGGACTGCTGGGTCGGTTTGGTCTTCATCTCGCCGGCGGCCTTGATGAAAGGCACCAGTGTGACATGAATGAAGATCACATCCCCCACCGGACGCTCCAGAGCGAATTCGCGGATGGCCTCCAAGAACGGAAGTCCTTCGATATCACCGGTCGTGCCGCCGATCTCCGTGATCAAAACATCAGAATCATGAGAATTGAGTTCGATCCGGTGTTTGATCTCATCGGTGATGTGCGGAATCACCTGAACGGTATGGCCGCCGTAAACGCCATTGCGTTCCTTTTCCAGAACACTCATGTACAGCTGACCGCTGGTCATGCTGTTCTTGCGGGTCAGATCGGTATTGGTAAAGCGTTCGTAATGGCCCAAATCGAGATCTGTTTCACCGCCGTCTTTCAGAACGTACACCTCACCGTGCTGGAGAGGATTCATTCTGCCCGGATCCACATTCAGATAAGGATCGAATTTTTGATGTGTGACCCGAAAGCCGCGGCTTTCCAAAAGGGCACCGATAGCCGCCGCTGTCAAACCTTTGCCTACAGAACTGATCACACCACCTGTTACAAATATATATTTCATATTTTATGTTCGATTATAATTTATTGTTTTATTTCAAAAGAGATGATTTAGATTTCAGGATCGTTTCGACCCGCGCGATATCTTCCGGAGTATCCACACCAATGGATTCATGCTCCACTTTGGCCACGGAAATGGAGATCCCGTTTTCCAGAGCGCGGAGCTGCTCCAGTTTTTCGGCTCTCTCCAGGGAAGAAATCGGCAAACGAACCAATTTTTTCAAAGTATCCCGATGATAACCGTAAATGCCCAGATGTTTCAGATAAGGAAAGGCTTTCATCTGTTCGGCCGCCGGCTGCGCGGCCAGATCACGCTGGTAAGGGATCGTCCTGCGTGAAAAATAAAGCGCCCGGCCATGAGCATCCGTTACCACTTTGACAACATTGGGATTTTCATATTCCTCCACTTTGCGGATCGGAGTCGCGGCAGTGGACATTTTCACGCCATTCTGATGGAGGAGCGTGGCAACCGCTTCGATCACAGAAGGTTCAATCAGGGGTTCATCCCCTTGGATGTTGATGGCGGCATCAGCGTCGGACTGTTTGACGACCTCTTCCACCCGGTCGGTACCACTGGCGTGATGCTCGGAAGTCATCACGACTTTACAGAATTCTTTGACTACTTGCTGGATACGAACATCATCCGTAGCAACGATCACTTCGCTGAGGCAAGAGGCTTTTCTGCACTGCTCTACGACCCATTGGATCAGAGGCTTGCCGGCGATGAGGGCTAACGGTTTACCCGGAAATCTGGTGGAACCGTAACGTGAAGGAATAACGCCAATAATTTTCATAAAAACGAGCAGACCAAGAGCGGCCTCGCCATCCACGGGGACTATTGGTTATCAAATTCCCAAATCAAATGCAAATAAAATTATGAAAAATTATAATTTTTTTGAGCAAATGTTATGATTCATTTCGCCTCAGAGGCTTGAGGAACCAGGATGAAATAGGATGGCAAACCAATGACACCGTAGTGGTTAAGGATCTCTTTGGCGGGAGATTTCGCGGGCTGTTCAGCCTGGAGCTTGATCACAACGAAGTACGATTCCAACCGTTTCTGCACTTCCGGGTCGCTGAAGGTCGTCTTTTCCATGTACATACAGGACTTGCACCAGGTGGCCCAGAAATCCAGAAAGATCGGCTTGCCAGTCTCCAGCGACTTCTGCATCCCCTGCGCTAACTGTTCATCCAAAGCAACAGCATCCTCAGCTGTGTCCGCCGAACATACCTGAACATTCTCTATCCGAGTCACTTCACTGCCGGCTTTCCACAGTTTGTAACCTTCATATCCATAGTAAGCGGCAAAGAGCAGGATCAGTATGCCAAAGGCTTGCTTGACCCGGACCATCCACATTCCCGGCTTGGGCAGAGCGGCGATCCCCGCGCCCGCGACCGGCCACGGCAACGCCATTCCCAAGCCCAACAGGAACGGCAGAAGGAGTCCCACATAACTGCCTGAATTGTAGATATTCGCCGAAATCAGCAAAACCGAGATCAAAGCCGGAGCCACACAAGCTCCTGCCAGCAAAGCCGAAAAAGCACCCAGACCAAAAATCAACAGATAACGCGCGAAACCGGTCTTGGCGTTCACATTGCTGCTGCCCTTGAAACGGCTGAAATCGATCGTAAAGACATCAAACATCGCCAGCGATAAGATAACAAAAACAGCTGCCGTCCCAAAGTTGAACCACGGGGAGGAATTCAATGAGCCAAAAGTCGTTCCGGCCAGCACAACAGCCAGTCCCAAAGAACCATAGGCCAGCGCCATTCCCAGACCGTAGATGCCTCCCAGGAAGAATCCCTGCCCTTTGCTGCCCGCTTTGACACCGGCGCCAATGATCGCCAGATTGATCGGGATCATCGGCAGCACACAGGGGGTCAAGTTCAACCCAATGCCCAGCAGAATGATAAACGGAATCGTGATCAACAATCCCCATTTTTCCAGAAAACCTTCGATCCCGCCCTTGGGAGCGTTCTCATCCTTTGACGCGGAATCTAAAAACTTGTTGAACTGCGCTTTATCCATGGAACCGGACGCCGTATGACGGATCACAAAGGAATCGGCCAGAGCTTTATACCCTGCCTTTTCACCTTGTGCTGTCTGCTCGGCTGGCTGTTTCACAGCTTTCTTCGGCAGAGAACCTGCCCAGGAAAAAGTATGCTCCAGCTCCTGAGGCATATAACACATCTCATGGCTGCATCCCATATATTCTACTTTGACAGAGGCGGATAAGTTCTCTTTTGTAAAAAGGTACTTCGCCTTGAAACTTTGCTCAAAGACATCTTTGTCCTCGTCACTGAAAGGATCCTTGATGCGCACACTGGGG
Organism: Verrucomicrobia bacterium UBA1263; assembly: GCA_002308515.1. Lineage (GTDB taxonomy): Bacteria > Verrucomicrobiota > Verrucomicrobiia > Limisphaerales > UBA1412 > UBA1412. Next base: position 26,645 of record DBVN01000002.1, on the reverse strand, counting down.
ATAGGTTCCTGGGGTTGTAAGACTTCCCCATCAGCGGTAGTCACAATGAATTGATCTTTGTAAAGGTAATGATCCGGCGCGATCTGAACATCCAGCTGGAAAGATTTTTCCTCCTGATTTTCTGAGACATCCACAAGGAAGGGATCTTTCACAGCCTGTGATTTCTTCGCTTTTGCTCCGGTTCCCAGTTCCAGTGAACCCAACCCAAAGTCCTGTGCTGAAGCTGTAAAGGTACCTCCCAGCAAAAAGAGTACAGCCAAAGTGATCTCCGCTATCCACACCATACGATTTGTCTTTTTCATTGTCTCCATGTCCAGAATCCAATAACGCCCAAATAATGAAGAAAATCTGCCGCGAAATCAACCTATTCATAAAAGTAAAATTTCATTTTTTGCCGCTTCCGAAAAAATAGCTTTGGTTTGTAGCGGATTACGCACTAAAATAAGAGCGGCGAGGGTTTGTCCGTCAGGAACGTTTCGATGGCAAATATCCCTCATGTTAAATAGATAAGGATTATTAGAAATGGCTAAAATCGATTTTGGCGGTATTGCGGAAGATGTTATCACACGCAGTGAGTTCACAATGGAAAAAGCGCGCGAAGTGCTCAAGAACGAGACGATCGCGATCCTGGGCTATGGTGTACAGGGTCCCGCGCAAAGTCTGAACCTCCGCGACAACGGATTTAATGTGATCGTGGGTCAGCGCCCCGGCGGCAAGAGCTGGGATCGCGCGGTCAAAGACGGATGGATCCCCGGCGAAACTCTCTTCACCTTTGAAGAGGCGGCCAAACGCGGCACGATCATCCAGATGCTTGTTTCCGACGCGGCGCAGAGAGCCATCTGGCCCATTGTTTCCAAACAGCTGAACAAGGGCGACGCACTTTATTTCTCACACGGTTTCTCTATCGTTTACAAAGAACAAACCGGCATCATCCCTCCGGCGGACGTGGACGTGATCATGGTCGCTCCCAAGGGTTCCGGTCTGTCTGTACGCCGTAACTTCCTGGCCGGTGTCGGCATCAACTCCAGCTTTGCCGTACAGCAGGACTTCACAGGCCGTGCTATGGACCGCACACTGGCTCTCGGTGTGGGCATTGGTTCCGGCTATCTCTTCCCGACCACTTTCCAGAAGGAAGTCTTCAGCGATCTGACCGGTGAACGCGGCACCCTGATGGGCTGCTTGGCCGGTATCCTGGAAGCGCAGTATGAAGTTCTCCGCAGCAACGGTCACAGTCCCAGCGAAGCGTTCAACGAATCCGTTGAAGAGCTGACCCAGAGCTTGATCCGTCTGGTGGACGAAAACGGCATGGACTGGATGTACGCCAACTGCTCCGCCACTGCCCAGCGCGGTGCTTTGGACTGGAAACCGAAATTCAAAGCCGCTGTCCTGCCGGTGTTCAAAGAGCTTTATGAATCCGTCAAGACCGGCAAAGAGACCGCTCGCGTACTCTCCTATTGCAGCGCTCCGGATTATCAGACCACTCTCACGGGTGAGCTCAATGAGATGAAGAACTCCGAGATGTGGCGCGCCGGCGCGGCAGTCCGTTCTCTGCGTCCGCATGAAGCGGCCAAAGCCGTGACCAGCCAGACCAAAGGTGTCGCGGGCCGCAGCGAAAATTAATTTTGAAACGCACAAATCAGTAATAAACCGTCGGCTTCAGTGCCGGTCGTTTATTACTGATTCTTTTCTATAAACGGAGCCGGGGCATTCTTAGCTCCGGTTATCCGATCCCCAACTGAAACAACAACCTCTAACCTGAAAGAAAGATCATGCCATCCGTTGTCACTATCGTAGGAAAGCCGAATGTCGGCAAGTCAGCCCTTTTCAACCGCATCGCCGGACGCCGAATCGCTATCGTCCATGATATGCCCGGAGTCACCCGCGACCGTGTCTCCGCGGAAGTGGAATGGCATGGTGTTCCCTATACACTGATCGACACGGGCGGCATTTCTCTGCTCAAAGGAGAAAAGAAAGGCGATGTCATCACCAAAAGCGCGATGATGCAGGTGGAGCTGGCCATCGAAGAGGCTGAGCTTGTCCTCTTTGTGGTGGATATCCAGTCCGGTTTGACTCCGCTGGATCAGGAAGTCGCCGAGAGACTGCGCAGATCCCAGAAAAAAGTTTTTCTGGTCTGCAACAAGGCCGACACTAATGCACTGGAACTGCATTCTCACGATTTCGCCTCGTTCAATTTCGATCGGGTTTTCAATGTCAGCGCCATCCACAACCGCGGCATTGACGCTCTCATGAACGCTGTCATCCGTGAACTGCCGCAAATTCCGGAAGAAGAGCGTCACCCGGCTCCAGCACCGCAGAATGATGCAGACGAGGATCAGTCAGAGATGATCGAAGGACCTCTCAAGATCGCCTTTGTTGGTCGTCCCAATGTGGGCAAATCTTCCATCGTCAACAAGCTGACACAATCCAACCGGGTGATCGTATCCCCTATCCCCGGAACCACTCGCGATTCCGTGGACGTTCCTTTTTCAGTAGAAACAGACGGCGTGAAACAGGACTACATCCTGGTAGATACCGCCGGTGTGCGCAAAGAACGGCGTGTCCATGATTCCGTGGAGTTCTACAGCATTAAACGTACTGAAGACTCCATCAACCGCTGCGACATCGCCATTCTGATGCTGGATGCCTCCGAAGGGATCCTGGAACAGGATAAGAAAGTGGCGGATAAAATAGTAGATGCCGGTAAAGCCTGCATCATCGTGGTCAACAAATGGGATCTGGTGGCCGAAGGCGTTAAAAAAATGCAGGAGAAAGAGGCCGAACGCATAGCCAAGATCCCCGTGTACAAACGCACGGAAGAGGATCAGAAAAAATTGACTCTGGCCGAGTTCGGCGCATGGGTTCAGGAAAAACTTTTCTTCCTCAGCTATGCCCCGGTCATCTTCACTTCCGCTGAAAACGGTTTCAATCTGGATCGGCTTCTGGAGGCCGTCCGCTATGTGGCGGCACAACTCAAGCAGGTCATCCCCACCGGTCTGCTCAACCGCACCCTGGCAACGGCTATCGAGGAAAAACTCCCCGTCAGCGCACGCGGGAATTTCCTTAAGTTCTACTACGCCACACAAGTCAAACAGGCTCCGCCGACATTTCTCCTTTTTGTCAACCGCAAGGAACTCATTCAGGATTCTTACCAAAAATTCCTGGCTACCAAAATGCGTCAGGCGTTTGGTTACGAGGGATGTCCCATCCATTTCATTTCACGGGCAAGGCCCAAGACCATCGAATCCAAACATAAACCCCGCGTCGTCAAACGTCAAACGGTGAAGAAATACAGCACCCGCGGGCAGCAGCGTGAACAGATCGAGGGACGCGCCCGTCTGCGCAAGCGCATCGCTCCCAGAGACGCGGCACGCCGTAAAGGGAAATAAGTCATCTCCGTGAAAACAGTTTATCAAATCAGTTCTCTTCCTAACGGGATCACTGTTGCCAGCGCATCCATGCCGCAGATGGCCAGTGCTTGCGTGGGTATATGGGCGCGCACCGGCAGCCGTTATGAACAAGATCCGGCTCAAAACGGCATCAGTCATTTCATTGAACATCTGCTTTTCAAAGGAACTCCGTCCCGCTCCTCTCTGCAAATATCCGAAGACATCGAAGGGATCGGCGGCACCTCTGACGCTTTCACCGCGGAGGAAAACACCTGCTATTACGCGCGCTCCCGCAGTACCCATCTGGAAACGCTCATGGATGTGCAGATGGATATGTACTGCAACAGTCTCTTTGAGCCCGCCGAGCTGCGCAAAGAACGAGAGGTCATCAATGAAGAGATCGCCATGACGTATGACCAGCCCAGCCAATACGTTCTGGAACTGCTGAACACACTGCAATGGCGGGATCATCCGCTGGGCCGTCCTATCACGGGTACAGAAGAGGGCCTGGCCAAGCTGCGCCGCCGTGATCTGCTGAACTATTTTCATCAATACTATGTGACGGGGAACACCTGGATCATTGCCGCCGGAAATGTCGATCACGGAAAACTCCTCAGACTGGCACTGAAGTATTCCAAAAACGTCCCCGCCGGTTCCATCGCGGAATGGCAGCCATTCGTTCCTTCACAAAAACAGCCCAGTGTGCTTTGTCTGGAACGTGAAGTCGATCAGACCCAGTTCGCGCTGGGGATCCGCACTTTCGCCCGTTCGCATCGTTATTGTCGCGCGCTGAGAGTCATCAATACTTTAGTGGGAGAAAATTCCAGCTCGCATCTGTTTCAGGTAGTGCGAGAGGATCGCGGACTGGCCTACTCCATCGGCAGTACCGCCAGCGCTTTCTATGATACCGGCGATCTGGTCATTGCCGCGGGCGTGGATGAAGATCATCTGGAAAAGACTGTCAAACTCGTTCTGAAGGAACTCAAGCGTCTGGCCGCCAAACCGATCTCCAAAGAAGTGCTGAAACGCGCTCAGGACTACATCATCGGCCAGTTTGAACTGAGTCTGGAAAACACGGAAAATCAGATGATCTGGCTGGGAGAACAGCTTCTGGGCGGCGGACGGTTCTCGACACCGGAAGAAATACAAAAGGCCATCTGCAAAACGACTCCCGAAGAGATCCAGCACGTACTCCAGGAAATACTCACTCCTGAACGTTACAATCTGGCCGTGATCGGTAATAAACCACGCCAAAAAGTTTTATTGGATCTTATCCAAAAAGTGTAGAACGCTCAATACATCCGCCAGGTGACCGCCATGGCATCGTCCGTGGAAACGGTATTTTCTGTTTGCGTGGAAGGGATCGTTCCCACAATGTGCGTAATGGCATCCGGCTTCGCGTTCAGCTCATCAAAATAGAGCCGCATCATGTACCGAAAACGCACCGCGCCACGCACACAAAGAAAACCTCCAGGAGCCAATTTAGGCCAGAGTGTCCTGAGATAGTCCTCGTTCCGGTCCCGATCCGCGTCCAGAAAGATCAGATCATAGACACCCCGAAGCTTCTGGATCGCCGAGTGAGCGTCTCCTTCCATGCAGTTCACATATTCCTTCAAACCGCAGGCACGCATATTCCGATCCGCTTCCAGATAACGCAGATGATCCAGTTCGATCGTGGTCAGCATCCCGCCGCCTTGCTGTTCCAGAGCGGTACCCATCCAAAGCGCGCTATAGCCGTAATAAGTTCCCACTTCCAGCACACGGTTTGCGCGGCGCATCCGCGCCAGTGTGTGGAGCAGACGCGCGTTTTCACGGGTATTACAGAAATCCAGCCCGGTCAGGCGTTCGGCTTCCTGGTTCTTGATGAATTCCTCGCGGGCCGCTCGATGATTCTCCG
>DBVN01000002.1:4330-21336 GCA_002308515.1 Verrucomicrobia bacterium UBA1263 | reverse complement strand
ACGCCGATACCGGCAGCGCACCCAGCAGTCCCAGCAAGGCCGCGCCGCCGGACGCTTTCAAAAACTCACGCCGCTTCATGTCAACGCTCACAACTGACCTTCAGATCGTCCAGATAAAAAGCGGACTGTGTTTTTTCCAACGCGCAGAATCCGATCCAGCGGGCACGGTTCCATTTCGGATCGCAGGCCAGATCGTTGAACTCATGAGTAGTGCCGCCGGGCAGGATCAATTTCATTCTCCATTGACCATTGGCTTTGTCTCCCATGCGGGCGCTGATCTCCACGCCGATCCACTCATTTTCCGGCAGATCACATATTTTCTCTCCACGAACAACAGCCCCGCCGTCCCGGAAACAGACACTGGGACCGATCAAATACGGATGCCCTTCTGAGCGGACTTCACAATGAGCCACGACTCCCTTTTCCAAACGGATCTTATAGGACAGGCGCAGTGTTCCCTCTGTATAGCCCGGATCAAAGTAAAGATGCGGATCATAAGAGAACTGCATATCCGGGTCATCCTGCACTTTCAGCGAAAACTGACCGCTGACCGCGCTTTCCTCTGTACGGGCGATTGCCTCTTGATGGCCTTCTACGTTAAAAGCCGCCACTTGCATGAACAGACCCTGCTCCGGCTGCTCAAAATCTTCCGAAAATTCGATCGGCGGCAGCTCCTTGACCTGACCGAAGCCGGGATACTTCAATGACTTGGCCAGCGCTTTCCACTTGGCGCTGCCCTGAACGCCTGCCTGACTGAAATCAAACGGCTTGAAACCGATCTTCTCCGCAGGAGACCCCTTCTTCAAATGGAAATCTCTCCGGCGGGCATCTTTGAACAGCGGATCCGCTATCAATGAATGCTCATCATGACCGGCGGTCTTCCATTCCTCGAATGTCTTACCGGCAAAATCTATTGGCGCGCCGTCAATATTCCAGTACAGGTTGTGATCAATGTTGACCTTGGCACCAGCCGCCCAGCCGCCGTAGCCCAGCAGCTTGCCTTTATCAAAGATCACGATGTTATGCTCGAAGGTAAAGGAGGTATGATCTTCCTTGCGTGTCACCGCCACCTGACCTTCATCACTGAAGGCAAAGATATTGTTGCGGGCGATATTCTCCCGTCCATAGTGCTGATGGAAACCGCCGTCCTTGGTATTGTAAACCAGATTGTTTTCCAAAAGCATATCGGTAGTCCCTTCGTCCGGGTAAAGTCCCCAGCCGCCGTAGTTGCTGGAATAGACATCATGGATCACATTGCCGCGCAGGATCGTTCCGCCGGAATAGCCCAGCGTGTAAATACCGCCCATATCGCTCAGGATCTTGTAGCCCAGATGGTGGATATGATTATACTCCACGAGATTCCGCTGCGAGCCGCTTTCCGCGTAGCCCCATACCCAGCCGATAGAAACTCCCGTGTAGAAGAAATCCGATATTTCATTATGTGTGATCTGATTGTCCGAGCTTTGACCGATCCAGACACCGATCGCCGAAGGATGGAGACGGCCACCGTGCTGGATGATACTGTTGTTGACAGTGATAAAACCCGTCCGTTCCGAAACGGGACGATTCGAGGTTTCTCCGATGCGGACTCCGGTCGCGCCGACATCGAAGATCCTCCCGGTATCGAAAACGCAGTGATGGCAATCATTCTGGAACCAGATGCCGATATTGCCTGTGTGTTCCACGGCGCAGTTCTTGAAAACCACATTCTCCGCGCTGTTCAACAGGACGGTCGCCTCACTGCAATTCATAGCCGCCTGCATCGGAGGCACCCCTTCAGCCGGGATATGATACTCCGTGTGCATGAACTGGATGCCGTCGAACTCCAGGAACCGTACCCGCTGATCCCCTTTACTGCCGGAGACATTCAGCAGATGTTCCAGACGCGGATAAATGAATTCAGCCTTATGGATGTTTTCACCTTTTCGCGGATAGTAATAAAGCCAGCCTTCCCGATCCAGGAACCACTCGCCCGGCGCGTCCAACGCCTGCTTGTAATTCTCCAAAAAGTACAAACAATCACGGGTCATGGAATTGTGCTTAGCCATCTCTCTGCCGGTCGTGGTCAGGATCCCATGGGCGGCATCTATGCCTTTCAGCCATTCGCGGGTCGTATCCCATTTATGATAGACCTGGATCTGAGTATCTTTCATCTCTTGCTGAGAAAGTCCCGTGAGCGTTTCCATGATATCGGGCGTGATATTGAACGTATGCAGACGCCGCTGAGGATTCCCCTCCAGCGCGCTTTCATGCACTCCCTGCAGCCGGGCAAAGCACCAGTCATTCGGTGTACGGGCACGCACCGCGCGTTCCCCGTTCACCCACAGCTGTTCAAAACGCTGGCCGTTTTTCAGCTCCAGACGGGTCTTCCAGACACCGGGCATCCATTCATCTTTCTGCCATTGGACATCCCGGATCACCGCTCCGCCGCTCAGGATCACTTTTCCGCCGCGCTCGGCGACATAGCGCACAGGAGCTTCAGCGGACGCTCCCGAATCCTGCGGCAGGAATGACATTTCCTCATCCAAGGAATAAAGTCCCGAACGGAAAGTGACTGTTGCCCCTTCATCGGGACTCGCCGCGCGGGCATCCCGAACGGCCTTCTGGGCACGGGTAAAGGTAGCAAACGGTGCCTTCGCGGTACCGGGATTTTCATCATTGCCCTTGGGGGAAACAAAGAATTCCGCGGCGTTCGCGCTCAACAGTCCCGCGCTCAGCAGGGTCAAAAAAATCAAAGTTTTTTTCATATATTATTTGATCAAATGTATTTATAAAGGATCGGCATCAATTCTTCCTTCAGAGTCTCCGGCCAGCAGGCTTTATCCGTGGCGATCGCGTTCTTCAGCGCGGAATGGCAGGGCCAGTTAGCTTCCGTGGGGATCCGGGGAATAGCTCCGCGGATGATCTCTTTGGCCAGAGAGACATTGTGATTCAGGTTTTCCACCACCATTTCCATCGTCACTGCCTCCTCGTTCTCTTTCCAGCAATCATAATCCGTGACCATGGCAAGTGTCGCGTAGGCGATCTCGGCTTCTCTGGCGCAGCGGGCCTCGCCCATATTGGTCATGCCGATGACACTGTAGCCCGCTTTGTGGTTGCGGAGGGATTCCGCCTTGGTGCTGAATGCCGGGCCTTCCATATTCACATAGATCCCCCGGTCATGGACGGACGCGCCCAGGGATTGAGCCACTTGATAAAGAATCGCCCTCAGTTCCGGGCAAATCGGTTCGGCAAAAGCCACATGCGCCACGATCCCGTTGCCGAAAAGCGTCTGGTTCCTCGTTGTGCGGAGATTATCAATAAACTGATCCGGCAGGACGACATCTCTCGGCTTGAACTCTTCCTGAAGAGAACCGACCGCGCTGACGCTGATGATCCAGTTTACTCCCAGCTTCTTCATCGCGAAGATGTTCGCCCGGTGATTCAGCTCGCTGGGCATGATCCGGTGTCCCCGGCCGTGACGCGGCAGGAACGCCACCTGCCGGCCTCCTATCTTTCCCCTCAGAATCTGATCCGACGGCGCTCCGTAAGGAGTCTCCACCGTTGTCCATTCCTGATCCGTCAGCCCCTCCATGTTATAGAGTCCGCTGCCGCCGATAATGCCAATAACATCCTTATCCATCGCCCTCATTCTACCCGGAAGAGAAAGGATTTTCAATCGTAAATATGTTGCGCAAGCCGCTTGAATGTTGTATAAGAGCCGTGTGTGATTTTGTTGTTTCTCCCATTTTCATGGGATGCTGGTGAACATGTTTATATAGAACAGAATATGTCCGACGATAACTACGATTCTACATTGGAAGAAATAAAAAAATTTCTCGAGCAACTTTCAGTTACAAAAAAAACGATTTCTGAGATCGCTTCTACAGATCAATTTCTGGAAGATTGTATTGGAGAAGGGGTAAATAAATGGATCAATCCATTGGATGTAACTTTAAAACAAGCTGGTGCCGTTTTAGATTTCTATGGAAAAGATGAAGAGATTTCTCAAAAATTTCTCAAAGATGAAGACTATCATGTTGAGATAGTATTTGTTTTAGATGAAATCAATAATGCTTATCTTTTAGTATTCTGGAGAGCTGTTATTTCATCCGGGGGAAGTTTAAATTTTCCTCTCATATTTACCAGATATTCTTCGGATGAATATGTTTTTGCCCTACCTGAAGGATCTGGTTTCAGCAAGATTTGGTTTGAAAAACTGATTCCTCTTAAAGATACATCGACTGAACAATGATTAGATGAACTAAAAACTAAAACAAAACAAGACTCAAAAACGATTATTTCAATTATTGCAATTTTCATCAAAAAAATACGGATCGATGTAGATAAAACACATAAATTGCTGTTTAATGACAAGAGATAATTATAAACGATGTTAATAAAAAATATCACTGCTGTCCCGTTAAAACGATTGTCTTTATTCATAATTGCTTAATGATAAATAGAATATGAATTATTTTATCTTTATATGATTTAAAATCAACAAAAGGTATCTAACCACATTAGACTCTATTTTGGATTTTTATCTAAATTTTATTTTATTCAATTCTAGCAGGTTACAAAGAATAGCAAATCAATGAAAAACAGATCAACACCAATTGTTAGTCAAACAAAAATTTAACGGGACAGCAGTGAAAAAATATCTAAAAAAACTTGTATAGTTAATATAAAAATTCAATACTTCTCGTAGTTCATTCTAGTACACAGAATGTATGTGAGCTTTAATATGCTTAATATAAAAAAATTTTTTCTTATCCTTGCTTTCGGATTGGGCATAAATATTCTTTATGCCGAAGGTGATATCAATGCTTTCACTGTAACTGGAAAAATTTTTTCACCAAGGAGTTTCCCTACTTTCGGAAATGTAACAAATGTAAGTCAGGTCACATTTTATCGGAATCAAGATCAATGGAAAATGCTTGACATGCCTATCAAAAACCTTTCGATAGGAGATATTCCGTCCAGTCCAACAGAATACGGGATGATTGACACAACCAATACTTACGAAAATTATCACTTTAATTTTGAATTGGAAGAAGATGAAGAATTGCCAACCAATTTACATTCTTTAAAAATTTATTCAGGAACTGTTCCTCCTGGATTAAATATGCTATGGTTAGCTTTTTGGGGAGGAACTTACTTAAATGGAAAAGAAAATGAAGCTATGATAGAATCTCCTCTGCCTTCTTTTTTCGAGTATGAACGACGTATGCAAGCTAAAACTGAATGGAAAATCCGTGATGAAAAAGCAAGGTTCCCAATGGTAGAAAGTTATACCTCTTATCGGGGGGCGGAAAGAAGAGTCTATGATGACATTCTGAAAAGAGATATTTTGGTTTCTATTTCAAAGAAAAATCAAGGATTACCAGATGTAAACTATCAGGTACTAGAATGGACGAATATTCTGGGGCAGGACTTCCCACTAAAAGTGGAAATAAAAGAAAGTAGGCTTGTTCCATTTAAAAAAGAAGAAATTATTACTACTAATATTACTTGGTTAGAGGTAGAAAAAATCACCTCTGATATCCCTAAAAATATCTTTGAAGTCAAAGTATTACCAAAAACGCAAGTTTATGATAAACGTATTTTGGTAGAAGGAAATATTCCTACGGATTATGATTATTTATCGGAAGACGGCCGTTTGAAGCCCTTGAATGAAATCAAAGAGGATTCTAGAATGTCAGAATTGATGATGGACGCTCTTATAAAAGAAAACACAAAAATCCCCAGTCCATGGAGAAATGTAGTAATAGTAATGATTTTAACATTGCTTACCGGATGGGTAATATTTAGAAAACAAGATTTATCAAAATAGAAGTATATGAAACAAAGAAAAATTAAAAAATTGGTTTTATTATTAGCATTTTCCATTAGCCCTTTATTGATTTCTGGTAGTGGAATTTTTTGGAAATGCGACAAAATAAACACACCAATAAATTCTGGATACTATGGTCCTTCTTATTGTTATGGAGTACCATCTTGTGTATCTACTATTTCATTTCATAATTGCCATACTAATACTAATACTGTAATAATAACATGTCATCCTCTTGATGATAATAATAAACCTGTTTTGGAAATAAAATTTACAAAAACATATAGAACATGCAGTGATTAATATGGATACTTCAAATATTTTATAGCTAACTACAATAGCAATCACGCCTTAATAATTAGTTTTAATAAAGATGTGATTTAAAATATTTAATGTATTTATATGAAAAAGAAAATATTAGAAAAGTGTTATCATCTATTTTTTAATATCTCCTCTGTTTTTTTATTCTTTACAGCAGCATTTAAAATAATATCACTTCTTAGTGCTGAAAACTATCTTTCCAATCCTGACCCTCTCTTCAGCTTTGTTCCTCTTTTCTTTACTCTATTACTTGCCTCTGTATTAGAAATTGGAGTAGGATGCCTGCTGTTGCTTTTAGACTCCATAATGAACAAAGCCATATTGATTCTCTGGTTATCCATTCTCTTTATTGGATACCGCTTTGGTCTTCTCTATTACCGGCTAAGTTGGTACGACTGTAACTGCATGGGAACACTTTCCAAATGGAGCGGTTTAAGTGAAAAAACAGTCAGTATTTTTTCACTCAGTCTGCTTGCATTCTTGTTTTTGGGAAGCCTTTTGGTTATAATATCAAGAATATTTAAAAAATAAAGCTGATATAGAAAACATAGCAAACTCAAAAACGATTATTTCAATAATCCCAAAATTGCCATTAGAATGAGAAAAAGACTGGGAATAATTAGTAGGAAAAAGAGTTGAGAGAAAGTAATATGTAAGAAATCATTAGGTATGCAAAAAGTAAAGAAAAGCTGAAAACAAAAAAACGAGGTTTGAACGCCTCGTCTTTTTTATCGTTTTTTAAAATCAATTATCGGATCAGGAGTCCTACCGTCTCGCCGGGGCGAAGCTCCAGTCCTTCGGGAACTTTGAAGGAAACCGGCAGTCCCATGTCCACCGTTTTTTCTGAACTCAGACGGGCTAAGCTGTTTGTGATGGGTTCCAGGAAAAGTCCTACTGTTTCCACCTCTGTATCCACCAGCACGGGCTGAACTTTAGAATGAGTGATGATCTTGGCCGGCATCCCCGCTTTGGGTTCCACCGGGAACGGCTGGCGCATATAGGCCACGATGCGCTGCGGCTGAGTGGCATTGACCATCATCAGGACGGTGCCTTCCGGCACGGATTCACCGGGTGAACACCAGACACCGCTGATCATGCCGTCAATGGGAGAAGTCAGAGTGAGTGTGCTGTCCGAGGACGCGCCCACGGCGGCCAGCTTGGCTTCCAGCTCGACCAGTTTCATATCATAAGCCTCGGTAGTCTTATTGGACAGATTCTCAATACTGGCATGGAGGGATTCCACGTTTTCCGCCAGCTTGGGCAGGATGGCGCCTAATTCCTCAGCAGTCTTTCTGGCGGTATCACGCGCGGCCAGAGAGGCATCATAAATCTCTTTCGTTACGTAATTTTGCTCCATCAGGCTTTGATTACGGACCAGATCTTTTTCGGCACGATCCAGCTCGACCTTGGCCTGCTCGTATTCCACCTGTTTTTCCAGCAAGTCGAATCGCAGTCCGTAGTAATCGGCCTGAGCGCGCTGCAAAGTCAGCTCCGCGTCTGTCTGCCGATTGGAATCCAGCATCCCCAGTTCAATACGAATGGCATCCAAAATACTGCGGCGGTCTGTCAGCTGGACTTCCACCAGAGGATCCCCAGCCTTCACTTCCGCGAAACGATCCGCCAGAACATTCCGAACGATTCCCACCTCAGGACAAACGATTTGAGCGCGAACCACTTCCACCTCTCCCATCATAGTAGGAGCCACCGCGACACGTGACCAGACCAGCCATGTGATGCACACAGAGACGACCATCACGATCCACGGCAGATAAGCTACGCGGAACTCCTTCCACAACTGTGCCTTAGGAGTGGGTATAGGTTCAAAATTATTTTTCACTTCAAAAAGTTACTCCTAACTTGTTTATTTAAGAGCAAATAATGTGCCATTGCATGAAAGCCTCCGCTTTAGCAATTACACGAGGGCTACTTTACGACTTTGCAAACGCGATTGTCGAGAAAAAATTTGCAACTTCTTAAAAATCAAGAGAAAGTATTACTTTTAGTTAAGTATTTTTTCTCCGAAATGGACTTCGACATCCTCCACATGAGCCTCACCCGTCCGTTCGGCCAAGGCTTTGACGAACAGCTTCAATTCCTGAGCCGCGTTCCCGCGGGCCAGAGCCAGATTCTCCGCCGAACGAGCCTCCTTCACAACCAGGTCACGGAGTTTGCCCCGCATGAGTTCCTGATTCCGAAAGGTTTCACCGCTGAACCAGTCAGTCATCCGGTCATAAAATCCCTTCTCCGTCATGATCCATATCTTAGAAGGATCGGTCTGTACCTCCACCAGCTCTTCATCCAGCTGGAGATCCGGCACATAAAGAGTCAGCCTGCCGGTCGCCGCGTCCCAATGGACATTCTCTGCGAGCAGTTTATCCATAGGCAGATAATACTGCACCCGGTTATCGCGGGCCACCATGCGCAGGGTCGTCTCATCCCGCATCCGCGACAGGATATTGAAGAAAGGCATCTCGGACAAGACGGGAGGAAGCGGCAATCCACGGGAGATCTTCCATTCCTCGACCACACACAGACTGACCCTGGCCACGACCAGACGGACATCCGAGCGCAAAGCCTCGATAAAAGAACCGGCGCGGAACCAATCTTCTTTGACAGAAACAGGCAATGCGCTTCGTTTCAGGCAGTTGAACATCCAGATCCCCAGAAAGGCTCCGCCCAGCAGAGTCAGAATGATCAGGGGGAAAACATACCCCACCACTTCATTGCGGTGCAGCACCCAGCCCAGCAGGATCATGAACGTGTACCAGAACACGTTCAAAGCCAGAACCAAACGGATATTTTTAGAAGAACTACTCATTGCAATCTACCGGAGTGAGCCGCAAAGCAAAACCGCCGCCGGAACTCATCCTCACAGACCGAGTGTCAGCGGAATTGACCATAAAGCGGTCCACCGCGTAGTCAGCGCCGCGCCTTTCCGAATTCACACCATCTTTATACAGAACAGCCTGATAGACTTGGCCCTTCTTCAGGAATGAAAACGGGATATCCACCTGTTTCGCGTTCCAGCCTGTCAGTCCGCCCACGAACCAGGCATCCCCTTTCCTGCGAGCCGTGACGATATGGCCGCCCAGATCCGCGCTCAGGATCCGTGTCTCATCGGGGTCCACCGGAATAGATGCCAGAAAACGAGTGTATTCCGGCTCCTGTTCATACAAAACCGGCGTATCGCACAGCATCGCGAACGGAGCGTCGAACACGATATACTCCGCCAGCTGATGACAGCGTGTTCCCTGACTCATCGGTTCCTTGTAGATGGATTTGAAATTGGAACGGATGGCATTCCGCATCGCGCCGGGAGTGTAATCCACGGGACCGGCCATCATCCTCATAAAAGGCATCGTCACATCATACTTGGGCAGATCAACATCGGGATCCATCCACTTGGTGTTTTCCAATCCGTAAACGCCCTCAAAATTGACCACATTCGGCCAGGTGCGGTTCAGCCCGGTCGGCTTATAGAACCCGTGATAATCCAGGATCAGGTGATACCGGGCCGCGGTCTCGGCGATACGGTAAGCCTGTTCTACCGCCAGTTGGTCATCACGTTCCAGAAAGTCCACTTTGAACCCCTTGATCCCCAGAGAGGAATAGTATTTGCAAGCCTCCTCCAGCTGATGATCCAGCACTGAAAATGTCGTCCACAGGACCAGTCCCACGCCTCTTTCTTTGGCATAGGCGGCGACCGCGGGCATATCCACCCATTCGGTCGTATTCATCATGTTGCCGTTTTGCAGATGATACCAGCTGGCATCCAAGGTCATATATTCCAGACCGTACCTGGCGGCAAAATCAATATAGTATTTATATGTCTGAGTATTGGCTCCGACCTTGAAATCCACATTGTAAACGCCCCATTCATTCCACCAGTCCCAAGTCGATTTGCCGGCACGGATCCAGGAGGTATCTTCTATCCGGCTGGGTGATGCCAAGGCGTACAGCAGCTTGCTGGCCGGCAGCTCCTTATCGGATTCGGTCATCAGTATCACTCTCCACGGGAAAGTCCGCTTGCCCTGAGTGCGGGCGATCACATTACCATATTCCTTTACTTTCTCCTGCTTGGCAGAGGGATCGGCTTCCAGCTTCACAGGAACGGGAGCGAAAACCCCGGTGAACCCCGTCCCTTCCGTTGCCTTGAGGAACATCCCCGGATACGATTCCAGGTCGGATTCCGCCAGAGTCAATTTACGTCCGCCGCCCAGATCCAGCGTCGTCGGGGTAAATGCTAACGTCTTCCGGTTCACTTTGGAAAGAGGCTCGGTAGCGTACAGATTTTCAAAGGATGTGGCAAACGGATCCTTCTGATTCGTGGAATAGGCGATCCAGACCGTCCAGTCTTCGGGGAAATTGAACTCGGCGCGTTCATTTTTGATTTCGATATTGGAATCGAATTGTGTATAAATCCGATACGCAACTCCTTCATTATAAGCGCGGAAGATGACTCCGTAATTCCCTTTCATGCGGAGATCCAGCTCCTGATAAGCCGTATTGAATTCACTGAAACGGTAAAGCGGCGCTTTGATCGTCTCGCGCATGGAAGAGGTCGTCCGCGCTGCCAGCTCAGGCGCTTTGCCCAGAACAGTGCCATCGGCCAGCTCCATCCCTATATAAGAAGGGGTAACAACCGTCTGGCCTGACCATAAAACGGAATAGCTGAGATCCTCACCCAGCTGGACCCTGACTTCAAATCTCCCGTCAGGCGATTTCAGAGAAAGAGATTCCTCAGCGTTCACGGCATTCCCGCCGCAAATCAACAAAGCCGCCGCGCAAAAAGGCAGATAAAAACTTTTCACGGCCCAACGTTCGATTCCTGTCAAAACGCACATCATGTTTGAATGATACCTCCGACTTTCTCAAAAGTCCACACTGATATTTCACGGTTAGAACTTGAGGAGCGGCCGGCATTGCTTTAAGCTGTGGGCATGTTCAAAGAAGTGGATATTGAACGCGCTTTACTCTGGATCGAACCCGGCCCGGTGACACTGGTCAGCGCCTTTGACGGAAAGCGGAACCATGTCATGACGATCTCCTGGACGATCGCGCTGGATTTTGCCCAGCGTATAGCCCTCTGCACTGGATCCTGGAACCATACTTTCGATGTCCTGATGAAAAGCCGTGAATGTGTCGTTGCCATTCCTCCGGCCAGCATGGCGGAAACCGTGATCCGCGTTGGCGATATCAGCGGACGCAAAGTGGATAAATTCAAAAAATTCGGGCTGACCGCGCTTCCGGCCTCTACTGTCAAAGCCCCGCTGATCGGCGGATGCTCCGCGAATCTGGAATGCTCCGTGATAGATCATCTGGAAAACTATAACCTCGTCATCCTGCAGGTGAACAAGGTCTGGGAAAGTAAAAAAATGGAACGCTCTAAAATGTTCCATGCTTTCGGCGACGGGAGATTTGCCGCCAACGGCAAACAGATGAACTACCGCGAACTGATGCTGGACAAGCTGCCGCCTAACCTGTAAACGAGCTTCGGTTAAAGGATCCCCTTTTGCTGAAGGAGCCAGTATTCGATACTGTCCACCAGAGCCTGCAAACTGGCTTCGATGATATTCTCGCTGACACCGACCGTACCCCAGGTATGGACACCATCCGTGGAGTCGATCAGGACACGGGTCTGAGCCGCTGTTCCCTGTGAGCTTTCCAGAATACGCACCTTGTAATCCTGGAGCTTCATCGCTTTCAAATTCGGATAGAAATCCAGCAGAGCCGTCCGCAAAGCACCGTCCAGCGCGTTCACGGGACCTTCGCCATCAGCCACCGTATGCCCGATACGGTCGCCCACCTTCACTTTGATAGTCGCCTCGCACACACTGCCTCGTCCGTCAGAACGCATGGAAGCATGATAGGAAACCACTTCAAAAAGCGGTTCCACTTTTTTGAACGCTTTGTGGATAAGCAAAATCAGTGACGCTTCCGCGGACTCGAACTCGTAGCCCAGATTCTCCATCTGCTTCACACGGGAAAGGATACCCTTCAGCTCCGGAGCCGAATCATTCAGAGCTATCCCCAGCTCGCGCGCCTTCAGCGCGATATTGCTTTTACCGGAAAGATCACTCACCAGCACACGACGGCGGTTTCCCACTTTGGCCGGATCGATATGCTCACAGGTACAGGCCAGCTTCCTCACAGCGTCAACATGCAGACCGCCCTTGTGCGCGAAAGCACTGGCTCCCACCCACGGCTGATGCGGATTGGGACGCATATTAGCGATATCATCCACAAACAGAGAAAGCTCTTTCAGCTTGCGCAAAGAACTTTCAGGAATCACACGGCGCTTCATCATAAATACCAGCGCCGGGATAACACTGGTCAAATTACAATTTCCGGCACGTTCACCGTACCCGTTGATAGTTCCCTGCACCATCCGCGCGCCATTCTCCACAGCGGTCAGCGCACCAGCGACCGCCAGCTCCACGTCATTATGCGTATGGATGCCCAGCGGCGTTTTCGGCAGATGGGACGCGACTTTGGCAATGATCTGACCGATCTCAGATGGCAGACAACCTCCGTTCGTATCGCACAGAGTCACCCAGTCCGCTCCGGCATCCGCGGCGGTTTTGAAAACGGCCAGTGCGTAATCCGGATCATCTTTGTAGCCGTCAAAAGCCTGTTCCGCGTCAAAAAACACCTTGCGTCCCTTTTTCTTCAAATAAGCGATAGTGTCACGGATCATGTTCAAATTCTCAGCCGGGGTCGTCTTCAGGACTTCCTTGACATGCAGTAGCCACGACTTGCCCACGATCGTCACGACCGGGGTCTTCGCTTCCAGCAGCAGACGGATCTGCTCATCCTGTTCCACAGCGGTCTTCTTGCGCCGGGTGGAACCAAAGGCCGTGATCACCGAATTTTTGAAACGGTATCCTTTGATCTTCTTGAAAAACTCAAAATCTTTCGGATTCGATCCGGGCCAGCCGCCTTCAATGAAATGGACTCCAAACGCGTCCAGTTTTTCCATGATGCGCAGCTTGTCATTGACGGAAAAAGAGATCCCCTCTCCCTGACAGCCGTCACGGAGCGTGGTATCATATATTTTTATTTTGTCGTCCATGATCTTACTTTCTGCCTTGCTTAACGAACTCCTTAAGGACTGTCCGCAATAATGATTCCGGCACTTTACAGCCAAAATGACATTCGCCTATCCTCTCTGCCAGTACAAAGAGAGGTTCCCCACCCTGGGCTTTTTTATCATGATGCGTCGTTTCTATCAGGCGAGCGATCATCTTGACCGGATCCGGCGCGCTCACATACGTCGGCAATTTTACACGGCGGAACAGATCAAAGACACGTTCCGTTTCGTTTCGCGGGAACCCCAGCAGCGCTTCCGACAGACGGCACGCGATCAGCTGTCCCACCGCGACAGCCTCCCCGTGAGTCAGTTTCCCGTAACCGTATTCCTTTTCAATGGAATGCGCCAGCGTATGACCAAAATTCAAAATAGCTCTGCGGCCTGACTCACGTTCATCCTCACCGGTCACCAGCGCTTTCAGTTCACAGCAGCGCTGGACGATCTGTGCCATCACTTTCGATTCGCAAGCCATGATGGGATCCACCTGTTTTTCCAACCGGGCGAAAAAGTCCGCGTCCAGGATGATGCCGTACTTGATGACTTCGGAAAGTCCGCACCGCAGCTGACGCGCGGGCAGAGTCTTGAGCGCGTCCACATCACACAGGACACACTTGGGCTGATAAAAAGCGCCGACCAGATTTTTACCAGCCGCCAGATTAACAGCCGTCTTGCCGCCTACCGAACTATCCACCTGCGCGAGCAAAGTCGTCGGCACCTGAACAAACGCTATGCCGCGCATATACGTTGCCGCCGCGAACCCGGCCATGTCACCCACGACACCGCCGCCCAAAGCCGCCAGGAAAGAAGAACGCTCCATCCCTTCCTTTGCCAGCGCGTCATAAAGCCGACTCAGCGTTTTCAGATCCTTGGACGCTTCTCCGGCCCGGAATTTCCATTGAGAGAGAGCATAGGACGCTTTTTTCAGTGACGCGGCGCATCGGTTTCCAAAAAGAGGTATTGTGTGAGAATCACCCACCAGCATACATCTGCCGCCTTTTGTATGGCTGCGGCAGTATTTCCCCACCAGGTTTATCAACCCGGATCCAATAAAAATCGGATAGGATCGGGGACCCAAATCAACATGGACCTCTAAAGTTTTCATACTACGGATTTCCCCTTCTTTCGCTCGGGTATTGTTCCATCGCGTAGGCGATCTTCTTTTTCAGCAAAGGCTGCAGCGATGGAACATAAGTCAAAAGTCTTTCATAAACACCGCCAGCTTCTTTCCACCGGCCGAGATTTTCCAGGATCCGACCAGCTTCCATCCCGCCTTTTTGGATGCAGAACAGATCGAATTCTTTGTTGCCGTTCTCATTCCAGTAAAAGACATTCAGATAATGTTCCAGCGCGTCTTCCAGTGATTTATCTCTCTCCTTCTGCTCCAGTGTAGTCAGTTCCGCCTTGTATTGATACAAAGCCGCCAAACCCAGTTCTGCCTTTAAACGTGTCGCCACGCTGTTCAGAGGAGCGGACATCGCTTTTTCATAAAACTGCTGTGCCAGTTCCATGCGTTTCTTATCAACGGGTTCTCCGGTTGCCATCTGAAAATGGCAGTTCGCGATACGTGTCAGCGCCACACCACCTAACCGGTTCGTTTCATTGACCCTGGAATACGCGTTGATCGCTTCGGCAAAACGCTCCAGCTGCTTCGGATGATCTTTCTCCAGATTGACCTGTTCCGACAAAGAATCACCCAGCAGGATGAAAGCCTCATCCAGCATATCGTCCTGATCGGTCTTGTTCTCCTGAAGGATATTGATCAGACGTGTCAAATAGACTGAAGCATCCTTGTAACCGCCGCGGTTGAAAGCGGTGCGGGCCGCCATCAATCTGGCATTCAGGGCAAAACTGTCCGTATCTGCCAGCACATTGGTCTGACTGTAGATGCTCTGATAAACTGATTCCGCGCTGGTAAACTCATGCTTGTTGAAATGATCATCCGCGATCCATTTCCGCGCGAGAATGGAATAAGAACTGTCCGGATATTTTTTTAAAAAGTCCTGGAATTTCTTTGACGCGTCCGCGTCACCGCGCTGCGCGTAACACCAGATCAGCTCAAACTGCGCCGTCACATAATTGGGTGATGTTTCCGGATTATGCTCCAGCCACTCTTGATACGCGCTGATCGCCTCATCAAACTTTCTCTCATAAAGCCAGCTGCGCGCCTGCGAATAGGATATTTCCGGCAGGATAGAACTTTCCGGCGAAAGCTTTAAACATTCCTGAAACTGGAAACGTCCCTCCGCCGGCTTGCCAATGTCGCACAGGAAATTTCCAAAGCATATCAGATCCCGCTCTGTAAAGACTCCTTTGGGGTATCGCTCGCGCACGGCGTTCATGGTCTTTCTGGCCAGCTCCTCATCACCGAGTTCGATAGCGGAACAAAGCTGGATGTGATAAGCCTGCTCCTGAATTTCCGCGGGGATGCTTTGATCTTCCGCGTATATCTTCATATACTCTGCCAATGTACCCAGAACAGACACAAAATCCTTCCGATAAAACTGCAGCTCTGACAGCTTGACGCGTGCCAAAGCGTTGTCTTCTGAAGCCGGCAGCAGATCCACCGCTTTTTCAAACTGGGTCTGCGCGTTCTTTACATCTCCCAGTTCCCAGTAGCATAATCCCAGATCCAGAAAAGCCCTGGGCAGATAAACACTGTTGGTAAAGGTTCCGATCAAATTCGTATAGCAGTTAAAAGCCGAACTGACCTGCGGATTATCCACACCGCGGCCGGACTTGATCAGACGCACTGGAGCGGTCCCCTGATAATAATTCTGTAAATAAAGATTCCCCAGCGTGACCAGTATCTCATCATTATAGGGCTTGCCGTCCGTTTCCCGCATAAAATTTTCCAGCAGTTTGATGGCGGCATCCTGTTTCTTCTGTTCCAGCCGGATCCTTACCGTATTCATCAGCGCCATACAGCGGTCATCCAAAGAAATCAATTTGTTGGCCAGGTTCTTTTCATAGACCTGTGCGGCCTCCTCCATACGGTTTTCCTGTTTCAGAAGATCACCCTGCAATGCCAGTCCCTGATACTCTAAATTGAGCAATCCAAGGTTTGTCGTCAAAACCAGCAGATTCGTCACATTCAGACCGGCGCCTTTGACATCCTGCTGCGCCAGACTCAGCCGGGTCAGCAAATATAAACGGTGCCACTGCAATTCCGGTGGCAGATTATTATCCGCCACCTTGTCCAGCACCGCCTGAGCCTGAGCAAATTCATTCTGGATCAGATGCATTTCCGCCAGCAAAAGACGCACCTGGATCACATTGACATTATTGGGATCCTTTTCCGCTATTTTGAGAAACAATCCCTGAGGATCTTCAAACAAATCGATTGCCCTTTTATTTGCGCCCAGCCGTTTGAATGCCGCTCCCATGTAATAAAATGACTGAGGCACAAGCGGCGAATTGGGATGATCCCTGACCACAGATTCCAAAAGACTGACCGTTTTCGGATAATCTCCCAATTTGAAAAAGGCCATCCCGGACCAAAAACCGTAGCGGTCTTTCCCCTCGCTCAAAATAGTGGTGTTCGTATCCGCCACCAGCGGCTGGAAAAAATTCAACATCTCCGTGTACTTGCCATCGCGATAAAGAGACAATCCCTGATAGACAGTCGCGTTGACCAGGTTCGTGGACTGGGGATATTTTGCGCAGAAATCACCAAACTCCTTATAGGCGCGTTCATACAGATTATCATTATAAGCCGCGACAGCCGCGTTGAAAACCGCCGCTTCATCCGGCTGGGGCGAAGCTGCCGGCTGCTCAGGCGGT
>DBVN01000002.1:0-4325 GCA_002308515.1 Verrucomicrobia bacterium UBA1263 | reverse complement strand
CTTTGGCCGTGGGCGCGGCAGAAGGATTCTCTGCCGGAGCCTTGGGCGTTTCCTGCGTCTTAGGGGCTTCCTGTACAGCGGGCGCGGGAGCCTTTGGAGCTTCGGCAGGTGCTTCCGCGGGTTTCCCGTCCTGAGCCAGACCGGAACTCATGATTCCCAGCCAAAATAATAAAATAAAAATGAACCTTGTCATAATAACAAAGAACGTGTCCGCTCCTCCTTACTTACGCAAGAGCATCAACCGTTCCACATATTTGCCTAAAATATCCGTTTCCAGGTTCACGTAAGAACCGACCTTCCGCTCTTTCAAAGCCGTGATTTCGATCGTGTGAGGGATGATCCATATCCGGAAAGTTTTTTCATTCACGGCGGCAACCGTCAGACTGATCCCGTCCACCGCGATACTCCCCTTGAACACAAGATACTTCATCAATTCTTCGGGCGGTTCGATATCCAGCATCCAGTCCTTGCCCTGCTGCTCCCAGTGGACGATCTTTCCCAGACCATCCACATGACCTGTCACAAAATGACCTCCCAGCTCCGCTCCGGCTCTCAGAGGGCGTTCCAGATTCACCAGAGAACCTGGCTGGACATACTGCAGATTTGTCCGCACCCAGGTCTCTTTGAGAAGATCGAACCACAGCCAGCGTTCACCATTATTTTGACTCTCTTTGACTAGCGTCAGACAACAGCCGTTCACAGCCAAACTGCCGCCGATTTGGATCTCCTGACCGCATACATTCGCCGTCAGAGCCAGCTCATAAGATTTCTGGCCTTCTCTGACTTCCTTTACGATGCCGGTCTCCTCAACGATACCCGTAAACATGCGGATATTTTATCCCTAAAAAGAGAACGCGTAAACCGGAAATATCGTTCCGGGCCGATTATTGGATATACCCGGCCAGAACACAGCCTAATATGATCCCGCCCACAACAATACGATACCAGCCGAAACCAACGAAATTATGAGACTGGACATACCTCAGCAGCCACTTGACCGCCACAAACGCTGTCACCGCCGAAACGATCAATCCCACGATCAGCAGTCCCCAGGGCTGATGGAACCCGGTGTCGTGCAGACACTCCGCAAATTCCAGACCGCCGGCGGAAACCAATGTGGGGATGCCCAGAATGAAAGAAAACTCTGTGGCGGATCTGCGGCTGGCTCCCAAGGCCAAAGCCAGCAGGATCGTTGTGCCGCTGCGGCTGGCTCCCGGAAAGACCGCCGCGATCAACTGGGCGATACCGATCGCGATAACGATATGCCATGGAAGCAGATCACTCAGTTTCTTATCCTTGACCCAATACTCCACTCCCAGGATCACAAAACCGCCGATAA
The DNA here is from genome assembly GCA_002308515.1 of Verrucomicrobia bacterium UBA1263. GTDB lineage: Bacteria > Verrucomicrobiota > Verrucomicrobiia > Limisphaerales > UBA1412 > UBA1412. The sequence goes on along the minus strand of DBVN01000002.1, from coordinate 2,986 downwards.
AAGTCGCCCAGGCCACCGGAGCCGCCTCATCGGGCAGACACAATCCGCTCTTCTTCAAGATCAAACCACCGGCTCCCGTAATGAAGAAAGCCGCGATCAGCTTCAACAGATAATCCCGCACATCGGGTTTCTTCCACTCCAGAAGCAGCTGCTTGCACCGGTTGTAAAAAACAACGATCACCGCCAGCACCGCGCCGCTCTGGATGACCACATCGAACATCTTGAGCTGTTCTGTGGAAAACCCCTGGATCTTAGGCAGAAACGCCTGCGCCATCAGCAGATGGCCTGTGGAAGAAATAGGAAGGAACTCTGTGATTCCCTCAATGATACCCAAAATAATAACAACTAACCAATCCATAGCTACTTATGTATAATAACAAGACAATACGGGAGCCTCTTGTGAGACTCCCGCTTGTCAAAATATTTCTTTAACTAAACGGTCCAAAGACTTATTCAGACTCTGCTGGTTCCTCAGCCGGAGCTTGTTTCGCTCCTCCGTCCTGATGGATCTCCACATTCAGATTGTAATTGGTCTTGGACTGTCCGCGGACTGCGCGGTCATTGCTGAAGACCATGCGCTCACCGCCTTTGCGGAATCCATAGATGCCCTTGCGGACGATATCCAAACGTCCGGACACACTGGTCTCCTGTTTCAGACGGCGTACCTGTTCCGTCAGGAAGTCGATACTGTTCAGCTGACGTTCCAATTCCGCTTTCTCGGTCTGGAGCCGTTTCAGTTCAGCGATCAAAAACTCACGATTCTTTTCAGAAACATTGAGTTTTCCGCTGGTATCACTCAATTCGCCTTCCAACTTCTTGATAGACTCATCCAGCGCCGCCAGACGAGAGATCAAATCACTCTTTTCGTTATTTAATCCACTGATCTGCTGGTCTTTCTGGGCAATCGTATCTTCTGCGTTCTTCGCTGCGACAGCCGCGTCCGCCTCCGTTTTGTTCAAACGGGCAGTCGTCTGGGCCAGCTCATTGGAAAGCTTTGCATTCTCGGCATGAACGACCTGCAGCTCACTCTGAAGCTTTTGAACTTTGGAGTTCAAGGTCATGTTCTGATCCGCGTAATCATTCAACTGACTGCTTAATTTCGCTTTTTCCTCATTCAGATTGTTGATCTTGAATTGGTCATCCTTATAGGTCGAGTAGTACAACCCGCCCAGGGCGATACATATAATCAGTAGCAATGCTAAGACAAATTTAACCTTCATCGCGCACACATTTTAACAGTCCTTCCATTTTTTGCAACACAGAACTTCAACTTGCAATCGTCTTCTTTTTCGCTCATACTTTTTCCCCGGTGGAGTTACCGATCAACATACCCGTAATGGTTCTTCCGGAAGCAACTCTTTTTCCGGGGGCGACCTATCCTTTAAAAGTACAAAAACCATCTCACATCAAGATGGTTGCTGATGTTTTGGAAGGACATCGGGTGTTTGTTCTGGCCTATGAAGAGCCTTTAACAAAGAAACCTTCCGAGGTCTGCGGGATCGGGCTTATTCGCGCGGCGATCCGCATTGATAAAACTTATCGTATTATTTTACAAGGACTTGCAAGAGTTTCTCTGGAACACTGCGTCCAAAAACGTCCCTATGCAGTCTATCGGATCAACCCTCTGAAAGAAGACCAGCCCCAATCCAAATCCATTCAAATACTGGCAAATAATCTCAGGCAAAAGGTGAATCTGATCGTCAAAAAGATGAAATTCAAGGCCATCAACCTGCCTCCTCCTTCACATTCCACGCCTGCTGTTATCCCGACGATCCATCCGAAAAATGGACACAGTGAAACCCCTCTGGAAGATTTTATGGCTTATCTGCATCACGTTGACCAGCCCGGTACACTGGCTGATCTCATTGGCAGTACACTGGTCATTCCCGGTCCGGATCGTCAATCCATCCTGCATGTGTGTCCCATCCGTGAACGACTGAAGGTAACCACTGAGATTCTCTGTAAAACCTACGGCCTTGAATAAGATAAACTTTGATTTACAATGAATATCGATAAACAACCCACTGATCTCCAGGGAGAAGCCGATGAAAACATGAGCGAGGAGCAGATCCTGGAAGCCATGTTCTCCAACCTCGTTATCCAGCAGACCCGCACAGCCCTTTTCACTCTGGGGCAGATACCGGATCCCAACAGCGGCCAGCGTGTCCTGGATCTGGACACCGCGCAAATGCTGATCGCGACCCTGGAAATGCTCAAGGAAAAGACCAAAGGCAACCTCTCCCAAAAAGAGGATGAACTGATCACCCACAGCATCGAGCAGCTTCATGACATCTTTGCTCACACCATCCAGGCTATTGAAAAAGCTCAGGCTGAAAAAGGCGGTCAGACCGAATCCGGTCTTTATACTCCTCCGTCCGGTCTGGTCACTCCGGATGGAACCACCTCTTCCTCATCCGTTTCTTTCACTTCTGGAACCGAAAGCGCGCCCGCTGCCGCTCCCGAACCCGCTGAGCCGGCACCCGCGCCCAAACAGGATGATGATGATTCTCATAAGAGATTCTCAAAGAAATATTAAAGATCGTTTCCATAGTTATGAGCAGAGATACAGATACTGAGAGAGACGAACGAAGAGAACGGCGCAGAAAGAAGAGAGAGGCCAACCGTTTTTACATTCTGCCGGGACAAGGCCGCGGCGCGAAACACCGCCGCCGCATGATCCGTCTCAAGGCCTTTATCACAGCCATTCTGCTGGCCGCGCTCTTTGGCGGAGCTCTGTGGCTGTATTACAACAGAAACATGATGTAGTTACTTCTGTCTGAGGCTGAAAAAGAGGACAATACCCAGCATCAGAGTATTGAACAGCCCGATCATCCCGATCACCTGGATAAAGCTCTCGTGCCTGAAGATCAGAGTCACTAAATAAGCGCCCGCCGCCATCCAAAGCCAGGGAACCATTTTATAATTTCCCCGTGCTAACAAGTTATTGATCAGCACCGTGGACATCGTCAGCGGCAGCATCGCCAGC
>DBVN01000007.1 GCA_002308515.1 Verrucomicrobia bacterium UBA1263 | reverse complement strand
GCGAACATGGCCAGAGCCGACATCAATGCGATCATTTCTCATCCTAATGTAGATTATGTTGCCGCGGCCGATGTGGATACTAATTATCTGAGGGATATCAAGAGCGCGCATCCTGATCTGAAGGTATACAGAGATTACCGCGAGCTTCTGGATAAAGAAAAAGACATCGACTGTCTGAACGTCTCGACACCGGATCACACGCACGCGATCATGGCCATGAGCGCGATGAAGCGGGGCATCCATGTCTATTGCCAGAAGCCAATGGCACACGATCTCTATGAAGTACGCAAGCTGACCCAATACGCCGCCAAGCACAAGATCATTACCCAGATGGGTATCCAGATCCATTCCCATGAACTGTACCGGAACACCGTCAAACTGATCCAGGAAGGCATCATCGGCAAGATCAAAGAGACCTGGTCCTGGCAGAGTGCCGTTTACGGCTCCAAAGAGGCTCTGCCCACCACGGCGGATCCGATCCCCAGCAATCTGGATTGGGATCTCTGGCTGAACGTAGCCAAGGAACGTCCGTACCTGGCCAAGTATTATCATCCCGGAGTGTGGCGTCACATCCTGGATCTGGGCACAGGCGCTTTCGGCGACTTTGGATGTCACATCTTTGACAACGTCTTTGCCGCGCTGAAACTGAAATCGCCCATCAGTGTCCGTTCCGAATGCGATGAGACCCCGAACCAGTCTTTCTGGCAGACCCGAACGTCCATTGACTATATCTTCCCCGGTACGGAATACACCGCGGACAAGACCATTCATGTCCACTGGTACGACGGAGCGGAACGTCCGCCCAAAGAAATCATTGACCAGATCGGCGACATTCCTAGGGCCGGCAGCCTCTTCATGGGCACCGACGGCTTCTACCTGATCCCGCACTGGAGTATGCCCAGCATTTTCAAGAAGAATGGCGACAAATACGAAAAAGTTCCGGAAGTAGAAAAACTGATCACCCTGCCTGCGAACAACCACTGGCATCAATTCATCAACGCCGTCCGCGGCGAAGATAAGACGACAGCCGGATTCGACTATGCCGGACCTCTGACCGAAGGTGTTCTCCTGGGCAGTGTGGCTTGCCGCTTCCCGCATACAACGCTCAAATGGAAAGCCAGATCCATGAAGTTTGATCTGAAAGAAGCGAATAAATACGTCAAACGTGATTATCGTCCCGGCTGGGGCAAGCTGTAAAATATGAATGAACAGAGTCACTCCCGTTCAACTGGATCACCGCACGTTCCACTGATCCGGTGGATGCTGATACTGGTGATCTCCGCGGGATGGCTCCTGTACGAAGAAGGGCAAGGCGCGCCGGCAGAGACCGGAGCCTTGCCTTCTTGGTCATATCCTTGCGATATAAAAAATTTTTCCTCCCAAACTTTCATTTTGTGTCCGGGACAAAACGTCATTCAAATACTGGATGACACCCGGCCGAAAGGTTCCTGGTCCATCCCGCCGAACGCGACAGGATTCACCCTGGCACCCGGCTCGAAAGATCCCAAGCAGACAATTCTTTTCATCACCTGTTCCGACAATGAGACAGGCAAAGGCCGCGTTTACGCGTTCGCGGGATTTACCCCCAACCTTAAACCGGACAATCCCGAAGTATGGGAAGCCGGTTTCGGCGCGAGATCACCCGTTCTGAGTCCGGACGGCAAAAGACTCTATGTCTGCGATCACTTTGAAGACACGGTCACAGCTTACGATACCGAAAACGGCAAAAAGATCTACCGTGTCAAAACCTCCAGAGCGCCTTTCAGTCTGGATGTGACACCCGACGGCAAACAGCTCGTCGTCAGTCACAGTCTGCCGCGGATGGCTGCCACGGCGGAAGTCGTTGCCTGCGGGATCAGTCTGCTGGACGCGGCAACCGGGGAGCTGATAAAAGAATTCCTGCTGCCCAACGGTTCCATCGGTATCCGTGATATCCGCGTTTCCCCGGATGGACACTACGCGGCAACGGCTCATCTGTTGGGACGCTATACATTGCCCACCACACAAGTGGATCACGGCTGGATGAACAGCAACGCGCTGACCCTGATCGACCTCGAAAAACAGGAACGGTTCTGCACGGTGCTGCTGGATAATGTGGACAGCGGTGCCGCCAATCCCTGGGCCGTCCAATGGAGCCATGACGGGACACGGCTGATAGTCTCCCATGCCGGGACGCATGAACTCAGCGTCATCTCCTTTCAAAAACTGCTGGAGAAGATCCAAAAATTATCGAAAGAGCAAATCGAAAACCTGCCCAACGATCTGTCATTCCTGACAGGACTGCGGGAACGAGTGAAACTCACCGGGAACGGCCCCCGATCCCTTGCCGTTACGGAACAAGCGGTCTATGCCGTCCACTATTTCAGCGACTCGGCGGATAAGATCGAACTGAATGCCGCGAAGCTCAAAGCGCGAACCATCCCCCTGACAAAAAATGACACAGCGGCCGCGAACATCCAAGACCCGGTCCACTGGGGAGAACAGCTTTTCAATGATGCTTCCATCTGTTTTCAGGGATGGCAGTCCTGCGCCAGCTGTCACTCCTCCGATGCTCGTGTGGACGGTCTCAACTGGGATTTGCTCAATGACGGGATCGGCAATCCCAAGAACACCAAATCGCTCCTTTTATCTCACCGGACACCGCCCTGTATGAGTACAGGCATCCGCGCAGATGCCGAAACGGCTGTCCGCTCCGGCATTCGCTATATCCTTTTCACCGTCCGTCCTGAAGCCGAAGCCCAGGCCATAGATGCTTACCTGAAATCGCTCAAACCGCTTCCCAGTCCTCTGCTGGATCCCCAGGGGGAACTGACCCCTCTGGCAAAGGAAGGAAAAGCGCTCTTTGGATCCGCGCGGACAGGCTGTTCCAACTGTCATAACGGAGAATACTTCACCGATATGAATCTTTACGATGTGGGCACCGCCGGTGAATACGACAAACCCCATCAGGCTTTCGACACCCCCAGTTTAAGAGAGATCTGGCGCACGGCTCCCTACCTGCATGACGGCTCTGCCGCGTCCATCCGCGAACTTCTGACCACACACAATCCCCGGGATCTCCACGGGCATACTCAGGGACTGGATGAACACGAACTGCAAGCCCTGGAAACTTATCTGCTCTCCTTATGATTCCGGCCGTCTTTTCCGCTTCACGCCCTTTGCTGGTGTTGGCACCGATGGCTGGTTATACCAATCTGCCGTTCCGTGAACTTATCCGGGAAAAAGCAGGCGGACTGGACTGGACCATCACGGAGCTGGTCAACGCGCGTTCCCTGATGGAGCGCAGGGATGAGGCACTGAAACTGAGCAAGACCACTGATAAAGATTCTCCCTGCTTCGTGCAGCTCTTCAGCGGTGTCATCCGCGAAACAGCCGAGGCCGCGCGCATCGTCGAGGCTCAGGGTGCCGCCGGAGTGGATATCAACATGGGATGTCCCGCGCCCAAAGTCATCAAAAGCGGAGGAGGCTCCGCGCTGCTGGCGGATCCGGAACACGCCATCCGTCTTGTGGAAGCTGTCGTCCAATCCGTCAGGATCCCGGTCACCGTCAAAATGCGGCTGGGCATGACACCGGATCAGATCGTCGCTCCCAAGCTGGCTTATGCTTTTCAGGAACTCGGTGTTCAGGCAGTCACCATTCACGGACGCACCCGCTCCCAAGGATTCTCCGGCAATGTTGATTTGAACGGCATCCGGGAAGTCGTCCAGTCCGCGCCGAAGATCCCGGTACTGGCCAATGGCGACGTGACCACGGCGGAGAACGCCATTTTTATGCTGAAACAGACGGGAGCCGCCGGGCTCTCCATCGGACGAGGCGCTTTTTACAACCCGTGGCTCTTTTCACAGATNNCGATCTCCTTTGAAGAACGGCTCCATTTCATGACAGAACACCTTCAAAGAATGATCGAGGCTTTCAGCGAGTTTTCCGCCTGCACACAGTTTCGGAAGATCGCGCCTTTCTATACCAAGCGGATGGGACCTTCCAAGGAATTGAACAGGAATCTTTGCCAGTGCGAGACCTTCCAACAATACCAAGATGCCATAGCGCAATATCTGCGCCAGCGGACACGCTTCCTGGATGAAAACGGCGAATTGAAACCTAACTATCGTCCTGTTCCGGTCCACTCCTCACTGGATGAGCTGGCCGCGATAGGATAATAAAAAAACGAGGCTTGCGGACCTCGTCTCTTTACCGTGTCAAGGCGTGTTAATGCGGAAGATTTTAATCATTTAAAGATCAAAAAAACTATTTTTTCTTATCCTTTTTAAACCCAGAATCGCCATTAGGATTAAAAAATCCCCGGCGGGAAATACTGTCGAGGTTTTTATACAAAAATAGAATGACCTTCGGCATTTGCCTACCAGCCATTCTATTTGTATTTTATTTTGTCTTGAACCGCTAGGACTCAAGAACAGGAACATCCACCTGTTCACTTATCCGAAATCCATCGGATCCCTGAGCTATAGGAGAGGCACAAGCGGAAGCCGATGAAGTGGCTG
>DBVN01000023.1:25727-36916 GCA_002308515.1 Verrucomicrobia bacterium UBA1263 | reverse complement strand
TTTCCATCCCTAACGGCGATTTTGGGCTTATTCGGTCTCGATCTCGCCGGTCGTCTGGACGGTGATGCCAATGGCGCGTTCCAGATTCGCCAGGCTGACGGAATAATTCCTCAAAGCGTTCACCCAGGTCGTGCGTGCCTGTGTCAGAGCTGTTTCCGCGTCCAGAACATCCAGCTGGGTACCGCTGCCGGCTGATTCCAGCGCGTTGGCCAGACGCAGAGCTTCTTCGGCCAGTTCCACGTTCTTTTCCTGGGATTCCAGAGTTTCCTTGGCTTCGATAAAGCTGGAATAAGCACTACGGACCTCGACCTCGATATCACGCACAGTGTCGGCCAACTGCTCTTCGGTCTTGGAAAGGCGCGCCTTGGCCATATCCACGGCACCTTTCGTCATCAGCCCATCGAACAGGCTCCAGTTCAGCTCACCGCCGATCACCCAGCCGTGATAGATATCGGTCAGGTCGGTCTTGTAGGAAGAACTGGTGCTGCGGTAACCGCCATAACCGACGATGCCCGGCAGGTAATTTCCTTTGGCCATCCTTACTCCCTGCTGGGCGATGATCTCGGTCTCGCGCAGGGCTCCCAGCTCCGGACGTTTCTCAATAGCCTGAGCCATCGCCTCGCTGAGGTTGATCTCAAAGGGCTGCGCTTCCAGTTTGCCGACCAGGTTCAGCGGGATATCCTCCCAAACGGTCCGGGGGATGTTATATCCCAGCAGATTGCATAAATCGTTTTTGGCAATGCGGTAGTCATTGCGTGCCTGGATCAGCGGAGGCTGGGCGTTGGCCAGCTGCACTTCCGCGCGCAGTACGTTGAATTTGGGCACCGTCTTGGCTTTGAACCGGCGCTGGCTGTCCTCCAGTTCCTTGGTCAGCAGCGCGACTGACGCTTCATTGACCTTGATCCGCTCCAAGGCCAGCAGCACGTCATAATAACGGGTCTTCACATCTGTCAGCACATTGGCGATCTTGGCGCGGTGCGAGTAAATGGCCTGTTCTTTCAAATGCCTGGCGATCTTCAAGGAAGCGGCCATCTGTCCGCCCTTGAAAAACTGCTGCTGCACGAGGATGCTGGAGGTCCAGGAATCCGTCGGGACATCCAGAGTCGATCCCGGCATCCGCTCAATATACTGATCCTGCACACGATTGACACCCATTTTGCCCACGACCTTGGGGATGACGATGGCTCGGTTCGTAATGGCCTGTCCTATAGCCGACTCTACATCAAACTGGGATTCTTTGATATCGCTGTTGTTGGCCAGAGCGATATTGAGGCACTCCTCCAGTGTCAGCGGTCTGGAAAGCCAATCCGGCAGATCCGCGGACGTTAAAGCCGGGGCATTTGTCGTGGTCACAGGCTGCGCGGGAGCGTTAGTCTGAGCCACTGTCTGCGCGGGGGTATATACGAACAGGAGCGCCGCCACGGCCGCCCACAAGCTGCATTTGTTTTTTAACATATCCATTTTCACATCATTGACTGTTTTCCAGCATCTGTTAAACAGCAACGGGGTCAGGATAATATTTTTGACGATAAACATCAATAAAACATTCTTCCCATGATTTTTCGCTCCACACAGCGTGAATTTGTCCTGGCTAATAAAATAAGGTAATTTATAAATTATTTCCCAGGGCTTAATTTAACTTGTCACAGCTATTCTCCGCTGTTAAAATACGCGGTGATGCCAGACCAGAAGCTGGCACCTCATAAAGGGGAAGATATCCTTCCCTTTCAACAGGAAATGATTATTTTATCATGCAAGAGATCTGGATGCTGATAAACGAAATGTCGCCGTATCTGCTTTTGGGATTCGGTTTCGCGGGACTGCTGCATGCCTTTGTGCCGGTCGCGCTCTATCGCCGTTACCTGGGCGGCAATGACTTCCGCTCCGTTCTGTGGGCGGCCATGATCGGTATTCCCCTGCCGCTTTGCTCCTGCGGTGTGATCCCCACCGCGATGTCATTGCGCAAGGAAGGCGCATCGAAGGGTGCCACGACCTCATTTCTGATAGCAACACCCCAGACAGGTGTTGACTCCATCCTGGCTACGGCCTCGCTGCTCGGCATCCCGTTTGCCATCCTCCGGCCCGTGGCGGCGCTGGCGACAGCTCTCCTGGGCGGACAAGCGGTCAATATAGCCGTGCGCGGTGATACGCCTGAGAACGTCTGTCAGCGATCAGAACAGTCTGTGGAAAAGCTGTCTTTCGGACAACGCTGCGCAGAGGCTCTGCGCTATGGCTATATCGGTATGGTCCAGGATATTGGACGGTGGCTCGCGCTGGGATTGGTCATCGCGGGACTCATCACCATCTTTGTACCCGATGATTTCTTCATGTGCTTTGCCGACACGCCAATAGTCAGTATGCTCCTGATGCTCGCTATATCCATACCGATGTATGTGTGCGCCACGGGTTCTATCCCCATTGCTGTCGCCCTGATGCTCAAGGGCATCTCTCCGGGCGCGGCTCTCGTGCTGCTGATGGCGGGGCCCGCTTCCAATATGGCATCCATACTGGTGATCCGCAATGTGCTGGGCTGGAAAGCCCTGTGGTGCTATCTACTCTCCATTACCTTCGGGGCTGTCGTGTTCGGCTTGGGAGTGGATTATCTGCTTCCACGTGATTGGTTTACATCTCATCTGGTCCAATCGGGCATCTGCTGTCACGAGTCGCCCGCCCTCTTCAACATCCTGTGCAGTGTTGTGTTCGGCGGACTGCTCATGTACGCTCTGATCAAACGATTTATCCCCACCCAAAACGATCAATCAAACATTCAGACAATGGGAAAACGACAATTCAAAGTGGAAGGCATGATGTGCAATCACTGCCGCGCGAATGTGGAGAAAACACTCCGTCAAATAGATGGTGTCACGAACGCGGAGGTCGATCTGGCCTCAGGCATCGCCACGGTGGAAGGCTCCGCCAGCGATGAGGAAATCATCAAGGCCATCACAGAGACAGGTTATTCCGCGACTGTGAAATAACGACAACACGAGCATTTCAGCCGCGCGACAACGAGACAGGGCTTGTCTAAGCCGTCCGCCGCGGTTAAAATGAGCCTGATGACAGGTAAGGAACTGGTTCTCGTAAAGGTGAAAGATATCCTTCCCGCTCACCAGGGAGTGGCTGTTTTTCTGGAAGCCGAAAAGAAACTCTTTGTGATCCAAGTGGATGTGACCGCCGGATACACATTGGGGATGCAGCATATCGGCCAAATATCCGAACGCCCCACTACTCACGACCTGATCACCAACTTCTTTGCCGGTTTCGGCATCGAGTTAGTCCACACTGTTATCACAGATATGCAGGATGATGTTTACTATGCCCGGATCACGCTAAGCCAGCAAAACGAGCTGGGCCGCAAGATCGCAGAGGTGGACGCGCGTCCCAGCGACAGTTTCATCCTGTCCCAGAACCTGAAAAAGCCTGTCTTTATCCTTCGCTCCCTGCTGGAGAGACTGGAAGACGTTCAAGAAATTTATAAAGAACTGAAAAAGAAGTACTCCTGAAACCATGCCGGAATCTAAAACACAATCCCCCGTTACCGTTATTTTTGGAGATGACGAGTTCACTATCAAAGAACGCGGCCAGCAGATCTTCTCCCAATGGCAGGAGGAGTTCGGCGGCAACGACGCGGAGATCATAGATGCCGCCGCGGGCACCGCCGGCGAGGCAAAAGAGGCTCTGGAACGGCTGGAAGAAGCGCTGCTGACGCTTCCCTTCTTTGGCGGAGTCAAGCTGATCTGGTTCAAAAACTGCAGTTTTCTGGGGGAAGACCGCACCGCCGGTTCCAAAGATGTCACCGACAAGCTGACCCGTCTGGCGGAAATGCTCAAGAAATTCGATTTCAGGGGGATCCGTCTGCTCATCACATCCGGCAAGTTCAGCGCGACACGGACCTTCTACAAAGTTATGGCCAAGATCGCGGTGATGGAAAAACATGAAACCATCTCCTCCAAAGACCGTGACTGGGAAAGCAAAATGGAAGCCTGGCTGATCGATACCGCCCGACAGAACGGAAAGACTCTGGATTCCAGAGCCATTCAGACCATGCTGCTGTTCGTGGGAGCCAACCTGCGCCAGATGAACAGCGAACTGGAAAAACTGATCATTTACACGGGCGAGCGCACCCGGATCACCGAGGAAGATGTCCTGACACTGGTCACCCGCGGCAAACAATCCAAAAGCTTCGCGCTGACCGACGCGATCGGCGAACGGGATCTGGCCCGCGCGATCCGCCTGCTGGACAATGATCTGGCCGAACTGAAGACCGACCGCAGCATGAGCGAAGTCGGCATCCTCTACGGCATCATCAGCAAGGTGCGCACCATGCTCCTTCTGCATGAGATGATCGCTAACGGTTATGTCTCGGAAGGCTCTCGTCAGGCCAAGATCAATATCCCCGACGGCATCCTGCCAAACGATAAAAAATTCAACCCGGCGCTGATGCACCCCTTCATGGTCAAACAAAACATCACGCACGCGAAAAAGTACACTTCCGCGGAACTGGTCCACGCGATGGAAACCCTGCTGGAATGCAACCGCAAGCTCGTCTTCAGCGGCGGTGACCCCGCTCTGGCGCTGCAGCAGGCCGTGATAGTTATCATCCGCCGTTCCTAACCCTTTCTAAATCTACAAGCCGCTATGAATCCATTTTTTGAAAAACAACTCCTCTCTGAAGAAGAACCGCAAAAAATAAAACTGCTCTACAAGCGGCTGGGAGAATCCGACCCCGCCATTCCGCGGATCCTGAACGAAATGTCAGAAACGCAGATCCGCTGTCTCATCAGGATCATTACCAGCTCTCATTTCTTCCTGGAAGAACTCGTGCAGCACCCGGAATGGCTCAAGAAAAACCTCTTTGACGAGATCGAGCTGCGGACTTCGATGCCTGTCAGCACATTGCGTCACGAGTTGTCCGAACTGCTGGTGGAGGAGATAGCCAACCGGGATTTCGAGGCGACAGGCCGGTTGCTGAGAGAGTTCAAGCTGAAGCATATCTTCCGCATCGCGGTGCGCGATCTCAATAAACTGTGTTCCACGGAGCAAATCCTCCTGGAACTTTCCAATCTGGCAGATCTCTGTCTCCAGTCCGTTTTTCGTCTCAGCTGGCTACAGTTGACCGAGAAGATCGGCGTCCCCTACTATAAAGACGGCGACGGGAACTGGGTGCGCAGCGACTTCAGCATCATCGGTCTGGGCAAGCTGGGCGGACAGGAATTGAACTACAGCTCGGATGTAGATGTCATTTTCATCTATTCGGAAGAAGGTTTCGTCTTTAAAGAAACTCCCGAACCCGGCGACATCCCCGGCAGTCATGCCCTGAACAATCATCAATTTTTCACCCGTCTGGCCGAAAGCATCATCTCGGAAGTCAGTAAATCGACTCGTGACGGCTGGCTCTACCGCATCGACCTGCGACTGCGTCCCGAAGGCAGCGGAGGACCGCTGGTCCGTTCCCTGGAAAGTTATGAGAATTACTATGCCCAATGGGGACGCACCTGGGAGCGCATGATGCTGATCAAGGCGCGTTATGTGGCCGGCTCATCCAGTCTGGCCGCGGACTTTATTGACATGATCCAGCCTTTCCGTTATCCCCGCAGCATCAGTGAGCAGGTACCGGGAGAAGTGGCGGAAATGAAGGACAGGATCGAAAAAGAGGTCGTCAAATCCGGTGAACTCCAGCGGAATGTCAAGCTGGGACAAGGCGGTATCCGCGAGATCGAATTCATTGTTCAGACCATCCAGGTGCTCCACGCCGGAAGAATGCCCTATCTACAAGGCGGACAAACCCTTCTGTTATTGGAAAAACTGGCTGCTTACGGCCAGTTGTCCACATCGGATTCTCTGCTGCTGATCAAGGCTTACCGCTTTTACCGTGATGTGGAACACCGTCTGCAGATAGAAGAAAACCAGCAGACCCACACCCTGCCGCAAAGCCCCGAACGGCGCCAGCGTCTAGCTCTGCTGACAGGTTTCAAAAACACGAAAGAATTCGACAAACAATGTGAACTGTTCCAAAAGGAAGTCCGCCGTGTGTTCGAGAAGGTCATCCACTCCGAAAACGCCGCGGATTATCAACTGGATGATCCCGGTCACAACGCCTCGCAAAATATCTCTCTGACTCTGCCTCCGGATTTTGATGACTACGAAGGGGAATGGAAAGACCTGCTGGTGCGCATTGGATTCAAAGCGCCGGAAGTGGCTTACAAACTGATCCGCACCTTTGTGACGGGTCCCGGCTATGTCCATGTATCCAAGCGCACTGTGGAATTAGGCTGGAAACTGCTGCCACGCATCTTCCAGCTTTGTCCATCGGAGCAGCGCATCCGCCTGCTGCTGGAGCAGCCCGGCTTTCAATTCAATATGCGGGGACGCCGCGCCGTGCGCATCTTTTCCGATCCGGATCGTGTATTGGCGCGTCTGGACAGTTTCATCCAGAATTACGGCGGCCGCCAGGGGCTTTACGAAAACTGGTTTTCCTCCCCTTTCACACTGGACCTTCTTCTGCTGCTGTTCGACCGCTCCGAGTACCTGGCTGAGATCGCCATCAAAACTCCCAGTCTTTTTGAAGAGGTCATGGATGACGGACAGATCCGGCGCTTCAAAGACGAAAAAGAGATCCTGCGGGATCTGGAATACGGTCTGGAGGACGAGGATCAGCATCAATGGATCCGTCTGTACCATCGCGCGGAGCTGATGCGCATTGCCCTGCGCGACCTGATGGGACTGACCGACTTTACCCAGAACCAAGCCGAGATCAACTCCCTGGGCGATGCCTGCATCCAGTACGCGCTTAAAGTCGTTATGAAGAAATTCCGTCTGAAAAAGCCGCCTTTTGCCGTCATCGGCATGGGGAAACTCGGCGGACGGGAGCTGACTTACGGCAGCGATCTGGACATCATGTTCGTCTGTCCGGCTCGGTGGAAAAGCACCACCAAAGTCCAGAAAATGGGCTTCATGCTGACAAACCTGCTGAGTATGAAAACCGCTCTGGGCAGCGCTTACAAAACAGACTCCCGGCTGCGGCCCGATGGCGAAAAAGGCATTCTGGTCAACACCCTTACCCGCTATGAACGCTATTACCGGAACCGGGCTCAGCTCTGGGAAATACAAAGTCTGACCCGCGCGCGCGTCATCTGCGGCGATGTAGAGACCGGCTTCCAGTTCATGGATATGGCGCGCAATATGACCAACTTCACCATACCGCGCCGAAAAGTGGCCGCCTACCGGGACGACTGGAAAAATACTATCCTGCAAATGCGCCTGAAGGTGGAAAAAGAACGCACCCCTTACGGAAAAGATCATCTGGCCTTCAAAACAGGCACAGGCGGCCTGATGGATGTGGAATTCCTGGCGCAGATGCTCAATATGGAATACGGCTGGTTCCAGCCCAACACACGCAAAGCCCTGCGGCTGGCGGCCAGTCAGGATTACTTGAGCGGCAGCGATGCCCAGACGCTCATCGAGAACTTCGACAATCTGATGTATCTGGAAAAGGTGCTGCGCCGCTGGAGTTATGAAGGTGAATCCGTTCTGCCCGACACGGACGCTCCCCTGCTGCGTGTGGCCATCCGCTGCGGTTTCAATAACATCGAAGCGTTCCTGAACGCCGTCCGCAAATGGAGAACGGACATCCGTGAAGTGTATACACGGCTGACCGGCCCGGATACCGAAGAACCGGTCTAAACCACTCTTTCACATTTTTTCACGAAAACAAAAAAAGCGTCCTCGTAAAAGGACGCCTGCTAAATTTATTTTATAAAATCACTCTATTTCTTTGCAGCTTTCGGCGGGATGATGGCATCCTTGGCCGCTTTGGCAAATCTGAACTTGAGGACCTTGCGGGCGGGGACCTTAACAGGCTCTCCTGTTTGAGGATTACGGCAAACACGAGCACTGCGGTTCTGAACTACAACTTTACCAATTCCCGGCAGAGTAAAGCCGTTCTTGGCATTCTTGTAAGTCAATTCGGTGATCAGGTCGAGGACTTCCGCAACTTTCTTCTTTTGCAGTTCAGTCTTTTCCGCGATACCGGCAATGATCTGTGTTTTGGTCAAAACCGCGCTTTTGGCGGCGGCAGCAGCTTTCGGGGCTGGTGCTTTTGTTGCTTTCGCCGGTTTTGCTACTTTTGCTGTTGTTGTTTTAGCTGTCTTAGCTGGTTTCGCCGCTTTGGCAGCCTTCGCTGGTTTCTTTTCTGCTTTAGCCATATCTCTTTCTGCGTTAAGGTTAACGTTATCGAACGAGAACGTCGCCAATTTCTATACGATTTTCAAGAGTTTTTTCAAGAAAAATTTTCATTTTTTTTGATTTTTCTTTATTTTCCCTTGATTCAGACACCTTTTTTGGGTCTCGCGCCGAAAATAGCCGTTCCTATACGCACTAAAGTAGAGCCTTCCTCGATGGCTACTTCAAAGTCATCGCTCATTCCCATGCTCAGTACCGGCAGCGGCGCTCCCAGCTGATCTTCGCACTGCTTCTTCAGATCAGCCAGACGGCGGAACATGGGCCGCGTCTTTTCCGGATCGGCTGCCCAGGGCGGGATCGCCATCAGACCATGGATCTCCAGACGACTCAGCGTATTCAGCCGCTCCAGATCGTTCAGCACTTCCTCCGGTTTATAGCCGAACTTGGTCGCCTCGCCCGCGATGTTCACCTCCAGCAGCACCGGCAGACTCTTATATTGTTTCTCGGCCATGCGGTTCAGCTCCTCCGCCAGCGCGTAAGAATCCACGCTCTGCACCATCTCGAAACAGTGGACAGCGTCCCGGCATTTATTGGATTGCAGATGTCCGATAAGATGCCAGTGCAGCGATGATGGACACTGCGGGATCTTGAGTTTACCTTCCTGGACACGGTTTTCCCCAAAGAGCGTGATCCCGGCCTCAGCCGCTTCGCATACCGCCTGCGCGGGATGGAATTTGCTCACCGCCATCAGGCTGACTTCTGCGGGATCCCGGCGGGCGCGCTCACAGGCCTGCCCGATCCTCTGACGGATAGATGCTATATTGGATTCGATACTCATAGCGTGGAAACAATATCTTCGGAACTAGCTGCCCGGATGCTCCGCCGGCAGCGCTTTCAGATCTTCGGGCAGATTAGTGGCCTCAAACGTCTCCACATTCAGTTTCACCAGACTGTACAAGGGCATTCCCGGCGTAAACTTGCCGTCCGAGCGATCTACCAGCATGGCGACACCAACCACTTCGCCCTTAAATTGTTTCACGATCTCTATCGTCTCGGCCACACGGCCGCCGCGGGTCACGACATCCTCCACCACCAGCATCCGCTCACCGGGGGCGATCTTGAATCCGCGTCTCAGCACCAGCTTGCCGTTCTCCTTTTCCGCAAAAATGAACCGGCATCCCAGCTGACGGGCCACTTCCTGGCCTATTACCAGACCGCCCATCGCCGGTGCGATCACCGTGCGCACATTCAATCCGCGCAGTTTTTCCGCCAGAGCCGCGCCCAGTTTTTCCACGACCGGCATCTCCTGCAAAGCCAGCGCGCACTGGATATACTGGCGGCTGTGCAGACCGCTGCGCAGGATAAAGTGTCCTTCCAACAGAGCCTTTGTCTGTCTGAAAATGTCTAACGTCTCTTCGTTCGTCATACCGATGAGATTATGCCACCGGCTCCCATAAAGGCAAACATTTACTGCTTCGCCTGAAATAAAGTTATCTTTTTCAACAATATCCGCATTTATTGACTTGATAATCATTCAAATATCTGCTATGTTATCTCTGTTCGGTGCCGGTGTGATGCCGGTGAATAAATTATTATATATTAAAATTATGCAGTGGAATAAAAGCATTATAGTGGGTACTGTCGCGGCAGTATTGTTTTCAACCTCAACCCTTCTGGCCGGAGACGCGCCTCTCATCATAAAACAGCCTGAGAGCCAGTTTATCCGGGTCGGCGACAGCGCCACCTTCAGTGTCAAAGCCGTCACACCGAAACTGGAAACTCCCGTGGAAATGGTCTGGATCCAGCCCGGCACATTTTTTATGGGCAGTGATGAAGGTGAAGAATATAGAAAAGACAATGAAACCCGCCATGAGGTGGTCTTGACCCAGGGATTCTGGATGTCGAAATTTGAGATCACCGAAGCTCAATATAAGAAAGTAATGACAACATGCCCCAGCGAAAATGGCGATAATATGCCGGTATGCAAAGTCAGCTGGGAAAACGCGATGACCTTCTGCGAATATCTGACAGATCAGGAAAAGAAAGCCGGCAAACTCCCTTCCGGCTATAAATACACCCTGCCGACAGAAGCTCAGTGGGAATATGCCTGCCGGGCGGGTACGACCGGTATGTATAATGTTGACGCAGACGTAAATGAGATCGGCTGGTTCAGTGAAAACAGTGAAAATGTCATACACGAGGGCGGTCTGAAAAAACCGAACGCATGGGGACTCTATGATATGCACGGGAATGCCTGGGAATGGTGTCTGGATTCTTACTGGCCGAATTATGGAGCAGGAACAATATACGGTGATCCGATAAACCCTGCAATCACAGTTGATAACGAAAGTTATCCTAATTACCGTGTTACACGGGGCGGCAGTTTTACCGAGTCAAGTACTGGTTCTCGTTCCGCGAGAAGAGATTATTATGGAAAAACGAGAGCAGATCGTGACTTTGGCATTCGCATAGTCCTTGTTCATGAGTGATCATATCCGTTAGAACCTCAAATGATAATATCAAAACAAGAGGCATCAAGATATGAACATTAAACTTATGACCCGGACAGCCGTCATCATCATGATGGCGCTGCTGATGAGCTCTGCCGGAGCTGCCTATGCCGACAGCGACGGACTGACTTATCAATGGTATAAAAACGGCGAACCCATCCCCGGCGCGAACCAGGCGGAGTACACCATCGCGAAAGTTACCGACGCGGATGAAGGCGCTTATTCCGTAGTGATCTCCAACGAAGACGGTTCAACACTGAGCTATGCAGCGTATCTGACCACGATCGGAAACTTATCCTATCAGTGGTATAAAGACGGCGAACCCATCCCCGGCGCTACAAACAGTGTCCTGGAGATCAATGAAGTCATCGGTGAAGACTATGGCAAATACAGTGTCGCTGTTTCCAACGCGAACGGCCAGACGATGAGCTATGCCGCGTACCTGGAACCTTACCCCGGTGGAGATACTCTCACCTATCAGTGGTACAAGGACGGGAC
>DBVN01000023.1:19440-25685 GCA_002308515.1 Verrucomicrobia bacterium UBA1263 | reverse complement strand
TTATTACGTCACCGCGACTGTCGAAACCGGTTCCGTGACCAGCGATACGGCGCAGCTGGATGTCGCGAAATGGAAAGCTTCCGTTATCGCCAAGGATGCGGATCGTCTTTATGGCGAGAAGAATCCCGAATTCGACTACAGCATCATTGATGAAACCGGCAAAATAGTCAACCCCGGCGGCAAACCGGCCTTGACCACAACAGCGGTGGAAACCAGCCCCGTAGGCAAATATCCGATCAATGCCTCCGCGGGAACTCTGGATGACCAAAAGTATGAATATACCTTCGTGGACGGCACCCTGGTAATCGACCCGGCAAAACTGAGGATCTCGGTCAATAATGCCAAAGTCTATGACGGCACGGCTATGGTCTCGGATCATACCCAGGCCACCGCCAACGGCCTGATCCGCGGGGATTCACTGATCGCGGGCAGCTTCACCTCAAACGGCAGCGACACAGGAAGCTACAGCTATCCCTCGACCATTGTGATCTCGACTCCGTTCAATACGGCAACGGGCATCAGCAATTACGATGTGACCTATTCCGCTCAGCAGATGATCACTCCCGCGCCATTGACCATCACCGTCAATGACAGCAAAGCCTTTGACAACTCGGTACTCGTTACAGACTACACCAAAGCGGTTGCCAGCGGCTTAGTCGCCGGAGACGCTCTGACGGCGGGACAATTCACCACCGGCGGATCGGAAGCGGGAACCTACATCTATCCGGAAAGTTCCTCGATCACTGTTCCGTTCGCGACGGAGAATGGGATATCCAACTATACAGTCACTTACAGCGCGACCCAGAAGATCACCTCTGACGCTCCGCAGATCACCTTCACTGTTCATGGAAAT
Source organism: Verrucomicrobia bacterium UBA1263 (assembly GCA_002308515.1). Taxonomy (GTDB): domain Bacteria; phylum Verrucomicrobiota; class Verrucomicrobiia; order Limisphaerales; family UBA1412; genus UBA1412. The sequence goes on along the minus strand of DBVN01000023.1, from coordinate 24,832 downwards.
ATCATGAAGATCACCTTCACCGGACTGCTCTATGAAAGTGATGACGCGATCCACTGGAGACGGGTCGAAGGAGCCAAAGACACCTTTGAAGTGGATATGACTCAAAGCAAGAAATTCTATCTCAGCGCGGTCGAAAACTAAAAACAAGCTGAGATAAAAAACACAAGACGCGGTTCGTTGAAAAGCGGACCGCGTTTTGTTTAGAGGTTTCCCCTCTTAAAAAACTCTTCCTCATCCATATAACCTCTTGTCTTTTTATAAGATATTTGCTATTTTTCTCACTTGTGTGACAGAAAGTGATCTGTTATGAGTACAAAGCAAAACTTAAAATTATATGGGGTCTGCCTTGCGGCGGCCGGTTCATTATTTTTGGCAAATCAAGTACAAGCCGCTGTAGGCGACGTTTTTACAGCATCTACNNAAAAGCCGCTGTAGGCGATATCTTTACAGCACTTACAGTCGAAGATATACTCTTGAAATACACGGTACTGACAGAGGAAGGTTCCACCGGAACAGTCAGTGTGGAGACTATCGGCAAGTATATTGGCCCCACTGTCACGATACCTTCCACTGTTGAAAACGAGGGCATCACCTATACAGTAACGACCCTTGCAACAACAGCGTTTTATAACTGCACATTCATCACCAGCGTCACGATCCCCGATACTGTCACGACAATAGAACGCCACGCGTTCGCTTCGTGCGAGAGACTGACCGAACTGGTCATCCCCGACAGCGTGACCGAGATAGGTCAGAATATGGCCCGCGATGCCAAAAATCTGACCAAAGTCACCCTTTCCAAGAATATCACCACGATCCCGACCGCCATGTTCTATCAATGTAAAAAACTGAACAACGTGGTGATCCCCGCCGGTGTGACAAGTATTGAATACGAAGCCTTTTGCGGCTGTTCGTCTTTGACGGATATCACTATCAACAGCGGTGTGTTATCTATCGGCAACAACGCGTTCGGTGCCTGCTCCAGTCTGACCAGTCTGACACTTCCCGATGGTGTGACAAGTATCGGCGGCGGAGCGTTCTCCGGATGCTCCAATCTGAGCGACCTGAAGATCCCCGACAGCGTGACCGATTTCGGATATCAGATGTTCTACGCGTGCAATAAATTACCCTCTCCGCTGCTGAGTACGGGCGGCAAGACTCTGATCTATTGCTCCGGGAAAGAGGCTTCCTTCGTTGTTCCCGACGGAGTGACTTTCATCGCGCCCAGAGTATTCAATGACAACACCGCTCTGACCAGTGTCACCCTCCCGGACAGCGTGACGACGATCGGACAGGAAGCCTTCTGCGGCTGTGAAAATCTGGTCAATGTGAATCTCCCCGACAGTGTAACGGAGATCCAGTACGGCGCGTTCTCCAGATGCTCCGCTCTGGCCAGTATCACGATCCCTGAAGGTGTGACTCAAATCAACTACGCGACATTTGGCGATTGCACCAGTCTGACCAGTGTAACATTCCATAATAAGCTGAAGGAGATCGGTGATGAAGCCTTCAGCGACTGTACAAGTCTGATCAGTATCACGATCCCCGACAGTGTCGAGACGATCGGATACAGCGCGTTTTCCAGATGCTCCGCTCTGGCCAATGCCGTGATCCCTGATACTGTGGAAGATATCGGCGGATTCGCGTTCTACGATTGTAACAGTCTGCCTGCCGTCCTCTTCAGCACCGGCAAGAAAATACTGGTTCGCTATGCTCCCGGCAATCCGGAGGCTTCCTACACGATCCCCAACAGCGTCAACTATGTCGCGGGCACCGCGTTCGCTCATTCGGAAAACCTGGTCAGCGTTACCATCCCCAACAGTGTGACGAAACTGGGTGACGGCACCTTCTATTGCGCGCAGGAACTGGCCTCTCTCACCATTCCCAGCAGCATCTCTCTTATTCCGACGCAGATGTGCGACTCCTGCCCCAAGCTGGTCAGTGTTACTCTTCCCAACAGCGTGACGGAGATCGGCTCCAGCGCGTTTTCATACTGTACCAGTCTGCCCGCTATTACGTTCCCTGACAGCATCATTGAGATCTGGGACAACGCGTTTGCCGGCTGCGAAAGTCTGACTTCTTTGGTCTTTCCTCCCAAAATCACTGTGATCCATTGCGCCGTGTGTGTGGACTGCACCGGTTTGACCAGTGTCACGATCCCGCTGGGTGTCACCACATTGGAAGAACATTGCTTTGCTTACTGCACCAGTCTGCCCGCTGTCTCTCTCCCGAACAGTGTGGAATATATCGGGTTTGACTCCTTCGGATACTGCGCCAGTCTGAAAGATATCGCCATCCCGAACAGTGTTACTACGATAGAAGGTGCTGTGTTCACGCGCTGCACCAGTCTGCCCTCCATCATCATCCCGGACAGTGTGGAATATCTGGGCGACCGCACGTTCATGGACTGCGAAAACCTGACCTCTGTTAAACTTTCTGAGAATATTACCTGGATCACGGGCAGTCTGTTCTCCGGCTGTACCAAACTGCCCTCAGTCACTATCCCGAATAAAGTGACTGAGATCGATTATGAGGCGTTCATGGACTGCCAAAGTCTGACCAGCATCATCATCCCGGCTAATGTAACGGAGATCGGCCCCGATGCCTTTTGCGGCTGCTCTAACCTGACCTCTGTTTATTTCCTGGGTGATACCCCGTATGTCACCAGATGGGGCACGAGCCCGGCTTCTATCTACAGCGGCACACCGGAGAGCCTGGTCAGTTACGGCCCGGAAGGCTCTGAAACATGGGAAGCTTATGTCGAATACGATCTCACATGGATGGACAGAGCCGTCAAACTGTGGGTCCCCGGACCTCAGCCCGGCGCGGAGATAGACTACAGCCTCAGCGGCAATACCCTGACCCTGACCTTTACGGGAAGCCTCCAGGAAAGCAGTGATGCCGTCAACTGGACTCCCGTTCTGGGCGCCCAAGGCACCTACGAGGTGAACACCGCTAAAGGCAAAAAATTCTACAGATCAGTCCAGTAACCACTGACTGCTGAAAAGCAAAGATCCCCGGAAGGCATTCCTTTCGGGGATTTTTTTTGGAGTGATCCGTCAGCCTTCCGGGATCAGGGAATAAGGGCGTTCCATGTCCAGATACTGTTTCCAGGCCGCTTCCATTTCCGTCCAGGTTCGGGCACGGCGTGTCCGGTAGAGGAATTCCCCGCTGATGCCAGCACCGATAAAATTCAGGAACTTTTTGGAACGCTCCACATGAGCAGATTCGCCGCGGCTGTGTTCCACGATGGAGGTCATTTCTTTGATGGCGTACAGGTACGTCAGGACTTCTCTGCCGGTCGGCAGAGTGACAGGCTCCCCGTCCCTCGCCTGGCGGATCTGGCGGAATATCCAGGGATTCCTGACCGCGCCGCGCCCGATCATCAGTCCGCTGAGACGTGTTTCTTCCAGCATCCGCGCTGCCTGAACCGGATCCGAAATATCGCCGTTTCCCACGACGGGACAGTTCAGCGACTCCGCCGCGCGAAGGATGGCATCCCAATCCGCCCGACCGCCATATCCCTGACGCACAGTCCGTCCATGGACAGTGACCCAGTCCACCCGGCGGCGGCTAAATAATTCCAGAAGTTTTTCAAAATCCGAAGCGGTCTCATATCCCAGGCGGCATTTGACGCTGAACGGCACTTTGGTGATCCGCGCGCGCAGAGCCGCCAGTATCTCATCCACCTTGGACAGGTCTTTCAGCAAGGCTCCCCCGACATGCTTACGGCAGACCACCTGAGCCGGACAGCCCAGGTTCAGGTCGATCCCGGCCACGGGCAGGCTTTGCAGTCCCTCCGCGATCCGCGCCAGACTGGGGACATCCTCGCCCGCGATCTGGGCAATGACCGGGCAGCCGGTGTCATTGAGCAGGATATCCTGCCGGATATCTTTGTCCACACGGGAATGAGGATAGACCCGGATATACTCGGTGACGTAAGCGTCGGCGTGACCATAGCGGCCCAGCAGCCGCCAGAAACGAAGATCCGTTACATCCTGCATGGGCGCAAGAAGCAACGGTCTCTGCGAAATGGAAAACGGAGAATCTATATGAAAATCCTACTTTTTCTCAGCGGTCTTTTCTCCGGGGACGATCTTCCTCATACGGATGGATTTGATCGCGCCGGTCGCGCGGTAAGCGGTGCAGACGATGCCGTAGCGCTTGATCTCCGAGGGCGAACCGGGACGCAGACCCAGCTTCTTGCCTTCGGTGAGCAGGTTCACGATGCGTTTTTCATCCACCCAGCACTCGATCTTCTTTTCCGTGACACGCACCTTGAACTTATACCACTTCTGATCATCCAGCGGCAGGAAGGAAGAAGTCTCATTCTCCGAAGCGTCGTGGTCATCCACACTGGAGATGCCGCCCACGCTCCCGCCCCATCCGGAGGGGATGAACGTGACGTAATCCTCATTGACCGGGAAACTCATCGCCGCGAAGAAATCATTGCCGTCCACACGCATGGCTTCCCATTCGATCTCATAATTCATGCGGACGGGGCCATTCGTCCAGGCCATCCCGGAGAGCATATCGCCACGGTTGACGCGCAGGATCGGGGTCGGCTTGGCATCCGGAGTCTTATCGGGAACGAAATCGGCCTCGAACTCCGTGGGACCGCTGCCGCCCAGCTCCAGAGGGATCCATCCGGTCAGGGACTTGCCGTCAAACATCGTGACCCAGTTGGTACCTTCAAAGGCCGTGTATTCATAAGGCACCTTGGCCCGGCGTGCCTGTGCCCCGGCATCCGCGATGCCCAACCCGGCAAACGTCCAGACGGCCAGTGCCGCCGCCAAACAAATCTTTGTCCAGTTTCTCATATTCTTTTCTAAATCGTTCTTTATTACTCAGAGGATAGTCCTCACCTCATCTCATTGACCGGGAGCATACACCACCGGGCTTTATTTTTCAACTTCAGAATCGCCGTGACTCTTTTTGGCCGCCAGAGCGCGTTCGTAAAACGCGACCGCCTCCAGGAACATGACCGCGCTGGTCTGGCAGGTCAGGGTGACCGATCCCTCCGGCGCCGCGGCCCACGAAGGCCCAAACAGGCATCTTTCCCGGTCGCGTCCCTTCTCCCAGAGGACTTCCGCGTTATGGTAGAGGAATTCACGGAACTTCTTCTGATTCTCCGGCTTGATGTGATCGTCCAGCATCAGCAGGACAAAGTAGCGCATGAAGATGCCCTTGAACAGGCCGCCGTCATCTCTCCCTTCATCTCGCAGGATGCCGTTCCGGTGGTCGAGCGTCTGGCGCGCGGTGATGGTGAACAGCGCCGCCAGCTGAGCGTCCTCCAGATAAGATTCCTCCCCGGTCAGCTGATACAGCTCGTGCGCGGCACCCAGGAACAGCCCCTGATTATAGCTGAGGTTGAAACCGGCCTTGCGCATGG
>DBVN01000023.1:14540-19381 GCA_002308515.1 Verrucomicrobia bacterium UBA1263 | reverse complement strand
TCCCATTTATAGATCTTGACGGCCCATTCCTTATCGGCTTCATCGCGGGTCACCCGGTACATCCGGCTGGCAAAAAGGCTGCCGGGACCGTTGGAACAGGCGTTCTTGCTCCAGGGCTGATCCTCTCGCCAGGAAATGCCGCCGTCCACATAAAACTCATCCCAGCCGTATTTTACAAACCGCCAAAGCCGTTGGGCCGTCTCCAGATACCGGGACTCTTTTGTCGCGTCATACAGCCGCAGCATCGTCAGGCCGATCCACTCCATGTCATCATAAAAGACATTCCAGTAGCCGTCGCCGTTCTTGGCATAGATGCCCTTGTGCCATTGCTCAAAATAAGCCTTGTACTGAGGATCTTTTGTGCGCAGATACGCATCGATCACGGCATCCATCGCGTGAGCCTGCGGCCAGTAGTTGAAATTATCGGCATCGTTCCTGCCGTTGAAATAATGCGCGGAACTGTTCCAGTAGTGCCTAAGCAGCGACCGGATCCCCTGCTCCGCGGCCGCGGCCCAGTCCGTCGTCTGAGTCGCAACCTCTTTGATTTCAGTGTCTTGTTTTTTGACCGGCTCCATCCGTATCAGATCCGCGTTCACTGAACAAACCATCAGTGCGATACCGCCAGCCACTGCTATTTTCATCAGTTTCATCATGCAAAATCTCCACAGCTTTCTTCGTCAGCTATTTCCTGAAAAAGAAAGTACCATAAACCTCCCTATCCCTCAAGCAGTTTAAGACAAATCGCCATAAGAAGTTTTTAACCTTATGGGCAGTTTTGTCACTTTGTCAACGGCCTGGAAACTCGGTCTGGATAGGGAAAGCCCTTATTCCTTGTTTCCGAAAAAATGAAATCTCATTCCCATCTAAATCATTTAATGAGTAAGTTTCCACATAAGATCACTCACATTTCCAAACTCGATCTCGATATCCCATAAATAATAAGAAGGAACAGCTACAACAATGATTGTCAGTATCACCCCAATAGCAAGAAACATTAGAATCTCATCCCTTGTCATCTTTTTAGAAAAATTTAAATAATCAATGCTATCAACATCTTCTTCATCTATCTTTATCTTTACCCTTTTGCAAATACATAACATCGCATTAGAAATAAAACCCGCAAAAGCACCTAATAGAGCATAGTATGAAAAGTACATGATAATAACAAACAAGAACCAAGTAATATAATCAGGCATCACTATAGGAATAGTAAGGAAACGTATATCTGGCTCTCCCCCCCAAGTGCCAATGTAAAAAATAATTTTAAATGGAAAGGTATTGAAAATATCAAAACCTCCAAAAACTACAGGCAGCATTGCTATTCCAAATACAATGCCAATAATCACCCCAAATTTAAGGAAGTTACGTAATGGCCATCCTTTATGAAACCGAAAATATAAGGGATTTGTTTTTTTCATAAATTCATTTCACTAGCATCCCATAAGAAGGGAAAAAATGTGTTGTTTTTTATAGCTTACACTCATAAGCTAACCATGTAAAAAACAACGACAAAACAACACGTGATCCTTATACAAATTTTAAACAGCTTATGCAAGCTTTTTCGGTGCGCTTTATTTTTGAGGCAATACGTGAGGCAATGCGAAAAAGCGGAAACCCGGACGGAATTCCTTGACACCCCAAAAGAGAGAGAGTAGGCTTGCGGTTCGCCTTTGCGGGCGGATCCCGCGGGCGGACGTGAGGTCTCTATACTTAAGAATCACGTTAATGTACAGAAGTAGTGCTATTTAAGAAATGAAAAGACAGTATCAACCTTCCAAGATCAGACGTATCCGTCAACATGGTTTTCGCAGCCGTATGGCCACGAAGAGTGGCCGCGCCATCCTTTCCAACCGCCGTCGTGTAGGCCGCAAGCACCTGACTCCGGTATAAAGGCCGTTCTTTGAGTCGGTTCGCAAGAGCTGCGCGCAAAATGTCGGCTTTGTCCTATCCTTCTCCTTCTCACCGCTTTGAGCTGCCGCGGGAACGTGTTCTCAAGGTTCAGGCGGATTTTGCGGATATCAAGCAAAACGGGAAGCGGTTCGTAGGACGCCATTTTATCGCTAACTGGCGAATGGAACCCCAGGAGACGGAAGGAGATCCTTCCAACGGGCATTCCAGATTCGCGGTCGTTGCCGGCAAAAAAGTGGGCGGTGCCGTGGAGCGCAATCGCTACAAGCGGCTGCTGCGGGAATCCTTCCGGCTCAATCAGCATCATTTTTCCAATACAATATCCTTGGTGTTGATCGCCCGCAAGGCGATGCAGGGTAAAGCATTTGAAGATGTGAACAAAGAGTTCCGCTTCTTCCTGAAAAAGGCAGGGTTATGGATCGCCTGAACAAAGTGTTCAGTCTGTTCGTGCTGCTGCCCATTTACGTTTACCGCTGGGGGCTTTCCCCGCTGAAAAACGCCCTGTTCGGTTCGTTTGCTCACTGCCGCTACTATCCTTCATGTTCGGCTTACGCGATCGAAGCGATCCAAAAACATGGTATTTTGAGGGGAATGTGGCTGGCGCTGCGCAGGATCTGCCGGTGTCATCCCTGGCATGAAGGGGGCTATGACCCTGTGCCTGAATGCCCCGGCCCGGAACGGCGGCATGAAGAACTCCGTCCTACACTGAAATAGAAAAACATGGATCGAAAAGCATTTTTAATTCTACTGATCAGCCTTGGCTTTCTGCTGGGGGTCTGGTATCCGCTGACGAATAAGCTGTATCCTCCCAAGGAGCTTCCGGCGGAGACGAATGTCGTTGAAAATCTGACCGCTCCCGCTGACACGAATACGGNNGCCCTCACCAATGCCGCGGCCGCTACGGCTCAGGCCGCTAACACCCTGAGCAATGACTTCCGCTCCTCGGCTGAGATCGCGGCCGCCGCGACCAACAGTCTCCCGGCGCTGACACTGCCGGAAGGGACCGAAGAACAATTCGTTGAGCTGGAAAATGATGTCGCCAAGTACGTTTTCACCAGCCGCGGCGGAGGTATCGACCGCATCGAACTGAAGAAATACCCGGCTGAAGTGGATCGTGCCTCCAAGAAAGAGACGCTGACGGAACAAAATTGCGTCCACCTGAATCAGGGAGTGAATGTCCCGATATTCGCGGCTCTGGGCGACCTGAATCAGTCTTATGCTCTGACCAAAAAGGATGATTCCACCGTCCAGGCCACAACACTCCTGACCAACGGCCTGACACTGACCAAAACGATCACGCTTTCAACTAATTATCTCTTCAAGACCAGTGTCACCCTTTCCAACACGACAGAAAATCCCGTGCAGACACCGCCTCTGGAGCTGGTGACCGGCACGGCAACGCCTCTCAGTGACAATGACAGAGGCGATCTGATGAATGTTTACTGGCACAACGGCAGTAAATTAGAAACAGTGGGCAACAGCTGGTTCGCGAACCGTACTCTGGGCTGCTCCATCAGCGAGCCCCGCCCGCTCTATGCCGGCGGCGACGGCATGACCAATGTGATGTGGGTCGCCTGCGCGAACCGTTTCTTCGCCATTGCCGCGGTCCCCGTTCTGGGCGCGCCGAAAGTGCTGGTCCACAAGACTCCGAACCTGCCCCAGTTCGAGAACAGCTCCTCCAAGGGCATCAAAAACGGTTTGCAGGCTTCTGTCTTTTACCCGGAAACGATCCTGGCTCCGGGCAATTCCGTTTCTTATGATTATGATATCTATGCCGGTCCCAAGGAATACAAGACCCTGTCCAAGCTGGGCATCAGCAATGACCTGGATCTGATCATGGGCTTCAGCGGATTCTTCGGATTCTTCTCCAAGCTCCTGCTGCTGGGCATGAACTGGGTCAACTCCATCACCCATGTGGGCTATGGACTGGCCATCATCATCATTACGATCATCATCAAGATGATCTTCTGGCCGCTGACCACCGCCAGCACCCGTTCCATGAAACGGATGTCGCAGCTGCAGCCGGAAATGAACGCCATCCGCGAGAAATACAAAGATGATTCCAAGAAGATGAATCAGAAGCTGATGGAGTTCATGAAAGAGAACAAGGTCAACCCCATGGGCGGATGTCTGCCGCTGCTGATCCAGATCCCCGTCTTCATCGGTTTCTATAAGATGCTGATGAGCGCGATCGAGCTGCGCGGCGCGACCTTCCTTTGGGCATCCGATCTTTCCATCCCCGATACGATTTTTGTGATCCCCGGCATCGGACTGCCGGTCAATCCGCTGCCTCTGATCATGGGCGCGTCCATGCTGTGGCAGTCCTCCATGAATCCGCCCTCACCGGGCATGGATCCCATGCAGCAGAAGATGTTCCGCTATATGCCGCTGATCTTTATCTTCTTCTGCTACAGTCTGCCTTCCGGTCTCTCCCTGTACTGGACTGTGCAGAACATCATCTCCATCATTCAGATGAAGCTAACCAAAACAAACGCGGTCAAGCCGACGGCTCCTCCGGCCAAAGGCGCGATGAAACCGCTTTTGAAATCACTCCCCGGAACCTCGCAGTTCCGCAAGAAAAAATAAATTTTAACCTGCAAAATTACTATGGCAGATCAACCTAAAGTTATTGTTGAAACCATCCTCAAAAATCTCGGATTCGACTGTGAAGTTGAGGAACACTTCCTGGACGAAGGTCCCCTGCTGGAAATCAAAACCGATGATCCCGGCCGTCTGATCGGACGCAAGGGACAGTCTCTGGTTGCCCTCCAGTACCTGACCAACCGGATCATTTTCAATATCGATCCCGAAGCGCCCAAGGTCCTGCTGGATGTCTCGAATTACCGCCTGAACGCCCGCGATGAGCTGATCCGCAAAGCCAAAGAAGCCGCCGAAAAAGTTCGCCGCTGGGGCGATATCGTTGAGCTGGAACC
>DBVN01000023.1:10041-14509 GCA_002308515.1 Verrucomicrobia bacterium UBA1263 | reverse complement strand
AAGTGGAAACATACAGCGTCGAGGTGGAAGGCACCAATAAAAAAGCTATCCTCCTGCGTTTGAAGAAGAACAATTAGTTTCCTCCCGCGTTTCGCACAGAAAACCGTCAGTGTTTGCCGCTGGCGGTTTTCTGTTTTATGACGGGGTTCAATTTTTGCTTTGAATGCGGCCGGCTCCGTATTATCATCCCTGCTGAAGCGCGGCTGACGGGATGTCGTCAGTTAGAAAGGTCATTATGAATTATTTGAAAGTAAAACTGTTCGTCTTTATTTCACTGTCTGTGATGCTGTGGGCCGCCGCGGGGAATGCCGCCGNNCCGCCGATGAGCCTCAGGATACAGCCGCCGCCCAAACTCCCAAAATCGAGATCAAACCCGCCGACACGGAAACGATCCGCTGGTTCCTGCCGTATGAAAAGCCTTTTCGTCTGACCGGCTTTGAATGGTTTGAAAACGACCGCGTTTATGAACGTCTGCCGGTGGACAAGCCCGAAACCGTCACTCAGTATCCCAGCGGCAAAGCGACCTCCATCGCATCCTCCAATTGCGGAGCTTTCCACCTCAGCCCGCACACCTCCGGCGGTCAGGTGCAGTTCCGAACCGACAGCGCCCACATCCAGGTGAGCGGCGAGCTGGCCGGTCAATACCGGGGCGACAACATTTCCCCTCTGGGCAGTTCCGCCTTTGCACTCTACTACCGGGAAGACGGCGGCAGCTGGGTCTATGCCGGAGCCAGCCGTTTCAATCACTCCAATGATCAATTCAGCGCCCAAGTCGGCGGCACCATGAAGCGCAAGACGCGCGACTGTCTTCTGTACTTCCCTACTTACTGCGGTGTTAAATCGCTGGCCATCGGCTTGGACAAGGACGCTGTTGTGGAGGCTCCCCGTCCCTGGAAAGATCCCCGCAAAGTCATCTTCTACGGCACCTCTATCACACAGGGCGGATGCGCCTCCCACTCCGGAGCGGATGCCGGCGCGCTGCTGAGCCGCGATCTGGATATGCCGGTCCTGAACTACGGTTTCTCCGGCAACGGCAAAGGTGAACCGGAGATCGCCCGGATGCTGGTCTCCATCCAAAACCCCGCTCTTTACATCCTGGATTATGAGTGGAACATCATATCCGGCGAGGAAATGGCCGCCTCTATCACACCTTTCATCGACATCCTGCGCGAAGCTCATCCGGAAACTCCCATTCTCGTCATGTCGCACACGCCGGGTTCTTTTGAGGGAATTGATCAGGATGACGACTCGCTTGCCCGGTTCAAAGCCAAACGGGAAGCCATGATCCTGGAAGTGCAGAAACGTCAGGCGGACGGTGACAAGAAAATCGAATTTCTGGACGGAAACACCCTGCTGGGCGAGGATTGGTGGAACTGTCTGGTGGATGGATGCCACCTCTCTGATTTCGGCTTCTACCGCCAGGAGAAAGTCATGCTCCCGGTCGTCCGGAGAATGCTGAAAAATTCTGCCAAGTAATCGTGAAAAACGGGTGCGGCCTATAGTAAAACAAGAAAGACTTATAGGATAGAGAATGACAAAAACAACAAAAATAACATTGTGGGTCATTGTATCTTTAGTCATTGGGATATTAAATTTGATATTCCTGGGTTCTATTGTTTTATTTGCTTTTCTTATAGGTTGTACTACGTTTGGCGATCACCCACTTTCTTTTACAGAAGGAGAAGTAGAATCCATAGGAAACGAAAGATGCCGCTTATCAGGAATGACTTTCCCGGAGGATATGACATACATGAACGGGGAATATGGTTCAAGTCGCGGTACATCTAATGGAAGTCATGTTGTTTGGTTTTATTCAGGAGCTTGGAATTATATTTCAACAGAACCGTTCAAATTGCCTGAAAAAGTATATGATTACGCAGTCTATACCGCAATGGGGCAAGAAGATGTTGATCGTCATGAAAGGTGGTTTAGCGGATATTTCAAAACAAAAGTCAGAGGTGGAACAGATAGTTGGAGCGGAACATGGATCACCAATGGATTTGTTTTTAAAGCAAGTATATTAAAAACACACGAGAAGTATTATTTACGCCTTTATTCGCATGATATTGAGACCTGGGACTTAAAAAGACACCTTGAATGTGCAGTCGATGTTGAAAATTCAAATCCGGAAGAGGTTCGTACCGCACAAAAAATGCTGAAGGAATTTGCCAAAGGAGATCTTAAAGCTACATGTGAAGCTGCGGTTTCAATAGCTAATATCGTGTGGAGAAGGTACCCCATTAACTTTTCGCTGGAAATGTTGGATGAATTGGATGAAATACTGACAGAAAAAGAAGATATGTCTCTTATCAACATGGAGAGGAAAGAACCTGTCACCGACTACTATCGGGCCCAGATATATTACACGATAGGAGAAGTTGAAAAAGGCGATGAATACGCCGAAAAAGCACAGCCCAGGATCAAAGAGGAATCTGTAAAATATCTTCAATATCTTCGGACGATTGGAGTTGGCAGACAAAGCGAAAATCTCAAGAAACAAAGAAAACTTCTTAGAGAAAATATTGAAGAACAAAGCAAAGAAGAAAATCCATAAAACTCATTAAAAGATGATGGATAACCCCAAAACCGCCATAGCGATTTTGGGGTTATTTCTCAAATACTTTAATCAGATCAGTATTCCGCCCGATACGCGGCGATCGTCAGCTTGCCGTGCTTGATCCCTTTGCAGGCAAAAATGCGCTCGCTGATAGAACGTATCAGGTTCGCCTTGCCGCGCACGATCAGCACCTCCAGACAGCTTTCATGCGTCAGATGCACATGAGTGGTGCTGAGGATGCACTCGTGCAGATCATGCTGGATCTCGGTCAGCTGGCTTTGTATATGCGGAGTGTGATGATCATAAACGATCGTGATCGTTCCGGCCATCTCCTTATCCCCCTTCTGGCTCTGGTGCTCCACCAGCTGATTGCGGATCATTTCCGAAATCAGCTGAGACCGGTTCTCGCGGCCTTTATCCACCATCATCGCGTCCAGCTGTTTCAGCAGCTGGGGAGAAAGAGAAATGCTGAATCGAACAAAAGGTTCTTTTTTCTGTTTCATAACACTCCGTGGCTTTCCAAAATGCTTACATTCTCGTGTAACGGGGACCGTCACCACCCTGCGGGAAGTTCCATTCCACGTTCCGCAAAGGATCCTTCACCTGGCAGGTCTTGCAGTGCATACAGTTGGAGAAATCCACCTGGATGTGATCTTCCTCCAGCGTATAGACCTGCGCCGGGCAGAAGTGCAGACAGGGCGCGCCGTACTTCGGCAGACACTCCTTGACGCAGCGGTCTTTGTCCAGAATGCGGATATGGCACGGCTGATCTTCCTCGTGCTTGGTGCCGGACATGAAAACATCCGTCAGACGATCCGGCTGAAGCTGCGAGGTCGGGATATCCCATTCATCCGGCTTGCATTCGGACAAAGGACGCATCCCCTTGTAATCTTCTTCCATGCTCACCTGCCAGAACGGCAGAGCGCCGCACGTTGCCCAGGCAAAACCGGCATTCATCACACCGATGAACATGTGTTTGGAGAAACCGGCGCGGACATTCTTCACACGCTTGAGCTGCTGCCAGACAGGATCGGCTTTCAGTTTCACGTCATACTGACCGAGCTGCTGTTTGGAGAAGTCATTCTTCTTCCAGCATTCCGCCAGCGTCTCACCGGCCAGACGACCGGAGATCATCGCGATGTGGATTCCTTTGATGCGGAGAGAATCCACCAGACCGCCCGCGTCGCCCACGATCATCACGCCGTCATTATACAGCTGAGGCACGGAATAATATCCGCCCTCCGGGATGACCTTGGCACCGTAAGCCACGGCCTTGCCGCCGCGGATGAAAGCCTGCACCGCCGGGTGCGCTTTGAATTTGCGGAATAGCTTGTGCGGATTGGCCGAAGGATTGGCGTAATCCAGACCGTAAACGTATCCCACCATGATCTGGTTGGGCGCTGTCCAGTAAACAAAACCGCCGCCGTAAGTCTTCATATCGGACGGATAGCCGAACGTGTGCATGATCTCGCCCACACGGTCCGGGTTCGGGGAAACCTCGATGATCTCCTTCACACCCACGGCATAACTCTGCGGACGGGCTCCGTGCATCTTTTTGCGGTTCAACAGACGATTGGTCAGCACGCCGAACGCGCCTTCACCCAAGACGACCGTCTTGGCGCGGATCTCTTCAGCAGGCAAATAATTGCTCTTTTGGCCGCCCTTGTGATCCAGACCTTTGGCACCGGTCTTCACGCCGATGATGCGTCCCTGGGCATCTTCCACCAGTTCCGTCGCAGCGAATCCGGTATAGATTTCGGCTCCCTCTTTTTCGCAGAGCTGAGCCAGATAGATGGTCAGTTTGGTCAAAGAACCCACGGGATACCCCTCGGCATGCATCAGGCCCGGCACCCAGGGGATCTGCATGCCGCCCTTCTCCGTCAGCATACGGAAGGATTCTTTCTTCACGCG
>DBVN01000023.1:0-9982 GCA_002308515.1 Verrucomicrobia bacterium UBA1263 | reverse complement strand
ATCACCGCACCGGAAAGGACATGACTGCCCACATTTCTTCCTTTTTCAAGGATCGTCACACGAGGTAACTTTTCGCAGCCCTGCTTTTTGAGTGTCCTCAGCAGCGCCAACGCCGTGGACAGCGAAGCCACACCGGCGCCTACGCAGAGAATATCGGTCTCAATATAATTTTGTTCTGACATATTCAGTTTCTCCCCTCTTTTAGTTACCTGCTTTTACTTTCTTCAATGCCTCAATGAGCGCCGGGATGATCTCCATCACATCCCCCACGATCCCTAAATTGGCGACTCCGAAAATCGGAGCGTTTTCATCACGGTTGACCGCGATCACATAATCCGCGCCGGAGATACCGGCCAGATGCTGGATCGCGCCGGAAATGCCAAAGGCCATATAGATCTTGGGCGCAACCGTCTTGCCGGTCTGTCCCACCTGACGCGCGGAGGATACCCAGCCCGCGTCCACACACGGACGGGACGCGGAGACCGTGCCGCCCAGCAAGTGAGCCAGCTCTTCCAGCATGCCAAAGTTTTCCGCTTTGCCCATGCCTCTGCCGCCGGAAACGAGTATCTCCGCCTCGGCGATGTCGATGCTGTCGCCTTCCTTGCGGATGGATTTGACCAGCTTCAATTTGCGGGCCACCAGCTCCAGCTGTTCCATCAGGACTTCACCGTTCCGGGAAGGATCGGGTTCATTCGCTCGGAACACACCCGGACGCACCGTGGACATCTGCGGACGGTGGTTCGGCGTCATGATCGTCGCCATGATATTGCCTCCAAAGGCCGGACGGGTCTGATGCAGTAGGAATGTTTCCTTGTCAATGCTCAGATTGGTGCAGTCCGCCGTCAGACCGGTACGGGCACGCACCGCCGCGCGGGCCACAAAACTGCGTCCGATCGCGGTCGCGCCGGCCAGGATGACTTCCGGTTTGTATTTATCTATCAGCTTGTAGAGAGCGTCCGTATAGGTATCGGCTTCATATTCGCCCAGGGACGGCTGATCCACCACATAGACCTTATCGGCTCCATGCCGGATCAGATCCTGTGCCTGATCGGCGATCTTATCGCCCAGCAGCACCGCGCACAGCTCGCAGCCGCGGTCATCGGCCAGACGGCGGCCCGTGGCCAGCAGCTCGAAAACGACCTTGTGTATCTTGCCGCCGCGCTGTTCCGCGAATACCCAGACATTCTTGTACTGAGCCAGATCCGCCGCGTTGGCGTTCTCATTCTTCCGCGCTGTGATAGCGCCGAAAGGACAAGCCTCCACACAGGACATACAGGCACGGCAGTCGCCCACCAGTGTCGCCTTTTTGTCCACCATTTCCAGCGCGCCAAAGGGACATCCCTTCACGCACTTCTTACAGCCTTTACATTTATCTTGATTGATGATGATAGGGGCCTCGTCCATATTATTTCAGCGCTCCTTTCTTTTTCAAAGCATCCAGGATCGAGCTCAGGGCTTTGGCCTTGTCGCTCTTCCATACACATTTCATTTCGCAGTCGCGCACCGGCGGCGAGAAGATCTTCACCACTTTAGTCGGCGAGCCTTTCAGACCCAGCCGTTCGGGATCCGCGTTCGTGTCCTTGGCCGCCAGCCATTGTGTCTTGGCCTTGCGGGCATTCATACAGCCCTTCAAGGACGCAAAACGAGGCGCGGGCGCTTCCTTCAAAACGGTCATCACGCAGGGGAACTCCCCTTCCCAGATGTCGGAGCCTTCTTCATAGACGGACTCCGCCTGGAAATGATTTCCCTGCACGGTCAGGCTTTTGACATTACACAAAAGTGTATAGCCTAAATACTCCGACACGCCGGGACCTACCTGAGCCGTGTCACCGTCAATGGCCTGCTTGCCGAAGAGTACCAGATCCGGATGCTCGTTGACCTTCCTGATCGCCAGTGACAGCGCGTAAGAGGTCGCCAAAGTATCCGCTCCGGCAAAAGCTCTGTCCGTCAGCAGCACTCCGTCATCCGCGCCGCGAGCGATCGCGTCGCGCAGGATCACGTCTGCCTGCGGCGGGCCCATTGTGATCACGCTCACACGGGCACCCTGTGTATCTTTCAATTTCAGCCCCATTTCCAGGGCGTATTCATCAAACGGATTGAGAATGCTCTCAACCCCGTCACGCATCAGCGTGTTGGTCTCTGGATTGATCTTTACATTCGTCGTATCCGGAACCTGTTTTATACAAACGATTACATGCATAGCTCAAACGAAGATTTCAGCAACGCTTATCTGCTTCCATCTTCTCGCGGTTTATGTTTATAACTCTTAACAAAAAAGAAACCCTTTGTGAGGATTTCTTTTGACTTAAATCAGTTTTCTTTTTTAACACAAGACGCTTCCCATTCACTTTGAGAAACCTTCTGCCGTTTCGATAAAAAGAGGAAATCCCCCTTCTTATTTCCAATGACGATATCAGGACAGCCGTCCCCATTGACATCATCCACGGTGAACTGCGTTCCCACTCCGGAATCCGTATCGATCAGGAACGGAATAAAATCCGCTGTTCCGTCCGCGTTCCGAACCAGTTTCCACCAGTAGAGCACCGCCGGATTGTTTCCTTCCGGGTCAATGGGCGGCTTGTGAGCCCACCACCGTTTTCCGGTCACAAAATCCAGCAGACCGTCTCCATCAATATCCGTCAGAACAAGCGAATGCGCCTGAGTAAAGCGGATACCGTAAGGGCACTCACTGGCCTGTTCGTCCATTAAAATGTGTTTTTCAAAATCGATCTTTCCTTCCGCGTCGCGTTTCTGTTCCCACCAGACCAGTCCGTATTTGTGCGGATGCCACACGGTGATGACATCATTCAGCCTGTCACCGTTCACGTCCGTCACCAGCATCTGCGCGCCGCCGTCGGCAAAAGTAAATTTGTGATACTTCCATACGGGATCTCCGTCCAGCGATTCCGGCTGTTCCCACCAGCCCAGCGCTTCCACAAAATCATTGCGTCCATCGCCGTTGATATCGCCGATACCGACTCCGTGCGTATAGATGAAGAACGCGCCCTTGGCATGGCTGACTTTGTGGAATGTCCAAGGTTCATCCGGATGCTCAAAATTCCATGTCGCGTAGCCCAGATACCCGTCTATGTTGAAGATCAGCTCCGGCCGCTCATCGCCTACCACGTCCCGCAGATCCGGCGATTCATTCCCGACCCAGGAATAGACCTCATGCGCTGTCCAGTTTCCTTCCTTGCCTCTGGGGTTCTCGTACCAGTAAGCCGGTTTGCCGGGCATGTCGATGATGAAAATATCATCCCACTCATCCCCGTTGAAATCCATCCCGTAACAGGAAAACGCGTCAGAATAATCCGCCGGGTTGAAAGTTTTCACCGGGCGGAATGGATGCGCCTTCTTGAAATCCGGGCCTTCATACCACTGACTGCCGATGACCAGATCCTTGTGGCCATCCTTATTGAAGTCGCCCACTCCGGCACCTTCCGCGTGGAACTGATCAGAGAGCTTGACCTTATCAAACGTCACCTTCGTGTACGCCGGCACGTCATCCGCGTATGCCGCCATCAGCGAGACCGCCGCGGCACCCAACATCAATGCAAAAAGTTTCAGCTTCATTTTAAAATCTCTTTTCTATACTCGACTGAGTCCGCGATCTTCCGATCGCTTTCAATATACATCCAGCAGACCGCTCCCAGGAAATAGATCCCCGCCGAGACGCAAATGATCATCGGCCAGGAACAGCCCAGCGACCCCAGCATCGCGCCTGTCAGCGTCGGCATCACCACATTGGCCAGCTGCCCGGCCATGTTCATGCTGCCGGAAAGCGTTCCGCAGAACACTCCGCCCATATCCGAGCAAGCCGTCCAGCTGGGAGGCATCACCAGGTCGTTGCAAAAACTGGAACAGCCCATCGCCACCATCGCCAGAGTCGGACTCCCGATAAAAGCCGACATCGCCAGGAACGCGGACGCTCCCGTGAACCCGGCAGCCGCCNNTCCAGCGGCGCGCACGGCCGGCCACTCCCATCCTGCGCACCAGATACGCCAGAACATAACCGCAGACCAGCGATCCGATGCCGCCGAAAAACAGCGGGAACCCGGCCAAGAACGCGCCTTTCTCCAAAGTCGCCCCGCGATGTTCCAGCAAGTAAGTGGGCAGCCATGTGATGTAAAAACAGGCTCCGTAATTCAGGCAGAAAAACTGGATCCACAGAAGCCAGACATCTTTTCGCGCCAGTATCCTCTTCCAGGGAACCGGTATCCGAGCCACATTTTCCTCTAATTGAGGCAAAATAGCCAGCTCAGATTTGCTGATTTTTGAGTTCTCCGCCGGATCGTCCCGGTACCACAGCCAGAAAGCCGCGGCCCAAACCACACCCAGCAGTCCAAAAACGATAAAAGCGCTTCTCCAGGAATAGTATTTCAAGAACCAGATCACCAGCAGCGGTGTGAACGCTCCGCCCCAGCGCGCCGCCAGCCAGATCCATCCCTGGGCCATTGTCCGTTCACTCTGCGGCAGCCATACCGCGAACATCTTGGTCATGTTCGGGAACGCACCGGCCTCGCCCGCGCCGAACATGAACCGGGTCAGCAACATAGAGATATATCCCCGGACACATCCCGTCAGCATTGTGAACGCGGACCACCATAACACGATCCGCATCAAGATTTTTCGCACTCCGAAGCGGTCCCCCATCCATCCCGTCGGGATCTCAAAAATGCCGTAAGCCAGCGCGAAAGCGGAAAAAAGTAGTCCTTTCTGGAAATCCGTCAGACCAAACTCCTGCTGGATCGCCGGGGCCGCCTGAGACATGCAAACACGGTCAATATAGGTGATCACTGCCAATGTCATGGCAAAGAAAATCACCCCATACCGCACTCGTGTCATGGGTCTCATCCCCGATGCGCCGACGATACCGTCTGCGTCTGAACTCATATACCGGGCTTTATCTTACCGCTTTTTATCAAGAAATCAACCCCATTTCATTAAATTCAATAATGATAGCGCAGCTGGGCAATAAGCAGGACTTCTCCTTCCTTTTTGTACACCATGCGATCCGTTTCCGTTATCCGGCGCGACCACCAGCCTGTCAGATTTCCCTTCAGCGGTTCCGGTTTTCCAATTCCTGCATAAGGATCTCTGATACAATTTTTTATCAATTCATTGATCCGCCTCAGAGTCTTTTTGTCCTGCTGCTGCCAGTAAAGATAATCCTCCCAGGCCGCCTGTGAAAATCTAACGCTCCCCATCCAACAGCTCTTCCAGACTTTTTTCCACGGCATCCCCCCGTTCCAGCCCGGAGATAGAAGAAAGCAAACGTTCCGCGTTCTTTGGGCTTTTCAGCAGATAAACCGTTTCGGCCCAGGCCTCATAATCCTCCAGACACATCATCACCACGGAATCTTTTTTCTTGCGAATAATGACAGGAGTCCGATCCCGGACCACACTTTCTATAGTCTTGGCCAGATTTTTTCTTGTCGCGGTATAACTTAATTCATTCATAACAGCCTCGCAAACCGTACAGGTTTACTGTACATTTTTTCTTCTGAAAATCAACACCAAAAAACACTCTTTTCCTCATAAACACACATATTTCCGAAAATTCCGCTTGCTTCCGGGTCTGTCCCTGTTTAGAGTAAGCGCTGTAGTAGAGGTTACTAACGATCGAATTACGAATTATGAATTTTATCTCTAAGAATAATGTTGTGGCGGCGGCTGTATGCTCCGCTTGCCTGTTCTCTCTGACACAAACCCAAGCGGGCGAACCGGATCCCAAGTACGGCATCCATGACCGTTCCCGCCCGGTACCAGTCCAGGTCGATCCCGGCTATCCCGGAACTCAGGACAAGACCGGCAAAGCTCCCCAGGGCGCGGTCGTTCTCTTTGACGGCACCAATCTGGATCAATGGGTCGCCATGGACGGCAAAAAGACCAAGTGGATCGTCAAAGACGGTGCCATGGAATGCGTTCCCGGTTCCGGCTATATCCGCACCAAAGACAGCTTTGGCGACTGCCAGCTGCACGTGGAATGGGCCGCTCCCGCCAAGGTAGAAGGTGACGACCAGGGCCGCGGCAACAGCGGTGTCTTTCTGGGCGGCGACCGCTATGAAGTCCAGGTTCTGGATACCTACAACAACAAGACCTACGCCGACGGTTTCGCCAGCGCTATCTATGGTCAGTATCCTCCCATGGTGAACCCTATCCACAAACCCGGTGAATGGAACACCTACGACATCATCTATATCGCCCCGCGCTTCGACGGCGACAAACTCGTTTCCAAGGCACATATCTCTGTGATCTTCAATGGTGTAGTCGTCCAATGGGATCGTGAACTGACCGGCCCCACCGGACACCATGAACGCCCGGCTTATGCCCCGCATGATGTGCGTCAGCCCATCGCCTTCCAGGATCACGGCAATCCCGTCAGATTCCGCAACGTCTGGATCCGCGAGCTGAACCAGTAAGGAAGCACAAAGACACCTGATCCTAACCGGGTGTCTTCTCAATTCTACTTTCAGAGACGAGCAAACCGCTCGTCTCTTTTTTTGCCACAAAAAATCCCCGGTGGAATGAACCATCGGGGGGTTTCGTATTTTTGATTTGTGATGCCGTTATTTCACGAAACGATAGAATTTCTTCTGTCCCGCTTTGGTATCCACGTCATAGCTTCCCTTGGCATTCGGAACAGGTGTCCAATTCACCATGTCATCGCTTTCTTCCAAGGTGCCCGTAAAGGTCAGGGTCAGAACACCCGTCTCCGTGTTTGGAGTAAAGTCGATCTCATCCTCCGGCTGAGGAGGTGCCGGAGTCCAGTTCGCAACCCCTCTGTCACGCCACATTCCATCCACGATCTCGGCTTCCCAGGAAGCGTTCCCGACCGGATAATAAGTCAATAATGTTTCGGGTGTTGCCCAGTATATAGACCGTCCTGTATCCGCCGGTACATCTCCCATAAAATAAACACTCGTTAAGTTCTCACAATGCAGGAATGCATTCTTTCCCAGAGTATCCACACCGGCCGGGATCACGATGCTCTCCAAAGGGGTATACTGGAATGCATACGTTCCAATCCCAGTCACACTGTCCGGGATCGTAACACTGGTCAACTTATAGCAAAAACCAAACGCGTCCTGTCCAATAGCTGTCACACCATTGCCGATCACTACATTCGTCATATTATCGCACGCCCGAAATATCTGATATGGAAGAACAGACACACTGCCCGGGATCTCTATACTCGTCAAACCACTGCAGCCAAAGAATGCAAGCTGTCCAACAGTAGTCACACTGTCCGGTATTTCTATACTCGTAAGAACGTTAGAATTAGCGAACGCACCTTCTCCAATAGAAGTTACACTATTCGGGATCTTTATACTTGTCATCTTATAGCACACACGAAATCCATCATTTCTGATAGCAGTCACACGGTATGTGATACCGGTATCTTTGTTCGTAGCGGTACTGGGAATAATGACATCCCCTTCTAAATGATATCTATTAACGGCCCACACTTCCACCGTTTTTGAGTTGCCCTCTTCGGTAAGAACTGTGTATTGAATAAGATCATCTTCATTTTCCTTAAAAGTGTCCCCTACAGCGCCTTGGGATTGAGACGCGCAGAACATCATCAGGGAAGCGGTCAGGCAAAAAACTCCTGATAAACCATATTTTGAATTTTTCATCACAAATTTTTTCATTCTTTAGCGGCCCCATGCCCCAAAGAACAACAAGTAAAAGGTAGCAGATATTTTAACAGGAGTCAAGACCATACATCTGACACGATTCGGAAGATAAATGAATTTGTATTGAAACCCGTATCGTCCAGTGTCTAAAAAAGATCCCCGGCGGGATACGTCGGGGGATCTCTGCTTTGATTTCAAACGGTTTTATGGAACCCAGGTCAGTGCCACACGGAAACCGCAAAAGTCGAAACTGGAATCGGGAGAGGTGTGGCTTCGGGCCGCGGAACGGCAGTCCTGAGCATCGTCACCATTGGATCCCCCGCGCAGAACGCGATAGTTGCCCGCGTCTGGTCCTGTGGGATCGGTCACGGCATCTGCCGGATAATCGTCATACCAGTCCAGACACCATTCATACACATTCCCGTGCATATCATAAAGTCCCCAGGCGTTCGGCTTTTTCTGCCCCACCGGATGGGTCTTGTTGCTGCCATTGCCAACATACCAGCCCACTTCATCCATTTCGGGACATTTTTCTTTATCTGATAAATTCTTTCCGCTGTTCAGAGCTGTGGTCGTTCCGGCACGGCAGGCATACTCCCACTGCGCTTCGGTCGGCAATGTGTATTCATACCCCTTCGGCAGACGGCCCGCCGCCTTTTCGATCTCCGTCAGCTTCTTGCAAAACTCCATCGCGTCATTCCAGCTGACCGTATCTACCGGCAGATCGGCTCCTATGAAAGAAGAAGGATTGACTTTCATGATAGCCTTGTACTGCGCCTGAGTGATCTCATACTGGCCCAGCCAATAGCCCTGCGTCAGAGTCACCTGATGCTGGACTTCATCATTCCTTCTGCCCAATTCATCTTCCGGACTGCCCATCATAAACGTGCCCGGTTCGATCCGGATCATATCCAGACTGACCGTATCCGAAAGAGGAATGGTGATATTTTCACCATCACTGCCAATACGTACCAGCGCCACACGGAAGCCAAGACTGTTGGAAGTCATGGTGATGCGACCTGTATTCCGAGCCGCGGAACGACAATTCTTGGCACCATCGTCGTAGTAACTGTAACTGCCTCCGCGCAGAGCACGGTAGTCGTCTGTGCCCTCACCCACCGGATCGGTCACCGCTTCATCCGGGTACCTGCTCTTCCGATCCAGACACCATTCAAATACATTCCCGTGCATATCATACAGATCCCAGTCATTCGGCAGTTTCTGCCCTACTGGATGGGTCTTGTTGCTGCTGTTGCACCAATACCAGGCTACTTCATCCAAATTGGGACATTCACCATAGATTTCTTCTTCTGCCTCAATATCGGTTCCATTGTTGAAAGCGGTCATTGTTCCGGCACGGCAGGCGTATTCCCATTGCGCTTCGGTCGGCAGAATGTATTCATACCCCCTTGGCAAACGGCTCGCTGCTTGGTCTCTCTCCGTCAGTTTGGCACAGAACGCCATCGCATCATTCCAACTGACATTCTCCACAGGCAGATCGGCACCCTTGAAACGAGAAGGATTTTCACCCATGACGGCTTCGTACTGTTCTTGAGTCACTTCATACTTGCCCAACCAATAGCCCTGGGTCAGTGTCACTTTATGCCGGGTTTCATCCCCGCCGGCACCCAGTTCATCTTCCGGACTGCCCATCATGAACGTGCCCGGCTCGATCCAGTTCAGGTCCAGATCCACCATATCCGACAACGAAACGGTGATGTTTTTGCCGGGTGCTGGAGGTTCAGGCGGCAGCTCCTCCTCTTTACTGCAAAAGAAGAGTTTTTTGGCTTCATCCATCGGGACATAGTAAGGGCTGGCCGCACCCTCGACCTTCGTCCAGTTCTCACCGTCGGTGCTTTGGTACAATACACCGGTATAAGTGATTTCCATTTTAATGGCATAATCAATAGTCGGCTCCGCCGCGTACACCACAGATCCCGTCAACGCCAGGGCCAAAAGGCCGGCACATATTTTTTGATTCACAAACATAAGCACTACCCCGTTCAAGGGGATATTTGTAAATAACATAGCACATATTTTGCCAAACCGCAAGGCCGAACGTCGGTCTCCCAATAATAAACGATTCCATAACAAATATCTGTGTGTATCTGTGTCCATCCGTGGTTCTTTCAAAAAACAGACCGGGATCTTTTTAACAGACCCCGGTCTTTTTCTCGAAAGGAGGATGCCCTCATGGGGAGAGCATCCATCCATCAAGTGTTATCGGACTACTTGACCAGACGATAGAAGCCGGCGGCTTCCGTCATCGGGACAGAGCACTGATAGGCACCGCCCACCAGTTCGCCCTGGAGTACGGTCCAGTTGGCGCTGTCGGCTGTCGG
>DBVN01000074.1 GCA_002308515.1 Verrucomicrobia bacterium UBA1263 | reverse complement strand
AAATACGGATAATAACGCATACCGCAGTGCCAGGCGCACTGAAGTAGTTCCAGCTGACGCTCCTCACTGGCCGGGGTCATCATCGCCAGCTGCACCTTGTAGCCGCGGTCCGCATAGACCGGCATCAGGCCGGCAAACCACAGAACCTCATCATCCGGGTGACAGGCAAGCAGCATGATGTCTGCTTTGTCCAGATCCTGCCAGTTCTGTACTTCCGCAGGTTTTTCTCCTTCACCGAAGAGCTGCAGTTCGGCAATGCGCAGACGTTCCTTGCTGGTAGCCAAAATACGAATCCTGGATACAGGCGCATCGAGGGAATGCCAGTTGCTGAGATACCTGCTGCTGTCCACGGTCATCCATTCGCCGGTTGCGTCTTCAACCTGCAGGTTGTAGGAATAATCCCTGCCGTAGCGATTGTAGAGCATGACGGATACACCCCGGATCGGTTCGGGAGACTCAACCACCAGCCAACCTTTTTTTTCTTTCAGGGCAAGGTAGGTGCTGACATCTCTGTCCATCATAAAGGAACAGGCATTTTTCTTCGTTTCCTTTAAATTCATACTGAAAGAGCAGCCGGCCGTGATCTCCTCTGCCTCCTGAACCGCTTCCGGCGCTTCACTCAGCGCGAGGGCTGTCAGGGACAGGTAAAGAGCAAATGCCACGCAGAACAGAAACTTTTTCATTGTTCGATCACCCATGTCTCATTCAGAAATTTATATCTCTTTTGCAGATATTCTTTCAGGAATTTTACATTCGCCTCAAAAGAGCCGCCGGTCTGAGCGACGGTGTCTGATACCTTGGGCCTCGGCCAGCGCTTACGATCCATAGCCGCAGAATCCTGAATAGCCTTCTGCAACTGATCAATGGAATATATTCCTTCCGTCTGTCCTGTTCCCAGAAGGGCTTCCACCGCGCTTTTCACCCGGCTTTCCCAGAGCGTCGCCACCAGATTCCGAAAATCCTGATGGCGGTACAGCGCGGGATACCAGGCTGTCCGGTCGCCCTTCGCGATCCAGAGATTTGAGGGATTAAGCACATATTTTGCGTTATGCTTGGCGGCGTAGGAGCCAAAAGTACTGTCATAGTCCCAGACCGGCCCAGCGAAGAATTTTTCGCTCTCGCTGTCCGCGGGCTTGTAAAAAAACTGGCTGGAGGAGTTGCCGTCATAGTTTTCGCTGATTTCCTCGATCATATACTTGAGCGCCAGAGACTCGGCGTCGGCAATCTCCGTATAATGTCTGCCGGTCTCCGGATCCAAGCCATCCTCCGCCATAATTGCGTTTTCAAAGGATTGGAGCAACCCGGTGATATACTTCATCTGTGCGTCGGAGGCATATTCCGGAGATTTGACGACCAGTATGCTGCCCTTCCTGGAGGTATAAGCGCTGGCTTCTGTCTTGTAGCGTACCGCATAGCTTTCATACTCCACGAGATAGCCCCCAGTGATATCCTCTGGCTCAGCGGGGATATCGTAAGCCTTATAACTGCCGTTGGTGGATTTTTTCTTTCCAACCACCTTGAATTCTTCCAGCGGAGTCTCATTCAGCTTCTTGGTTTCATTCTCCAGATTGGTTATTGCTATGCGATCCTTGTCGATTTCCACTTTCTCAGAGAAGAAATAAAGACCCCGGTATTCGTGGTTGATATATAATTCCGCGGGGGTATGCTCCGGTGTATAGTGCAAGCCGATCGCGGCGGCAAGATCCATCATGATCTGATTTCGAAGATAGGATTTGTCCCGATAGTTGCCGGTCAGAATCCATTTTTTTGCCTTACCCATACCGAGCAGGTCTGTGCTATTTGCCAGCTTGATCTGATAATTCTTTTTCTTGAAGGACATGGAGGAATTGCCGCGGCATTTGATGGATTCCAGATCACCGTCGTACTGAACGTCGCCATCCGGGCCCCGCAACACCAGCTGACCCGGCTCCTTGTTCTCTTTGTTCGACTCGATCTTCGTCAGCTTTCCGCTCTCTGTTGTTGCAAAAACAGCGGGCAGATTTTTGGATCCGCGCATCACCGACAGGGGGGTTTTCTTATTATCGAAGGCGATCTGTGTCGTTCCGGTCTGTATGATTTTTGCGCTGTCTCCGGACTGGATTTTGCTGGATCCATAAGTGAAGGAAATGCCATCGGCTACCCCAAACTTCCATTCTTTTGTGTCCAACCAGCCGGGCAGATAGAGTGTATATCCTTTGCCTTCGTTTTTGTTGAATGTAATTGCATCCGGTGTAAGCGTCCCATCCGGGGAAATCCAGGCGTTCGGACCGGCGGCAAAGGCTGTTGTTGCCATCAGACAGCCCAGCAGCGCCGTCAGCCCCAAAACAGCAAGTGCGTATTTCTTCATCAGTCCCCTACCTCCCTGACACCGATCAGTCCGTTCACGGTTCGCAGATCCTTCTCTTTGGTATCCTTCGGCCGGTTGATCACATCACCCATAAAGATCATGCAGGTGGTATTGCCGCCGTCCAGATTGATCGCCTCCACTGCGCCGAGTTCTACCAGCTTGTCAGCCAGCCAGGTGATTGTTACGCCGACAGCGTCCTTCCTGCGTCCGAGGCAGTCAACGGCCAGCACCGTTCCGTCCGCGGTGATCCCCATAGCCATGCGCGGAGCGCGATCCGTTGTTCTCCATTTCTTCAGGTCCTCGCTCGGCGATCCGTTTTCTACAAGGATTGGTCCGAATGCAAAGGTGCTGACTACACCCATATCCAGATATTCCTGTGCCGTATGGGCGTCTGATTCAAAGGTCTTCATGCTGCCGTCGGCGAACAGCGCCATCACATCGAGCGGGGGCCACTGTTTCGCGTTGCCGCGCAGCGTCTTTTCGGACCAGATCTGACCGTTGCGGATGATAATGCCGGGTTTCATCTTGTTAAAATATCGGTAACTGAAAAAATCATCCGAAAAGGCGAAAATCGCGTTATAGTTCCGGGCAATGGTTGTGGGTTTGGACATGAATGTGCCGGAAGGCGTCGGGTTTTCTTCTGTCGACAGATTGATCATGGCGCCGAA
Organism: Verrucomicrobia bacterium UBA1263; assembly: GCA_002308515.1. Lineage (GTDB taxonomy): Bacteria > Verrucomicrobiota > Verrucomicrobiia > Limisphaerales > UBA1412 > UBA1412. The sequence goes on along the minus strand of DBVN01000074.1, from coordinate 2,394 downwards.
AAAGGCCGGATCCCGGTAACGAATAGCGGCTTCCAGCCACTTATGCGGAACACATTTATCCACTCGCTGACGCACTTCCACATGGATATCCCGGCTAACATAGGTCCATTCGCCGTTCTCCCTGCTGGCCCATATATAGGGCTCGTCCGCGTCACAGAACCCATCCGCGTCCAGTTCAGGCGGATTCTTGCCTGCCGGCGCCGGCATCACGAAAACAGGCGTGGAATCGGCAGTATCCTCGGAGGACGAAGGCAGGAATTCCGCTGCTTTCTTTCCGTTTTTGGCTATACACTGATCGGAGAAAATCAGTTCCTGCAGTTCCGGTGTGGCAACGCCGGTGGCTTTCAGCCCGTTCTTTTTCTGCAGATCCTTGATTCTTTGCACCGTGTTATGGTTATAGTCGTCCCCGTAGTTTTTTGAGGCGATATACCCCAGGTCGTACAGCCTGTCCTTTAAGGCCAGCACATCCTCACCCCGATCGCCACGCTTCAGCTCACGATAGGTGCTCCCGCAGACACCGGATGCGGGGATCAGCAACACAAAGAGCAGAAGGATAGCCAGTATGTGGTTGAAACGAGTATTTGTGTTCTTCATTCTGCGTTATTCATCATAAAGGTGATGTTTGCATTTTCAATCGTGCAGTTGGTAATGAACTGAATGGGTTCATCCCCGCAGCGGATGGAGATGGTACCGCCGCGAATTGCAACGTAACCTCTGGCGGGGTCTTTTTTGTTGGTGCTCTTGATCCCGTCCCGCCCAGCGGTGATATCAATCTGGCCTTCATAAATCTCGACACAGTCCTTTCCCCTGATTCCGTGCCGCTTTGCTTCAATCACTATCTGTCCGCCGCGAATTTCGAGGTCATCCTTGGATACGATTCCGTCTGCTGATACAGCGTTTACCTTCAGACAGCCGCTTCCCTCAATTACCAGGTCGCTCTGGGAAAAGAGCACGCCGTTCGGCTCTTCATCTTCGTCAGACAAAACCGTCTCACCGTTGGACAGGATATTCTCTGTCCCATCCACCAGGGACAGGATCACCTTGGGTTTACATTCTCCGATCAGGATCGCAACCGCGTTCTCTGTATGAATGCTGACGCCGTTCAGGTACAGGGTTACTTTGCCCTCTTCCGCGCAGTCGATAAAAAGGCTTCCGTTAGTCAGTTCACCTGAGAGCATATACTCTCCGGGACTGTGGATGGTCAGCACGCCGTCGGAAAAAGCGACGCCGTCCATTTCCTTTTCAAGGCCGGAATCGGAAAAGGCAAGGACCTTCATTCCGGTTTCCGCCCGAGCAGGCATAGACAGTATAAAGAAAATGGACAATAAAAGGATCCAGCTTCTCTTCATCCCGGCAACCTCCATAACAGCGATTTCAGACGGTATTATACCGAAAAAATCAGCCGGAAACAAGCCCCGACATGTCTGTTCCGGCAGGATACGCAATGAGAAGATGATATTGTTTGGCAGAGAGATGATCGGGAAAGCGGAAAGTCAGATTGCTTTCATACGCGTTGGAATAAATCTTTCATTGTTACCTGAGATTGAATGCCGTTTGAATAAATATTTGGCGTAACGCCGTAGGCTGTAACCAGCGTCAGATGAACAGCGTCCCTGGTTTTGGTCACCGTGATAAAATCATGCATCTTATTTTGCATCGCCTGATCCTGCTTTTTCGTAATCAGATACAGCCCGGTGTTGTATTTCATCTCAAGAAGATTAATCACACGATCTGCCCGCCAGATAATCATATCAATTTGAGAGCCAAAGAGACCAAGATCAGGGTTTGACTCACAGTAAAAGGAGAAAACATCTGTATGAATCATGGAGATGCCCAATGTTTTTTTGATCTGTTCAACATGCAGCAGACAGATTTGCTCAAAAGCCAGTCCTTTCCAGTTGTTCTGCGCAGGGGTATTCAACTGGTGTGTCCAGAAAGCAGGATCGCGAGGTTTTGAAGACAGGAAGTGATGATAAAACAAAACAAAGGGATCAATCAGCTGAAAAATACTGTCCTTGGTCTTCTTGCCATACCCATTGTACTCTCGGATAAACCCGCAGCTTTCCAGTTCTTTCAGCTTTTTTGTTAGATTGCCGGATGGAGACATTTTTGTTTTTTGTGCGATCTCCCCACGTGTCAAACCTGTTCTTTTTCCCGCTAAAGCATGGATAATGCGCACATAGCCTTCCGGATGTCGAAACAGAGATGAAAAGAGATGATCATATTCCAGCTTCAGTTGTGCATCCGGCTCAAAAAACAGGCGGTCGATATTTTGCGCGACCGACAGCCCTTTTTCCAGAAATTCCCAGTAAAAAGGAATGCCTCCTAACACCATATAATATCCGTTCGGAATCTCTGACCTTTGATCCACAAAGGATCAGAGGTTCCTTTTTT
>DBVN01000118.1:26406-62496 GCA_002308515.1 Verrucomicrobia bacterium UBA1263 | reverse complement strand
GTTGTTTTTTAACACCGTTGCTACAAGTGATTTATAATGAAAAATTTAATGTATATGAAAATGACGAAAATATTAACGATGTGCGCGGCGATGTGGATGCTGTGCGGAACGGTATTTGCCCAGGCTCCTGCCGCGGGGAAAAACTTCAGCGTTTCACTGAAAACACTTCCGATGACTTATCAATGGAAGAAAGACGGTACCGCTATCAGCGGGGCGACGAGTTCCAGTTATAAGATCAACAGTGTGAAGTCCGGTGACGCGGGGAGCTATACGGTGATGGTGAGCAACAGTATCGGCAATTTGACCAGTGATGAGGCGGTGCTGACGGTTATCACAAAGCCTGTCATTGCGTCTTTTACAAAGGATGTTACTGTAACGGAAGGAAACAGAGCTGTTTTCAGTGTGACGGCAACCGGAGGAAATCTGAGCTATCAGTGGTATAAGGATAATATTGCCATCAGCGGTGCGACAGGCGAGACTTACACCATCGAAAAAACGATGGTGAGTGATGCAGGTACCCGTTATAAGGTAGTCGTGAACAATATTGCGGGCAATGTAACCAGTGCACTGGCAACATTAACAGTCAATATCAAACCGACTATTACTGTCCAACCGGTAGAGCAGACGGTCGGCCCCAGAAGCAATGTGACCCTGAGCGTGACTGCGACCGGTACGGCACCGCTGAGTTATCAATGGTACAAAGATAACAAAACTATCGCGGGAGCGACCGGCTCCAGTTATACTATCAACAGTACGACAGGGAATGATACCGGCACCTATATGGTGAAAGTGAGCAATGCAGCCGGATATGTAAACAGTAAGAGTGTAAAGTTGACGGTCAAGCTGGGAGAAGCGATCAGCAGTATTTATAAGAGGGGAAAATATGCCAAGGTGATACTGCATACCGCCCCTGTGAACACGGATAACTCTTATTTTGTGGAGGATATCCTGCCGCCGCTTTCAAATACACTGTCCTATGATATTACTCTATTCATGACGAACAGTTCTGTTATCCCATTGGATCTTACAAACATATATTCAATGGCTATTACGAACAGTTACGGAGGATATTACAGTGCGACTAACCACGCGATCCGCTGGTATTTCTTTGACGCGGAGCCGAGGGATATCCAATATGTCGTGAAGGTGCCCTGGAATTGCTATAAAAAGATGGATCTGAATGGGAAAGTGACTTTCACAGAGATTGAGAAGGATGTTACAGGGGATCGGAGCATAGATTTTAACGAGAAGCTGCATCCGGCAGATCTGAATGATTACATGGATATCTCGACACAGGAGATAGCCAGTTACTGTATGTCCTGGAAGCAGTTTAAGAATTGGTCACGCCCGGCACCCGCTACCGGTTCTACTGTCATTGGAACACCTTACGCGGCGCGCGGAGTGCAGATATGGCTTCATGGCAGTGATTACCTGTATAAATCAGAGAAGGAGGAACCCAACTGCTGGATAGCGGGAGTGATCAAACCGGGAGGAAGTGGAAGTGGTAATATTGGAGTACCAGTGATAATACCTATAGAACAATTTAATGTAGCATCGCAGGAACTGACAGAAATGGAACCGGATGTGCCGGAAAACCTGGTGGTGAGAGCCGCTTCGGAAGGTGACAGCACCAGTACCCGAACGATCCGGAAGAACGGGAACACGGCCACGGTCAGCCTGAGTTTGCGTCCGGATCCGGAGGTGATCCTCTATTTTGTGGAGGAAATCGTCCCTGTGATGGAAGGAATCGAGATCAGTGATATAAGCAATGGCGGTGTTTACATAAAAGAAAAAGGAACGCTCCGCTGGGCTTTCATGGAGGGAACCCCACATGACTTGAGCTATACTATAACACTGCCGAACGATTATACGGGGACGGTGACCTTGACGGGAAGCACGACCTTTAACATGACAGAAGTCCAGACGACCGGCGACAGTGTGATCAGCGATGTGACCGCGCCGAGCATCACGACCCAGCCGAAGAGCCAGACAGTGAACGAAGGCAGTTCAGTGACCTTTAGTGTAACAGCGACAGGGTCCGATCTGAAGTATCAATGGAAGAAGAACGGTACTGCCATCAGCGGAGCTACAAAGTCCAGCTATACCATCAGCAGTGCGAAGAGCAGTGATGAAGGCAGCTACACGGTGACCGTGAGCAACAGTGCCGGTAATGTGACCAGCAGCGCGGCAACGCTGACGGTGAAGACAGAGCCGCCGCCTACGGGATTGAGTGTCCGGCGCAGTGTGAACGTGACCGGGAACAAGGCGACCGTTACGCTGACGATTTCCAACGCGCCGAAGGGATACTTCGGTTCACTGGAAGAGACCTGGCAGAGGAAGGATATCACCTTCAGCGGCATCAGCAATGGCGGAACCGCCGCTGAAGCGGAAGGAGGTATGAAAGTCAGCTGGAGCGGATTCGATATGAGCGGGAATTATCAGTTCCCCGGCACACTGACCTATACCGCGAGCGTTCCGGAAGGCTTTAGCGGGACCGTGACCCTGAGCGGCCAGCTGATGATCACGACACCCGGCGGAACGAGCAGTGCCGATATTGACACGGTGAATGTGACGTTCACGGCGGCACCATCCGCACCGGTCATCACCACTCAGCCGAAGAGCCAGACCGTCAGCGAAGGCGGCAGTGTGACCCTCAGCGTGAGGGCGACCGGAAGCGCGCCTCTGATCTATCAGTGGTTCAAGAATAATTCTCTGCTGAGCGGTGCCAACGGTTCCAGCTATACGATCCCGTCAGCCTCCACAAACGACGCGGGAACATACATGGTGATGGTCACCAATGCGCAGGGAGCGGTGATGAGCACCCCGGTGATCCTGACCGTGACGCAGGGCGGAATGCCTGAACTGAGTCTGACACAGACCAGCGGCGGCAAGTGGAAGATCACCTTCACGGGTACGCTGCAGGAAAGTACAGACATGAAGACCTGGAAGAATGTAAGCGGTACCCAAAGCGGTGCTTATACATTCACACCATCTAAAGGAAAGAAATTCTACAGAGCGGTGAAGTAGTTTAGCCCAAAATATGTTACGTAGAGACGCCCGATTCGGGCGTCTCAAAGACGAGCGGGTCGCTCGTCTCGGAGACGCGGGAGTCCCGCGTCTCTACAGAACATATTGATTTTGAATATGTTTTGAAAAAATCAAAATCCTAATACGATTTTGGGTTAAATGGATTTTCCCCAAAGACTTTGGAAGCAAGTTGTTTTAATGCTATGCGGTCTATCTTTCCATTTGGTGTGAAGGGCAGAACATCTACCCAGCCAATGGCTTTGGGGAGATGATATTTAGACAGGTGAATCGAGAGCAGTTTCAGAAAATCTGAGCGTTCCGAAGCGTTTTGCCAATTCTGTCTTTTTAAGATTTTTGTATTTGCTGAATCTAATTGATTTTGAATAGATTGTGTGGATATAAGCAGAACGATGGCTTCACCCAGCACGGGATGCGGAAGAGATGTGACCGCATAGTGGTTGGGGTGAAGAAAAGCGAGCTTTGACTCTATTTCCTCAGGTTGTATTTTGAGACCTCCGCTGTTGATGATATTGTCTATCCGGCCAAGGATTTTGAAATTCGCGGCACGGTCAAGAGCAGATGGGATGATGTGAACCCGGTCATGTGTTTTGAGCTGTGTTATGCCAATTTCTGGAAAGTCAATGATGAGAGTCGCATCGGCATCAGCCCGTACATGGACACCAGGAAGTGGGGTATAATATGGGGATGCCTGGGAACCATTCAGCGGACGCATTGCGATATGCGAAAGAGTTTCCGTCATTCCGTAAGTGGACAGAAATGTATTAGGGAAAGAGCGCAGATCGGCTTCTAATTGAGGATCGATTGCGGCGCCGCCGATGATGATTTTGTCGATCTGAGCTAAGAGATCCCGTTCATTTTCTATTTGGAGAGAATTGATGACCTGCAGCGGAACCATTGCCGCAAAATGAAAATGAGGATGAGGTGAGTTCAAGAAAGGTTTCAGAGGATGCCCATCTACCGGAACTGTCCACAGGTTCAAACCGGCGGTAATTGCCCGGACGATCATCATTTTACCCGCGATATATTGCGTGGAAAGGCAAAGAAGGGCATTATCACCGCGTTTCAGTCCCAAGTAGGAGCATGTGGCCTTCGCGCTGTTGACAGCGTGTTTTTTGAGGACAGGGATTTGTTTGGGAATGCCGGTCGAACCAGATGTCCTGACATGGAAAACGGGAGACTCTGAGAACCAATCATGCAGGAAATCCACCAGTTCTGGCGAGAGGAGCTTTAGATTTCTGCCAGCCAGAATTTCCTCTTGAGTATGACTTATTCCGTTGATACAGATAGAGTTCATTCCTTAAGAAAAGTCTGAGCGACAGAATGGACATCAGGTTCTTTTTCTGAATGGAACCATAGACAAGCCTGATTGATTTCCAAAGGAAGCGGAATGTTATCCTGGAAGAGCAGTCCCGTACCCAGCCCCTGCGGAAGTGTTTGAGAATCTATTGGAGAAATGATCGAAGCGCAAAAATGAGCGATCGCGTTCAAACCAATGTTGGACTCCAGCGCGGAGGTGATCCACCAGCCGATCCCGCGCTGACGGGCTTCAGCGATCCATTCCCGGCACCCCAGCATACCACCATGTAAACTGGGTTTTAGAACGATATATTGTGGGCGAATAGAATCCAGAAGAGATCGTTTTTCCCGCAATGTATTTTTACCGATCAATTCTTCATCCAACGCGATGGGGATCGGAGGATCGCTGAGCAGATTGCCCGCTTGGATCATCTGTCCGGGAGGAAGAGGCTGTTCAATGGAATGGATTTCCAGTTCCGCCAAACGTTCTAATTTATCCATGACATTTGCCGGAGAAAAGGCTCCATTCGCGTCCACACGCAGTTCGATGGCATTTGCGGGAAAACGACGGCGAATACCGCGAAGCAGTTTCAATTCTTCGAGGAAGTCAATTGCGCCTATTTTGAGTTTGATACAGTGAAAACCCTGTTCGATTTTTTCTTCGATCTGTTTCGCCATTTCATCGGAGGTACCCATCCAGACAAGTCCATTGATAGGAATACCTTGTTTGCCAATGGCAAATGGTGTGTTTGAGAGAGTGAATGTATTCTCTTCTAATTGGAGCAGGGCGGTTTCCAATCCGAAAAGCATCGAAGGAAAATCGCGGAGAGATGCTAAGTCAAAATTATCTGTATTCAAGAGGCGATGTACTGAGTGAGTCAACAGGTCGGTATAATCCTCTAAATCATCACAGCTCAAGTTTGGCAATGGCGCGCATTCACCAATGCCGAAACGATCCTCCTTTTGGATAAGGATATACCAGACTTTTCGTGTGTGATACACAGCACGGGAAGTGCCTGCCGGTTTCTTGAAGTGGAGGATCCTGGGGATAATTTTGACGCGCATTTTATGCTATGGGAACTTGGGATATTGCTTGAAATCAGGACTGCGTTTTTCGAGAAAAGCGTTTTTCCCTTCTTGGGCTTCATCTGTCAGATAATAGAGCAGAGTCGCGTCACCAGCTAACTCCTGGATACCGGCTTGTCCATCTAATTCCGCGTTAAGACCGGCCTTGATCATACGAAGTGCCAGCGGACTGTGCCGCATGATCGTTTCAGCCCATTCAACGACCTCATCTTCTAATTTTTCAAAAGGAACCACTTTGTTGACAAGTCCCATTTCAAGAGCCTCCTGGGCATTGTATTTTCTGCAAAGGAACCAGATTTCACGAGCTTTTTTCTGGCCCACGACGCGAGCGAGATAAGATGCGCCAAAACCGGCATCAAAGCTGCCCACATGAGGGCCGGTTTGACCAAAGATCGCGTTTTCCGAAGCAATAGAGAGATCGCATACGAGCTGAAGGACCTGGCCGCCACCGATAGCATAGCCGTTGACCATCGCGATAACGGGTTTGGGAATGGAGCGGATCTGTTTTTGAACATCCAGAACACTAAGACGAGGAACTCCGTCTTTGCCGATGTACCCGCCTCGACCTTTGACATTTTGATCACCGCCGGAACAGAATGCTTTGTCACCGGTGCCGGTGAAGACAATGACATTGATATCTTGTCTTTCACGGCAGATGGTCAAGGCTTCACTCATTTCGGCCGTCGTTGTTGGGGTAAAAGCGTTGTAATAACGGGGACGATTGATCGTGATTTTGGCAATGCCATTGTAATATTCAAACAGGATGTCTTCAAATTCCTTGATTGTTTGCCATTCTCGTTTATTCATGACTTTTATTTTCTAAGATTTCGTAAAATGTTTTGATTGCTTTTTCATTAGATTGAGGATCTGTAAATACCTCCAGGCACAAAGCGTTTTTTTCAGCTTCGGCTTGAGTGAAAGGAATCAGACAATGTCGCAGTTCTGTTTCTGTTTTCGCGGCAAGATAGCCTATCCCCAGAGATTCGATCCAACCTTGGGCGGAAACGGAATGTGAAGCGGCTATGTATTCAACCAAAGCCGGAGATTTCTTTGATCCTGGCAGCTGATAAAAAATTCCGCCACCTCCGTTATTAATGAGCAAAATCCTTAAATTGCGTGTGATATATCTGCTCATCAGCACATTCATATCATAGAAGAAACTCAAATCTCCAATGATGACATAGGTAATGCCTCGGTGCAGGATAGAGAATCCAACACCTGTTGATAAAGAGCCATCAATGCCGCTTGTACCGCGATTGCAATATACCTGAGTGTTTGGTGGTAAATGAAATAACTGCGCATGGCGCACGGTGCTGCTGTTTGCCAAATGCAGCGCGGCGTTAGGAGACATATTATCAAGAAACAGCCGGATGGCAGATAGATCAGACCAGGGAACAGTGGTGTCGATGATTTTCCTGGTTTGCGTATCCTGAAGCGAATTCCACCGTGTTTTATATGCAATGGCCTCGGTTTTAATGTTTACATCAGGGATAGAATCACACAGAGTTTCAAGAATGCTTTTAGGTTCTCCCTCAATGATTCCTCGAAGAGATTGGAATGTATCTGCTGGTTCACCGGATTTGGAGATCAGATAGTGAACAGGGTGAGTGTCACGAAGAAATTTCTTTAGATGCTTAGAAACGATATGACCGCCTATTGTAAGAAGAATATCCGGCTTTAATTGATGTATTTCGGATGAGTTTGATACTTTCAGGATAGTATCAAACTGAGTGATGACATCTTTTACGTTTTGGATATTAGCCAAGTGTTCACAAAGGACGACACAGTGCCATTGACGTGATATTTGGTCAATGATTTTTTCCAACTGAGGATCCGGTGGAAGCTGCCCAACCAAGATCATCCGTTTTTGAGAATGGCTCCAGTTTAGAACAAATTCCGGATCGCATATTGTTTTTTGTGTGGATGCGAGTTTTATAGGTTTTACCGCCGGAAGTTCCGACGCGGTATATTGAAAAAGCGGTTCGCTGATGGGAATATTGATATGGACTGGTGTACGCCCATGCTGACTCAAACTAAGGATGGCTTCGTTGACAAGTCTTTCACAATACCATCTGTCCTCGTCATTTTGAACTTCTGGGAGATGAACAGATTTTTTGACAAGATTTCCAAAAACACCCTGTTGTGGAATAGTTTGTCCATCCATTTGATTTATCCATGCCGGAGGTCGATCCGCTGAAATAACCAGCAGGGGAACCTGTTGATATTTGGCCTCGGCAACAGCGGATGCCAGATTCAGAAGTGCCGTGCCGGATGTGCAGCAGACGGCTGCGGGATGCTGTAGTTTTTGAGCCAGTCCTATGGCAAAGAAGCCGGCACTGCGCTCATCAAAAATGCTGAAACATTTAAAGAATGGATGTTGTGAGATCGTATGTGTCAACGGTGAATTTCTGGAACCGGGGCACAGCACAATATGACTGATTTGATGTTCAATCAGCAGTGAAACAAGGATTTGCACATTCAGCTTATCAGAGTACATATTGCTTTTTGTTATCATGTAGTAATGAGACTTTTCATGATTTTCAACTTTTCCTCGGTCTCTTCCCATTCGCTTTCCATTTGTGACATGGGGAGTATTCCTCCACCGGCATAGAGGGTCAGATGATCATGCCCCATCTTCAGACATCTCAGTGTCACATAGAAATGAGTTTGTCTGTCCATGTTAAGTATGCCTGTAAAACCAGAATAATACAAGCGGGGGAGACATTCCAATTTTGAAATCAATTCCATTGACTCGTCTTGAGGTACACCGCAGACAGCCGGCGTAGGATGCAGTGAATCTAAGATGCCACCGACTCGTTCATAGAATTTTTGATATTCAATTTTGAAATAGAAATTGGTCTTTAGATGTGAAAGTTTACCCCCATGAACTTGAATCGGTTCGTAAACGGTGGATGTGATGGGATATAGGTGAAGCCGAGAGCGGATAAAATCGACAACGATCTGCTGTTCTTTGATATTTTTATCGTTCCACTGTGTTGGGAGGGTGGAATCCTTGTCTGTAATTGTACCGGCAAGCGCGATGGTATGCGCCATTTCGTTTGAGTGTTCCAGCAGAAGTTCTGGTGTCGCGCTTAGCCATGTTCCTGTGAACGGTGTGTGGAACAGAACTACATATTCGTTGGGGTAACTTTCACACGCGTTAAAAAAAAGACTGGCTGCGTTTAGGTCCGTATCGTTTTGTATTGATGTGGTACGGGCAAGAACGATTTTTTTCAGTTTGTCCGCTGAAAGGAGATCTTTTACGGTTTGAAATGCATTGGAATACCGCTGGAATACTTTTGTTTCCTCCAGATAGGGAAGTGATAAAGCTTCCGATGAATTCTGAGTGAATGATTCTCGTCTTGTGCCCAAAAAGGCGATGATTTCTTTTATCCCATGGAGTTGATACTCGGGGTGCAGCAGGAGAATAGGAGTCTCATTGCTGACAATGAAAGGCGCGATGACAAATCCCGTTTTATTGTTCAATTCGCGCAAGGCAGGAATTCTTTCAGGCAGGGTATTTTCCTGGAAAAATAAAGAGATATCTCCATTGCCGGGCTGCTTGAATAAGGCGTAGGAAACTTCTTTTTTATTCATCACTATTTCTTCTCGCCCAATTTGTTTGTCACTCGAACAGTTGAGACCAATTTACCTGTACTCTGCGCATAGATATTCACATCCCAGAGGTGTGTCGAATGACCTTTATGGATCAGTTTTGCCACCGCTCTGACACTGTCTCCCATCGCGACAGAAGAAACATGTGTCCCATTCACCTGTATTCCCCAAGGCCATTTATTTCCTTTTTCCAGAACATAGGATCCGCATCCGGCTAAAGTCTCCGCAAGTGTGAGGGATGCTCCACCATGAAGCATTTTAAGAGGTTGGCAGTTGCTTTCATTTACCGGCATCGTCGCCTCCATCAGTCCGTCCTCGACATGGGTGCAGCGGATGCCCAGCCGTGAAATAAAGGATCCCTTATTCAGTTGATCAATGGATTCCGGTGAAAATTCTTCAGTCATTTCTCTCGTCTATATCAATGAGCGATTCATCGCTGTTACAGCGCAATTCAGGTACATACATGGCTTCTCCCAAAACGGGCAGCGCATGGAATTGTCCCGGTGTTTCAGCCCGATACTCATAGCGTAATTCCCATACACCTTCCGAAAGATGATCAATGAATGAGGCTGTTTTTTGATCTCTTTGTTCCTGATATACCCACAGCCTGTTTCCAGTGTAGTCTTCATCGGCAGAGGGTTGAAGCGATATATTCCACCAGAACGGCATCTTCGGATTAGAACTGGGAGTTTCCAGTTCGGAAGTGAGTGAATCTGCCGCACGACGTTGAATGCCGGTTTCGCTCAGCTCGCGAATGAAGATCGGTGCGCCGCTTTTTGTCTGGACAGCTTCAAACCCACCTGGCTTTAGATCTTCAAAAAACAGATATTCATACTCGTTTTTACTCTCGATCGTGAGGACGACTTCTATGTGATCGCCGCTTTCAATGTGGTCCCCGTTTTTCAGCAATGTCTTTTGCGTGGCAGGTCCTTTCAGCAAAGTCGGAATGGAATCTAATTTATAATACTGGCGCCTTACAAAAAGCTCATTTCCGGCGGCTGTGATCGGTTCTTCCATACTGAAGTATTTGATTTGAGAACTGAAGTAAACAGGCGCGTCACCCTCCAGTTTGGTGATGACGATATGATTTTGGCCTTCATGAAGCAGGGAAGGGTCCACCCATATTTTTGAAGTACCACTACTGATATCGGCAAAAGAAATCTGACCGGCTCCGGCGGGGGTGCCGTTGACTTCTACGGAATAGCGTACACTGCTTTCAATTTCCTTGTTTACCTGGATAAAGTCGCAGAGTGCTAATATACATAAAGCGGTATCCCGTGTGTTGTTCCACTGAGTACCTCTGCGGTTTTTGATGATCCAGTTTACTGCCGGCTGAATCAGAGGACTTTGCGGATCTGCCGCGACCAGAGCGGCAATAGAGAACGCTGTTGATTCGATTTGATTATGGAACCACCAGTAGCCGCCGCGGCTGTTATCCCAATGCAGTGTGGTCAGATCATCGCCGCCGGTTTGTGTTGTGTCCGTCTGCTTGAATAAAACGGTTTGATCCGGATCGGCATCGCGGATGGCTCCGTTTTCAATGTTTTTGCTGAGAATTTGTGCTTCCTCAGTTTTCTCCAGTCTGACCGCGGAAAGTGTCAATAGAGCTCTGCTATATGGGGTCAGATATTCACGATTTTTATAAAGATGATCAAAAACATCTCCGTAATGTTTAATGGAGTCCTTATTTGTTTCTATGCTGAGCGCGTGAAGCATCCAGCATTGGATATGAGGTTGTCCTTCATAAGCGGAAAGATGTTCGTCCAGCCATTGGATGCCGTGTTTCAGCACATCTGCTTTGACATCGATCCCGGCAGATCGGGCCAGCTGCAATCCCCAGACGACATAAGCGCTCATAAATGGATCCGCTCCGCTTTCCTTCCACCAACCCCAGCTCCCATCCTGGTGCTGATGGTCATAGAGACGGTCCAGTGATTTTTGTGTGATCTCATCTAATTGAGAGAATGACTTTTTCGTTTCAGCTCTTGGTGTTTTGCTATCTTGCTCTCTGCCGCCGAAAAGTTGGTTTTCGATACTCTCCGGGGGAATGCCAAGTTTTGTGAGTGTACGCTTGACGATGACCGCGGGCAGAAAACGACTCATGGTTTGTTCTGTGCATCCATAGGGATAGTCAAAAAGATAGGGAAGCGCGTCCAGCATACCGGCCGCCAGACATGGTGTCAGCTGGATCTCACATACAGTTTCCTTGCGTTCTTTAGGCAGATCCATGATGATATCCACGCTGCCTTGATCTAATTTACCAGATCGGGCAATGAATTTTTCAATACCGTGCGCATAGACAGTATAACTCTTTTCCATGGCATCAGCTTCCTGAGTGGAGCGGACGATCGTTTTGATTTTGATATTTCCAGGGGCGAGTGCTTTAACGCTCCATACGACTCGTTGTTCTCCCTTCGCAGGGATAGCAATGGTTATCTCCTTTGAGCCTTGCATTCGCAGAATATCTTCATTTTCAATTTCCAAAATAGCTCCTACGGTCAAATCTTTCTCGGTGTCATTGTTGATGACAGCGGAGAGGTGGACTGTATCTCCCACAGTGAAAAAGCGCGGGGCTTGCAGACGGGTCATCAGAGGCTGACGCACTCGGACTTCCCCTTGCTGGATACCGAATTGACTGCCTTTTGTGTTGGCCCGGCTTGTCAATCTCCATTGGGTGAGATTATCCGGATAAGTCACTTCTACTTCCGCGTATCCATCTGCATCTGTTACGATTTCTGGCCCCCAGAAGATCGTGGATTGAAAATCATTTCGGACGGTCACTTGATCCGGAGAGATCATTTCACCATCGCCGGCGGCCATCATTGGTGCGGGCATTTCCGCCATCTCGTAGGCCATATCAGCAGTTTCTTTGGCATCTAATGACATGACACTGTTTTTCGCGAGCATTCTTCTTGCCGGCGCGGCACCGTCAATGCCCAGAGTCATTGGAACTTCCTCATGTTCATATTCGGCTAAATCGTCCTGCTCTTCTTTGGATTCTTCTGTATCAGCTTTGTGTGATACCAGCGTTCGCCAGAAGGAGTTATACGTCCGTACCTGCTGCCAGCGCAGCGGATTGGAGAAAAACTCACGGGGATCTTTCGCGTATTCACTTTGAATAGCATAGAGAGCTTCATCTGCGATGCCCAGAGCGACTTCTGCCTGAATGGGGCTGCCGTTCGCGTCCAGGGTGCGAAGTGTGACTTTCCCTTTATCTCTGGGTTTCTGAACAGGGGAGGCTGGTGTCATTTCGATCGTGATAAAGTTCTTCTCAGAGGGGATGATGACCTTTTGTGAATTCTGAAAAATATTCGCGTTTGCCAGCATAGTGGCAGTGAACCATACATTCGGAGTATGCGCTTCTGTGACAGGAACGGCAACAAGTTGAGCATCTCCTTCCATGTGGATCATTTGGCTTCCAATGATCGAATTTGCTTCAGCAGTAAGGAGAATATGATGCCCCGGATGATCTGTCTGTATCATGATCGGCAGAGAATGTTCCACTTTTGCCTGGTTTTCATCCAGTATGAGAGTGATGCCTTGTTCTTTGACTTGAATCGTGCGAGTGTTTGCATCGGCGCACCAAAGCGATGTGGAGGCGGTAATATTGTCCCAGGGGATCTTCTCGCCGTTGCCCAGGGTCAGAGTATCCGCGCTTG
This sequence comes from Verrucomicrobia bacterium UBA1263, assembly GCA_002308515.1. Classification (GTDB taxonomy): domain Bacteria; phylum Verrucomicrobiota; class Verrucomicrobiia; order Limisphaerales; family UBA1412; genus UBA1412. The sequence goes on along the minus strand of DBVN01000118.1, from coordinate 49,792 downwards.
TCCAACTTACCTGATAGCAGCCCGTTTTTTCTAACGGGAAGCGGAACTGCGCTCTCCCGTTTTGATCTGTTGAAACCTCTTTTGTCAGGATTTTTTCAAAGCGGTAATTGCTGAATTTCAATCTCCAGGGAGCTTTTCCTTTTTCCGGGGCGGGAGGGAAGTTTTCATATCCGACTTGCTTCTTTATCGCATCCAGTTTTTCACCTTCAACGGTGTCCCCGGCAGGATCTATCCATCTTTCCACATAATGTTTGCGTGTCACTTCGATTTGTCCCTGCGCGCTGTGAGTCTTTCCGTTAGCGTCTTCAGCGGTGATTTCGATCACGGCGTTCTCTCCCGGCGTGATGATCGTTTTTGTCGGTTTCAGCTGAACGTAGTAGCTGAAACTGGTGACTTTGATGTTGTTTTGAGCGACAACTTCCCGGCCGGCACTGTCTAAGAGTTTGGCGTTAATGATATATTCCAGATCGCGATTCGTTTGCAGCGGAGTTTCAAACTCGATCAGTGCTTGTCCGTTGGAATCCGTTTTCAGCGTTTTGGTTAAAATGACCTCACCAATATTATTGCGCTGCCAGTTGCCTCCGGAGAAATCATCTTCGTAAAGCCAGGGATAACGGCGGATTTGAATCCAGTGGTGGTTATAGTTCTTTTGGCGTACCTGCACTGTGAGTTCCGCGTCTGCCACCGGACCGCCAAAATAATATTCTGCCTGGATCGTGGTCTGGATGGTATCTCCCAGGCGGTAATTTTCGGCAGTAGGGGTGACGCTGAGCTTGTATTCCGGCAGCTTATATTCTTCCAGACGAAAGAGCGTTGCCCACTCCAGAGCTGTTCCATTCTGTTTGAATTCAATTTGATATTCACCTAACCGCATTTCCTGTGTCAGTGTCAGGGAATCAAAGGCACTGCCAAAGTCATTGAGTGTCACCGTTCCGCTTTTGATGATCTCATCATTCGGGCTGTGGATGGCATAATCCAGTTTAAGTCCGGCAGGGGTACTTAATGTATCGTTCTTGCGGGAGCGGACGATCGTTTTCCACTGAACCTTCTCCTGTGGGCGATAGACCGGCCGATCCGTAAAAACATAGACACTGAAATCCTCTTCCGGATCATGTCGTTCCGGAGCATCTAAAAAGAGAAGGGTTTGCAGATCAGCGCTTTTTGCGGTAACAAGAATGTTGCTGTAATTCTGTTTAGCCAGTGGAGCAAAACGGGCAATGCCGTCCGTGTCCGTGCGCAATGTTTGTTCTTTGGAGAAAATCTCCTTGGAATGGTTCCAAGTGTGTATCAGATGGAGTTCAGCGTCAGGGATCGGTTCACCGCTGAAAGCGTTGCCCAGGTAGAGCAGATTTTCACCTTCAGGCGCGCTTTTCGCGATAAGGGCGATATCTGTGATCAGGATAAGCTCACGCGCGGTATTGGTTCCGGATTTTGCTTCGAGCAGGTAAGCACCCGCGGGAAAAATATTTTTGGGTGAAACATTCTCTTTGCTGGGAAAGTGCGCCCAGCGATTGGTCGCAGGTGAAAAACTTTCTGTATAAACAGCTTCTTTCTTTTGAACTGTAACAGCTTCCAGATAGCTGCCGCGATGAAGTGTTTTATCCTTCAAAGGATGGATATCCCGGTTCAGATCAATAGAATAGAGAGAAACTTGAACATTGCTCAAGTTGTTGTAGAACAAGGAATATTCGATTTGACTGCCGGGCGTGTACTGATTGGAGACTAAAAGCCCGATCTGAGGTTCTGTGATCGCTTTGATCTTGTCCTTTGCGCGTTCCCAGTGAGGCGATTTTTTCTTTGTGAACTGTTCGATGATTTGTTGGTAATATGTAAGAGCCTCTTCATAATCAGCGAGATAGCTGTATTGATTGTTGGGGTTTTTGATTTGTCTGCCGTGCAGTTCCAACCATTGCGCGTAGTTAAATAGAACCCGGTCATAATGAGGAGTTTTTGGAGAAAAAGCAAGCAATTTCTTATATTGCTGGCGTATGAGATAATAAGTAGCCGGCGTCAAAGGCTTATGTTGATATTGATTGGCCAACAGAAGATTTAATTTCAGCAGATCCTCTTGTTTCTCAATTAATTGTATTCCGTTCAAAAGGATGTTTTCCTGGATCAATGGCAGGTAGCTCGGATTGGAAAGAGCATTCTCTATAACTTTTTGTATCAAAATACGATAACGGTTTCTTGCTTTTTCAATATCTGTTTGGCTGGCCCAATAATCCAGAGCTTGCACATAATGGGCGGAAGGGGATGAATAGAAATTTTGTTTCATTTTCTCCAGGTCGCCCAGCGTTTCCTGAACCTCGGCCCAGAATTCATCGTGCCTGTCTCTTGCCAGATCCGTGATCTCATCCCAAATGCTGCTCAGCTTGCGGTTGTTGAACGAGGAAGATTGCGCATAACGGTTGCGGTACTTTGCCGCAAGATAGTGCAGCTGAAGCCAATCGAGTTGATTCTTCGAGAAATCCTCTTTGTGCTCCAGGATCTCGTTATAAACCTTTTCAGCTTCAGCCCATGACTGTTCCTGATAAGCCTTTTCGGCTTTCTGAATGAGCGGTTCCAGGGCAACGTTTTGAGCATGACTGAAAAGGGATAAAAACATAGTGACAAATAAAATTATAATTGCTTTAGTAAGAGATGAATATAATTTTGAATTCATATTGAGTCCTCTTTTGTTGTTTGCGCATCTGCATCCAGCACCAGAGTAACATTTCAAAGGGTGTTTTTGCAAGAATCCAAAAGCTTTTTTGTGACATATTTTTCTTTTTCTGGGGCAAAGAGAGTCTTATAATCGTTTCTGCTTTGTGATAGATGCGCTCTCATAAAAATAAAAAATTATTTTTATAATACCTTTACTGATTGACGAAGAATAAGTTGTATAACTTCTTATTGAGAGATTTTTGGGAAAGTGCGCGCATTTATAGGAAGTCGATACCAGCTTTGTACTATTGTGACTGGCGCAAGGCTTTCTATTCTGATTCCAGAATAGATTTGGTGGATGTTAGAGTCACATACATAATTAGTTATGAATCATACTAATAAAAGTCTATTATTGACGGGTGCCCTGATTGCCGCCGGTTGTATCGCCGCGCAGGCTCAGGTCGCTCCTTATGCGCATAGTGTGAATACCACCGGTGGTTCTCACACTTATGACGCAAGCACTGATACATACATCATCAATGGATGTGGTTCAGACGTTTGGGGAACTTCGGATCAGTTCCATTTTGTCTATTTGCTGGAAGAGCCGGATACCAATTTCGACTATATGGTCAAAATGGAATCCTTCGTGGGAACGGAAACTTCCACATGGATGAAAGCCGGTATCATGGTTCGTGAAGGCGGTGATACCCTCTATGAAGATTATGACGCGGAAGGCAATGCTTATGAAACTGTAGATCAGGACGGTGGTGCCCGTTGCTATGCCCTTATGGGATTGCGCAACGATGCTTCCGCCGGCGCGTCCAAATGGATCACTCATTGGCGCAGCTCTGTTGGCGGCACTGTCTCAGATAGTACCAGAACTCTGAGTACGGAAAATTATTCCTATCCCTCCTGGATCCGTATCCGCCGCGATGGTAATACCTATCTCAGTTATTTCAGCTCGGACGCGAAGAGTTGGACTATAGTGGATAAACGCGATACTTCTTCCTGGAGCAATGGTGCCTTGGGTAATACCGCTTTCTGTGAAGAATGGGGCTATAAGCTCTCTGTTGGTATGTGGGCGACATCTCATACCGAAAGTGGTGGAACCAGTGTTGCCACGTTCAGTGAGTTCCAGCCGACAACGGAGCTGGCTCCGGAATTTGTGAAAGCTCCGCCTGCTGTCGTCAATGTAGTCGATGGCGCTTCCTATACTCTTGATGTCAAAGTCAGCGGTTATGATCCGTTTACCTACACACTCAAGAAAGGGGATAAAGTCATTTACAGCACACAAAGTTATGAAACTTCATTCTCCTATACTCTTGAGCAGTTAGAGGTGAGCGATTCCGGAGACTATACGCTGGAAGTTGAGAATAATATCGCTACCGCTATTAGTAACTTTACGTTGAATGTAGAGGCTGTAACAGATGAACTGGCCGTCCTTGGTGCTGGATACTATCCGATCGACAAGGTCGTCTATGCGCGTTTCAACAAGATCATTGATGCGGCTTCTCTGACAGATGCGTCCAATTACTCTCTGACAGAAGAGGGTGGATCTTCTGTAGCTATCACATCTTTGACTCCTTCTGAAGGTAACAGATGTGTTATATTAGGCGCTTCTGTTGCTGCTGGCGGCAATTATACTATTACCATTTCCAACATCACCGCGGCCGATGGCAGCAAGTTGGCGGCTCCCTATCAGAGAAACTTCACTGTCATGACGACAACAGGTGTCAAAGGCAAATGGTATGATAACAATACGGTTTATCCTGCCAGTATCTCGGATCTGGTCAGTACTGTAAGAAAAGGTGTCGCTCCCACTAAAGTGATAGATGTCACCAATGGTTTAGACTACAACGCGGAGAACGATGATTATTTTGGTTTGTTCTGCAAAGGTTATCTGATCCCGCCGGAAACAGGTGAATACCGTTTTGCGTTGTCTTCTGATGATCAGGGTATGTTCTTCCTGAGTACAGACAGCGATCCTCAGAATTTAAGCGCAGACCCGATTTGCCAACAAACGGATTGGAGTACTTATGGATACTTCACCAAGAACGCGGGACAGCAGTCCGGCATCTACAATCTGGTCAAAGGTGAACTCTATTACTTTGAGGCATATCTTTATGAAGTTGCCGGCGGTGAAGTTTTCCAGGTTGCCTGGTCATTGCCGAGTGAGGGACCTCTGGCTCAGATTCCTGATGGAACTCCCAGCATTGGTGCCCAGTACATTACAGATTTGTACAATGTTGCCAATACGGTTCTGAATATCGATTCTCAGCCGGAATCCAACGTGGTCATTTCTGCGGGCAGTGCTTTTGATTTGAATGTGAAAGTTACTTATGCTTCTGATCTCAATGTGGTTCCCACCTATCAATGGTATGTCAAGAATGACATTACCGGCGGCGCGTGGGTCAAAGCCGATAATGTGCTGGATGCCAGCGGAAGTACAACTCCCAAGCTGTCCTTCATCAACGCGGCTGATTATAATCACGATGGTGTTTATCGTCTGGATATGGCTCTGGCTGGCAAGACTAACTCTTCCAATGAGATCACAGTCACGGTCACCAGTGATACAGAAGCTCCGACCGCTGTGGCCACCGGTCACAACGATATGAACAAGGTCGTGATCAGCTTCAGTGAGTTTGTGATAGGATACGATGAGATTTCAAATTACAGCATTGATGGTCTTGAAATCACGGGTGTCTCTTTCAACGATGACGGCACGAAAGTCATCCTGCTGACTTCTCATCAGGAAGAAGGCAAGGTTTATACCGTTAAATACAGCAATATTTATGATTATTCCGGTTATGAACTGACCCAGCCTTCCACCTTCACAGCCTTCGTTTGGTCTCCTGGATATTCACTTCTGGAATCCTTCGGTACCGCAAGCAGTTTTGACACATTGTTTGAAACAACATCCTGGATGTTTACGGAAACTCCTTACAATGCCAACCCTCAGCTGGGCAGATATCTGGAAATCACCACCGATACCTTTAATAAGGACAACTGTGTGGAACGCATTTCCGGTTATATCGTTCCTGAAGAGACCGGTATTTATGACTTCACCGGTTCCTGCGATGATGATTACAAACTGTGGATCTCTTCCGATGAATGGGTTGAAAATCTCTCTGAAGAAGCGATTTCCTGGGAGAACGGCTGGAACAGCTCCGGCGCTCGCAGATATGACTGGAGCGGTGCTACCGGTACTTATGGTTCTACCCCGATACAGCTGATCGCGGGCAAGAAATACTACTATGTTGTTTCTCTGCGTGAAGGCGGCGGCGGAGACTTTGTCTCCATCACCTGGCACAACGTCAACAACCCGGTGCAGGCCAATAACACAGCTCCGATCCTGACCGGTAATATGATCGGTATCTATGCCAACCCGGATACAGCGTTTATTACAGTTACCAAACAGCCTGAAAGCGTTACCGCTATGGCCGGTGATCTGGTGACCTTCAGCGTGGCCGGTACGTCCGAAAATGAATGGAATGCCCCTGTTGCTTATCAGTGGTATGTGGCGGGTCATGCCATTTACGGTGCTACGGATACATCTGTGACTATCAGCGCTCTGCCTGAATATGACGGCCAGGCCGTTTATTGCGAACTTTCTGTTCCGGGCAAGACGGTGAAGTCCAATGACGCGATCGTGAGTGTCTCTTCAGACGATGCGCCTCTGGCACCTTACTATGTCATGGGAGCCGGCAACGAAGTGATCGTTCTCTTCGATAAAGAGCCGGATCATGCAGATTCTGTCAACGTGAACAATTACAAGATCGAAGGTGTGACTGTGAAGTCCGCCAGACTGGGTACATATATGGATGCCTGGGCCGCTTTCCTGGAAATCGACCCGATCGATGTGATCTCTCTTTCAACGATCAAGGTCGTTGTCTCTGTCAAGAATCTCTCCGGTAAGGAGATGGTTCCTGCCACTCTGATTGGCGGCTATACGCAGTTGAAGATGACGAATGTTTATAATCCGGGTGTAGCCAGTGGTGTCGGTGCGATCGGGACCCTGGGTTACGCGGATGTTCGCCCCGGTTCCATGACATTGAACGGCTGGGGTACTGACGTGGAAGGTGCCGGCGACGCTTGCTTCTATCTCTATGAGGAAGTGGACGGCGATTTTGACTTTGTGGTCCATATCACCAATATCACTGCTCAGGAAAGCTGGGAGAAAGGTGGTATCATGTACCGCACGAGCCTGGACTTCGATGCTCCGATGCTCAACGTCCTGACGACTCCGTCTCAGTCTATCGTGATGCAGCGTGCGTATCCTGCCGGAACAGCCACAGCCACAAGCTGGCCGAGACTCGTTGACGGCAATTTGACGCTGGTCGATTCCGTCAACAATGGCAATGTGAATTATCCCAATGCCTGGCTGCGTCTGAAACGCGAAGGCAATGTGTTCACTGCGTATCGCTCCTCAACAGGTATCAACTGGACTATGATCAACCAGGGCTTGTTCTCCGGTACGATCGGCAATCTGGATTACACCATGCCTAAGAAGGGCTATATCGGTCTCTTCAATACAGCTCATAATATCAAGAATCACGGCATTGTGTCGGTCGCGGATTATAACAGCAAGTATGTTTATGTCGAACCGACCTCCGATCCCAATGACTTTGTGGGCGAAGATATTCTGAAGAACGGCGCGGCTCCGGGACTTCCGGGCAGCTACTATTACAATGCCGCCACGGGTGAATATAACATCCAGGGCAGCGGCTCGGATCTGCGTGGTACTTCTGACGGCTGCTACTTCGTCTGGCAGAAGGCTCCTGAGGGAGACTTCGACTTCAGAGCGAAGCTGAACAGCGTTGTGGGTACTTCCACCGGTTCTTGGATCAAAGCAGGTTTGATGGCTCGTGAAGCCCTGGGCGATGGTTCCAATGATGGTTCCGCTCGTCTCTTTGCGACACAAGCCCAGCGCGATGACCAGCGTGATAGCGGCAGTACCGCTTCCAGATACTGGACAGCCTGGCGTCAAGCCTTTGGTGCTTCTATAGATGACACCACCGGTACGATCAGTGAGAGTGTGGCTCAGTGGCCGCATTGGCAGCGCATCACACGCGTGGGTACAGTCTTTACCGCTTATGTCAGCGAAGATGACGGCTTGTCCTGGATCGTTCTGGAAGAAGTCGATACCGCTGAATGGGAAGAAGGCGTACTGGGAGCCGATGTACCGCTCTATATCGGTATGTGGGTGACTGCTAACAGCTCTACAAGCAACGATGCTTACGCCAACTTCACCAATGTTTCCATTAAGGAACGGGTGGATCCTCCGACTCCGACTGATCTGGTACTGAGCTATGATTTCGATGGCGAGAATCTGACTCTCCGTTGGGATGCGGCTTCCGGCGCTTCTCTCGAAGTAGCTCCGAGAGCCGACAGTGCCAGCTGGACGATCCTTGAAGGCGAACTGGTGGGTGGTGCTTATCAGTGCGTAGTCCCTGTGAGCCAAGCTGCTGGTTATTATCGTTTGACCAAGTAATATTTACTTGATGCGCATTTAGTTATAACTAAATGAAATAAAAAGGCCGGATTCTGTACAGAGTTCGGCCTTTTACTTTTTGCAGGAAAAGCGTCTGTTTGATGAAAAGCCATTGTATTTTTCAGGATAGATTGTTAGGATGGAGCGCGGTATGCGGGAAGATTTACAGCGTCTATTGGAATTGCAAACTTGGGATTTGGAAACGATTCGCCTGGAGGGTGAATTGAATTCCTCTGCGCCTGTTCGAGAGGAAATAGTTCAAAAAGTCCTGGATGGACGCAAGAAAACAACGGCTTTGAAAGAAAAGTATCAGCAAGTCTGTATCACACGCAAAGATATGGAAGCCAAAATCGAAGAATTGCAGGCTCAAATCGCGAAGTATTCCGCGCAACAGCTTCAAACCAAGAAGAATGATGAATACCGTGCGTTTGAGAATCAAATCGCAGCGGCTCGAAAAAATATCAGCACGCTTGAAACAAAAGTGCTGGAGCTGATGGATGCTGAGGAGTTGGCTCGGAAGACTTATGAGGATTCCGCCAAGAGCGATAAAGAGAACGAAAAAGCGTATAAAGAGCGTATTCTGTCCATAGATAAATTAAAAGCAACTCATACTCAGGAAATTAAGGAAAGAAAACAAAAAAGAAAAGAACTTGAGGCAAAAGTGGAGCCTGCTTTGAGGATCCGCTATGAGCGGATGTTCAGGAATAAAAGAGGTCATGTTCTGGTTGGGATCGATGGCGGAGCCTGTGGGGGATGTCATATCAAACTGCCTCAGCAAGCGGTTCTCAGCTGTATTTCTGAAGAACCTAATGTGACTTGTATCAACTGCGGGCGTATGTTGTATTACAGCCCGGAAATGCACGTAGAGAATTGATGCGTCACGGAATACTGATTCTGTTTGTTTTCTTTTATTTGCTTGGGTTCCAAGCAAATGCGTCAGAATTAGAACAAAACAGGATTCCCAAAGATTCAAGATTCCTGCTTCATGTAGATGTTCAGAAAGCGATCCAGAGCCAAACTGGCAAAGCTTTTGAGCGTTTATGGATCAATCCGCTTTTGGAAGGGTACGGCGGGAATATCTCACCTTCGGTGGAATGGAACAGCACTGTGATAGGTGGTATTACTTTCTTTGGCAAAGGAATATATACTAATTTTCAAGATCAGGTTTTTATTTTTAAGCCTCTTTCAACGAACTGGCTGATAAAGCTCCGCAAAGAGTTGAAGATCACTCAGCCTTCCGGTCAGAGCGTTCGATTTTCAAAAGGTGAATATAAAGTGGTTTTGACACCGAAGGTGATCTATGTCAGCCGCAATGCCCAGCATTTGAATGACGCACTGAAAGGCTCCGGAGGAGAAGTCCCTCCATTATTGAAAGGAGCTAAAGTTGCCAAAGACAGTTACTTGGATATTGTGATGGACGAGCAGTTTCGCGAGATGATCGATTTGCCGTTCGCGGATTCGCTGACAAAGAATGTAAAAAAACTTTGTTTTTCTGTCTCGGAACCCAAACAATGTCTCGTGGATATGAACTTCATACTTAAAGCTATAGCAGATCCCAAAAGCTTTGCCAAGCAGACTTCACGAACATTGAAATGGCTTAGTTTTACCGATCCGTCCTGGGCTGAGATATTGAAGAATGCCCGTGTGGATTCCTCTGAACAAAGTGTTATGGTTCAAGGACAGATCGAACCTGTGGGGAGCGAAGTATCCCCGGCGTACTATTCTTTGATAGAGATCCTGTTTGGAGTAAAGGATACAGAACATTGATTTTGATTTATTGGAGATGATGAAAAAGATTTTTGATAATGCTGTTGTTTTACTGGCAGCTTCAGTTGTTATTGTGAACGCGGAGATGATCCCGTTTGTGCTGCCATGGGATGATACCAACAGAACTGTTGTGAGTGTGGCGGAGATGAATCCTCCGATCGGGAACGAGAGAGTGAAAGTCTCTCCATCCGGACATCTTGTCCTGACAAAAGAGTCGGAAGGTCAGGAGTCCGATCCCCGGATCCGGTTCATTGGAATGAATATGACCTTTGAATCCGGTTTGCCTCCTCGCGAAATGGCACCCAAAGTGGCAGGCAGACTGGCAAAATTCGGGATCAATGGCGTGCGCTTTCACCATGTGGATAATAACTGGTGTAATGCTCTGATTGATTATAAACAAGGGGATTCCCGGCATATCAATAAGCAGCGTTTGGATGATCTGCACTACTTCATTTCCCAGCTGAAGACCAATGGTGTTTATGTGGATATGAACCTGCTGGTATCCAGGCAGTTTAAATCAAGCGACTCACTGCCGCCGGAAGTAGATAAGGTTGAGTGGAAAGTACAGCACATTCTTGGCTTCTTCAATGATACGGCGTTGGAACTGCAGAAGGAATACGCGACGGGGATATTGACTCCGGTCAATCCCTATACCGGGCTGCCCATGGCAAAAGATCCGGTTGTAGCCTTTGCGGAGATCATCAATGAAAACGGGATCATTCAGGCTTGGATGAGTGGATATCTGGATCATTTGCCTGATGTTTTTAAACGCCAGCTTCAGGCACGCTGGAATGAATGGCTCGCGGAGCGTTATGACTCAGTGGAAGAACTGAGGACGGCCTGGAACTCTAAAAAAGAACCTTTTGGTGAGAATACACTTAAACCATTTGGAAAGGGTGCAGACTTGAATTCACCCTGGAGAATAGAGGTTCATTCCGGCAAAGCTAAAGCTACAGTACTCGATAATGACGGACCAGCGGAAGGACTATCCACGTTGCGGATAGATATTGAAGAACCTTCAGATACGAGCTGGCATGTCCAACTGAATCAGCCTGGTAATAAACAAACCCAGGGACAGGTCAGAACACTTTCATTTTGGGCAAAGGCTGATCATGCTTTGGATATGACCATCCGAGTCATGCAGTCTCAAGATCCCTGGGGTGACGCAGGACTGAATCGTAGCGTTTCGCTTTCCAACGAATGGAAGCATTTTTCATTTAGCTATTTAGTTCCTGCTGATGAAGAGAATATACGTCCTAATTTCAACGGATTTGCAGATCAGAAATGTTCCGTTTGGTTTGCGGATATTCAGTTGATGGACGGAGGATCATTAGGGAATATCCCGGATAACGCTTCCTTGAAAAAGGGAAATATCCCGAATGTGGACTGGCAGGGTGACGTGCCGGCTACTTGGGAAGCCCGAAAGGATTGGCTGGACTTTCTGGTGGGATTAGAGAATCGGTATTATCGCCTGATGTGTTCCCATTTGCGTGAGACTTGCGGATATGAGGGATTGATTTTTGGTACGATTCTGGCAAACAGTCCCGCGAATGTTCAGGCCAAGATGGATATTGTTGATTCTCATGGTTACTGGCAGCATCCGCAATTTCAAGGTGCCTCATGGAATAGCGAGAATTGGACTGTGGATAATATTCCCATGACTGATACTTTTAACAATACATTTACCTCTTGCGCTCTCCAGAGGGTTATGGGGAAACCTTTTTTCTGTACAGAATACCAACATCCATCACCTAATTCTTATTCCTCTGAAGGACCTTTGTTGATAGCGGCTTATGCAGCGTTGCAGGATTGGGATGGTTTTTGGCTTTTTGATTACGGCACCGGCAACGGGTTAGTGGATATGGGAGTTTTTAGAGATTACTTTTCGACAGCTCCTCATACAACAAAGATGGCGAATTTGATATTGGCCTCGCATCTTTTCCGCAGAGAAGATGTTGCGACTGCTCAGGAGCAAATCGTGATGGGGTTGACTCCTGAAAAGGAATTAGAAAAACTGTTAGGCACCGGCCCCTGGAGTATTGCTACCGCTCGCCATTTGGGGTTGACTCCGGAATACGCTTTGAAACATCGTGTGGCGATGAGTGTGGGCGAAGTTCCCAATGGAATCACACATAAGACTGCTCCGGAATCCATAAAAACATCAGAGATGGATTCTGATACAGGAGAACTGAAATGGCAGCTTGGTAAAGAATCAAAACAAAGTTTTGTTCAGGTAAATACAGCAAAAACAAAAGCTCTGATCGGTTTCACAGATAACAGGGAGTTTGTACTGGGGGATGTTGTCATTCGTCCCGGGAATACAGAACTGGGCTGGAGTACTATTGGGGTCACTCTTGTTAAAGGTGAGACATTTAAAGCTCCCTCCAAAGCTTTGATCATAGCTACTGGACGGACGGAAAATACGGATATGCAGTGGAAAAATGAAAAACATGATTCCGTGGGGACTCACTGGGGACATTCTCCGGTCCTGACAGAACCGGTTCCATTTGAAATAACTTTGCCGGAAAGCCATACAAAAGTTAAATGCTATGCTTTAGATCCATTAGGGAATCGGATAAAGGAAATTCCCTTAGTGTCAAAAGGAGATAAATGCATTCTTACTTCTGACAATCATTCCGGTGTCTCCACTATCTGGTATGAAGTCATCATGGAATAAAGGGGATGCTTGTTAATGAATTGACTCTGAGGAAATTTATGATTAATCTGTTGTTATGCGGCATACGATATCCGTATTAGTTGAGAATAAATTTGGCGCTCTGACAAGGGTAGCGGGGCTTTTTAGTGGTCGTGGTTATAACATTCATTCGTTGAATGTGGCACCAACGCATAATCCGACATTGTCACGTATGACGATCGTTACCAATGGAGATGAGGCAACGATTGAGCAGATCGTCAAACAGCTCAATAAGCTGATAGATGTTCTAAAGGTGGAAGATTTTGGAGCGGATGAAGCTCATATCGATCGTGAATTAGCTTTGATCCGGATCCAGACTACACCCTCAACACGGACAGAAGCGATGCAGGTCAGTCAGATTTTTCGGGCAAAGATCGTGGATGTTCAAATGGATACTCTTACCATGGAAGTTACGGGACAAGAATCCAAGATCGAGAAATTCATTGAACTAATGAATCACTTTACCATCTTGGAAATCACTCGAACCGGTCGTATTGCCATGTCTCGTGAATGATTTATTGAGACTGCGGCAAAAGCGAAACAAGAGGTAGAAAATTCGATTTTCGCAGATCAAAACGGCAGACGGTTTTTGCCGGACAATACAGGCAGGAGGTCTTGGAATCCTTTTTGGGGGCGACAGGGAATTGTCCGCGCATGATATTTTTAGAGAGAATCAGAATGATTTGCCTAGTCTGATCAATGAGTTCTTTCAGTTTTTCTTCAGTAACAGGATCTTCACTACTTTTATAGATGCCTTTTTCACTGGTTCTTACGGCAAAATGTTGAGACCTGCTTTTAAAAGGGATGCAGTCCAGAATAGGGGTTTCATTTTCCAATATCAGACTCTGATCAAACCTTCCGCGAAGCTGAAAAAGTTTTTCGGGTAAATTTCCATCTTTACCTTTGGGAGTGCTGAGATTCAAATAGAATGCTCCGGCCAGTTTGACATTATCAGGAGAGATATTATCTTTTCCCAACAACTTCAGAATGCCTTTAATGTCTTCCCGCAAAGCGCAGAGGTAGGCAGTCAGCTGAAGATTTAATCCGGCTTTAAATTCATTTTCTTTAAATTTGTGTTCGCTGTTTTTGTAGTCAATAACGGCCAGCCACAGATTGTTTTGGTCATCCTGGTAAACATCGACGCGGTCTATAGTTCCTTTGAAGCAAACAGATATTCCTTTTTCGTTGATATTCCAATGGAATTGCTCTTTGGAATCAGGAGAGAACCGGAGTTCAGACAGTGCCGGATCAAATTTGTAAGTGGAAAAATAGTTATTTAAATTCCTGAGATAAAGATAGATTTTTTGTTTGGCCTGAAGAAATTGTGAATAGCCGCCTTCCAGGACGAAGGTCTCATCCTGATCTTCATTGAAAATGTCATGAGAAGCTTCCTCTACACACTCCTGAATGATGGCTTCAAGTTCTCCGTTATCTATAGCATTCCTGATGACATCCCGCCAGGTGGAATTTTCTTCAGTGACTTTCTGATGGAAAATTTCCAAAGCTTTATGCGTAAAAGTCCCCAGTTTATCGCGCCCCAAAGCCCATTCTTCCCGTTCTTTGGATTTCAGAACATACTCTACAAAAAAACTGAACGGACATTTGGCATAGGTTTCCAGTTTGCTCACGCTTAATTGAAGTGTATTTCCATAATGTTTTAAAATAGCATCTTCCGTTACAGTAAAAGAACGAGGCTTTTCCTCATGGTGGATGAAATGAGAAAGTTCACATTCGGAAATACAATCTTTTATAGCAAGATCCTTTTCCGCAAAATCGTGGATAGGATATTTGAAATCTTCTTGAAGGATCTTGATGTATCGTGACGGGGTAAGCTGATTTCCTTCCGAGTTTTGTTCGGAGTAGGTGATGAGTAATTTTTCGCTGGGACGTGTAAAAGCGATATAGGAATGATAATTTTCTCTTTGCTTTTTCTCTAATGCACTGAGATCCAGTTTGATTTTCTGAGGATCTATAAATTTGATTTCTTCATTGGTGAACAGGGTAGATTCATTTTCAAGATAGGGAAAAACAGAGTCATTCATACCTCCAAAAACCATGAACTTTACATTCTGGCTCCGGCTTCTATCTATGCTGCCCATGACGACCTGATCAATGGAAGGAGGAATAGCGGAAACGGTGAGTCCTGAGAAACCGGCCTGAATGATTTCATACCACTTTTCCAGTGTATAAGATTCGCCTTGGAAGGCTAATTTGAAAATCCTTAGCCAGCTTTCCATGCGGGTCCAGACCGTTCTATGGATTTGAGGAGATATTCCGCTTTCTATGGCAAAAGAGGGGTCATTTTGGGATGCGCTCCACTCTTCCAGCTGACTTCTTAAATCAAATTTCTGCCAAATGTGTTGGATCGCGTCAGCGACTTTTTGAGAGGGAATAGGTTGTTTGAGGAAATCTTCTGTAGAACTCACAGGCTGATCACCGGAAATATCTTTTTCAAATTGGAGCAAGGCGCTGATCGTTATATTACTGGCATTTCCAAAAAGTTTGATTAAAGACTCTTTTTTGCGAGAATGAACAAATTCCTTTTTCCAAAGGTTGTTTTTCCAGAAATTCTCGCAGTTGAAGTTATGCTTGAGTAATTCATTCTCGATCTCATCCGCTTCATCCAAAGTTAGCCCTGCCAGTTCAGACTTGAAGATGGAAAGGATCACTTCTTGATCCCAGCCGAATGCAGCGGTATGAAGAAAATGCAGCGTGAGCTCTATAGCTGGATGATGCGCAATGCTTTGCGGAATGTCTAAAAAGAAAGGAATGTTGTAGTGACGGAATACATTCCTGAAGATGTTCTGATAATCCTGGAGATTTCTGAAAGCAACAAAGCAATCCCGATAACGATGATCAGACTCTGGATCTCTGACGAATTCCGTGATTTTTCGTGCGATCAGTACCGCTTCATCCCAGGTTCCCGCACATTTGAAAATCTCAATATCGCGAGAGGAGGGGGCCAGACTGTCTTTTGCTGTAGTTCCCTGCCAATGATGTTCAAGATATCGCAATGATACAGAGTCTTTGAACCGGCCAAGCGTGGAATTGGAATCCAAAGAGTGTTTGCTCATTTGCGTTTCCTCTTTCGCGATCGTCTGTATTTTTTGGAAGAGCGGGTAGGTAAAGTTCCAGAATGAGCGCGCGGTGGTACTTTCACCCAGTTCATTTGCATTGATACAGACCGCGAAAGTCATCTGATCGGTGACATCCGCTAGGGCAGAAAGCATTTCAAATTGTTGAGGTGTCAAATCTGTAAAACCGTCCAGCCACACCTGCTGGATCAGAGATTGCCGAGGATGAAGCCGATGCCAATCACGAACCGCCTGAATAACTTGGTCCAGAGAATGATCCGCGTCCAGGATTTTTTTACTTTTTATCCAGGACTGATATTCACCCAGGAGGATAGCTAAATCATGGATCTTGCAGCGCAGACGGGGATGAGACAATCCATCTGCCATTTGAAGGATCTTTTCCGGAGATTGATTTTGCTGTTGGATGAGTGTGAGTATTCTTGCGATCTGGATGGATAAAACCGGATCGTCGGAATGGCCTTGATAGAATTGGAGTGGTTCTTTTCTTTCTTTAATGAGAAGTGCCTGAACCAGCATGGAATGCGATTCCTCATCCAAAGTTTGAAGGACATTTTGTTCCAGCAGCTTAAGCAAAAAAAGCGAAAGACGCTCAAAACTGACGATTTGAAGTCGTGTGCTGCCAACGATCTCCTTGTCATTGCTATAGACCGCTTGCTCCATCTGGAAGGTGGATTGACGGGGCAGGATAAACAAAAGCGGTTTCCCAGATGGAGAAGTTTTTAACGTGGAAACAGCTTCTCTGATACATTGACAGGTTTTACCGGTACCGGCTGCGCCTGTGAGCAATGTGAACCTGCAAGACATTACTAAGGAATTTTTATGCCTCTGAAAGTTCGTTCTTTCAAAGGGCGCTTTTTATTTTTAACTCCACTGATTTCTTTTCCACCGTCATCACAAAGAACGAAAAGTTCTTCTTTTCCTTTAGAATTCAAATTCAAAACGATTTCGGCTACAAAATCTTTTTTGAAGCTTTTAATGACCTCTTTGGGGTGACTTTCTCTTTTGCCGTCCCAGCTGTAGAGTTTGCATGTACCGGAGTCCTGCGGGCCGCCTATGATATAGTATTGAGTTCCGGTGTAGCACATATCTCTTACCCCTAAACCTCCCAGATCCAATGTTACGGGAGAACCCAGATCGGGTTTCCCACCTAGAATGACTTTCTCCGGATTTTTGAGAGGAACCAGGAGTGCTTTCCCTTTGGGAACAGGGTTACGGAAACCGATCCATAACCAACCCTCAGGAGACGCGCAAAGTCCTTCGATATTGAGGCCGCCTTTTTGTTTAGGAGGCAGAAGAGAGGCGGATTTCAAATCATAGGGCGCAAGCTCCGGGGATGCAAGAAGCGCGTCCAACATTCCAAGGAAAGGTTTCCCTTTCACCTTAACGGAAAGATTTGCGTCGTCAATTTCTGTCGCGAAAAAGATATAACGTGAAAGTTGAACTTTGCCTTTGGAAGATCTGCCGTGAGAGGTGATCCAGTAGGCAGTATCACCGATTCTGGCAGCGCCTTCCAGGTCGAATTCTTTTTGCTTTCCGGGTAAAGTGATCTGATTCTGGATAGGAAAGATTTTTTCAGGAGAACCGCCATTCGGAGAAAAAAGACGCAGTTCCTGCACTTCATCATCAGCTATAAGGAATTTATATCCTGTTTCTTCTGTACCGATGACAACCCCGGCGGACGCGTCAGATATACCCGAAAACTGGATGTATTCTTCCGCGTGAACCGAGGTCAGCGAGAGACAGGATAAAACACATAATATCTTTTTAAAGTTAATCTTACGCATTTTCTTACGGGGTTCTCTTTAGTTATTATCCAATGGCGATATTAACGATCTTCTTGGGAACTATAATGACCTTCTTGATCGTCTTTCCGACCAGCAGTGGAGTGATCTTCTCTGAAGAAAGAGCAGCCGCTTGGATCTGTTCTTTGGTCGCGTCCAGGGGAAGAACGATCTTATCTCTGAGTTTTCCGTTGACTTGGATAGGATATTCAAAAGTATCCTCTACAAGATGAGATTGGTCATATTGCGGCCAAGGCAAATAAGCAATGCTGCCGGGATATTCCAGTCCCATAAAGTGGATCAGTTTTTCTCCTAACTCCTCAGCGATATGCGGAGCCAGAGGCTGAAGCAGTTTTAAGAAATCCAGGAAAACAGAAGCCGGTTTCACGTCCCAGTTGATGGCTTCGTTGATGAATACCATCAAGGCGGAAATAGCTGTGTTGAAACGCAGACCGTCAAGATCTTCAGTGACCTTTTTGATTACTGTGTGGATGGCTTTCAGCTGAGCCGGAGTCGCATCCACATTCTGGAAATCAGGAGAGAGTTTCAGCGCTTCCACCAGTTTGGGTGCCTGGCTGACATCCAAAGTCAGGTTTTGCTCTAATTCTGTCAGACTGTCTTCCGCGATAAAGAGTCTCCATACACGACCAAGGAAACGATATACGCCTTCCACACCTTTTGTGTTCCAGGGCTTGACCATTTCCAGAGGGCCCATGAACATTTCATAGAGGCGGAAAGCGTCTGCGCCGTATTCCTTCAGTACATCATCCGGGTTCACCACATTGCCGCGGGACTTGGACATTTTCTGGCTGTCTTCGCCAAGAATGAGTCCCTGATTGACGAGCTTATGGAACGGTTCCGGAGAACTGACTTCGCCCAGATCAAAGAGTATCTTGTGCCAGAAACGGGCATAGAGCAAATGCAGCACAGCATGTTCAGTGCCGCCGACATAGAGATCCACACCGGTGGATGTAGCTTTAGGCTGCGTGCCCATCCAGTACTGTTCCGCTTCTTTTGAGCAAAACGCTGTGCTGTTTTGCGCGTCGAGATAGCGCAGATAATACCAGCAGGAGCCGGCCCATTGAGGCATCGTATTGGTCTCGCGAATGCTTCCATCCGGCAGGTGTGTCCACTCCTTGGCACGAGCCAGAGGCGGTTCGCCGGATTCAGTGGGTTTATAATCCGTCATCTCTGGCGGGATAAGAGGCAGAATATCTTCCGATAAAGATTCATGATGTCCATCTTTCCAGATGATGGGGAAGGGTTCTCCCCAGTAACGCTGACGGCTGAAAAGCCAGTCGCGAAGTTTAAAGTTGATCGTGCGGTGTCCGCACTGATGTTCCTGCAGCCAGTCCGTGATCGCTTTCTTGGCTTCCGGAGTTGTTTTGCCTGTTAAAAATTCTGAGTTGATAGAGATACCGTCATCCACAAAACCATAAGGATCGCTGTTATCGGGCGGCTGAACCACCGGAATAATGGGAAGTTCAAATTTCTTGGCAAACTCAAAGTCACGGGTATCGTGTGCGGGAACAGCCATGATGGCACCTGTCCCATACGTGGCGAGGACATAATCCGCGATCCAAATCGGGATACGTTTACCGTTTACCGGGTTGATCGCGTAAGCGCCTGTAAAGACACCGGTCTTGATTTTAGAAAGCTCTGTGCGTTCCAGATCGCTCTTGCTGGCTGTGTAAGCTCTGTACGCGGCAATCGCTTCACTGGGAGTGGGATATCCCTCTTTAGAAAGAGCTTCATCAGCGCCCTTCCATTTGGCGGGAATGCCTTCTGGCCAGGATCGCGGTATGATTTGGTCAACCAGTTTATGTTCGGGAGCCAGAACCATGTAGGTAGCTCCGAATAGGGTATCCGGGCGGGTTGTAAAGACGGTGATCCGCTGTTTTTCAGGGGTATCCGCGGTAAAATGGACTTCCGCGCCTTCTGAACGGCCGATCCAGTTGCGCTGCATTTCCTTAAGAGAATGACTCCAATCAATGATGTCCAGATCTTTGATTAGGCGATCGGCGTAGGCTGTGATACGGAGCATCCACTGACGCATAGGCTTACGGATGACAGGGAATCCGCCGACTTCACTTTTGCCGTCCACGACTTCTTCATTGGCCAGAACCGTTCCCAGTTTGGGACACCAGTTGACAGGGGCTTCCGCTACGTAGGCCAGACGCTTGCTGTCACGATAGGCGCGCTTTTCCTCTTCCGTTTTCAGCTCCGGCGGGTAGGTAAGTGTTGTAATCGGTTCAGCCTTTCGAGTTTGAGGGTTGAACCAGGAATTATAGATTTTCAGGAAGATCCACTGTGTCCACTTGAAGTAATGGGGATCAGTGGTGTTGACCTCACGCTTCCAGTCGTAGCTGAATCCCAGCGATTTGATTTGTCTGCGGAAGTTGTTGACATTTGCTTCCGTGGTGATGCGGGGATGCTGACCAGTTTTGATTGCGTATTGTTCAGCGGGGAGACCAAAAGCGTCCCATCCCATGGGGTGAAGGACATTATAACCTTTGGCCCGATGGTAACGAGCCAGAATATCCGTAGCTGTATATCCTTCAGGATGACCGACATGCAATCCAGCCCCAGAGGGATAGGGGAACATATCTAATACATAGTACTTAGGCGGAAGCGCTGATTCATTTATATGCCGCTTCCAAAAAGGATGCTGAGGAACCTTCTCTTCATTCGGGTTCCAGGCGTGAAAGGTATTATTTTCATCCCAAAGGCGTTGCCATTTGGATTCGATGACATCAAACGGATATTGTTTCTTAATAGTAGCCATGCTTTGTATCCTACACTAGCTGCCTGTTATTGTGATTATTTTGAGGGAAGCTTGCAATCTTATCTTTTCAGATAAGCCCCAAAACTCCATGAGAAATTTTTAACACTATTGATGTTTGGGTATAAACGCTAAAAAGACGAGGCTTGCGGACCTCGTCTCTTTGTTGTGTCAAGGCGTGTTAGTACAAACAACTGCTGATTAATATACTGGAGAGTCCAATACTACACATTGCCATATAAGGAACGCATTTCTTTATCAAGCGGACGTTTAGATCCATCTGCGCAAAGGATGATGCCATCCGCGTATTTCACTTCTATCCCTACAAAATAAGGCATCTTCAGCTGTAAAATGATCTTCAAATCCCCGTTTGCATCTTTGTTCACAAACGTATTTAGAACGAGACATCTTTTCCATAAAACTTTTGCCACTTCTTTCTTTTCAGAAAATGTGCATAGTTTTTCTGCGTTCCAATGCTCAAATTCGATCAATCGTCTTTTAATTATGGCAACGTAGTAACGATATTTGATAATGTATCTTATCCAGAAAAAAATCTGATAAAGCATAAATATTCCATATAAAAGTATCCAATTTCCAATAACTTCTCTCCTTACATCTGCAACATAGCCATCGCGCTTTTTCTCTAGCATTTGTTGTTCTGAAGTAGGAGGTCCATCAAGACTAAAATATGGATATCCTTCAAAAGATTTATTCTTAAAAATATTCCATTTAATATCGAACAAACTATCCGGAGAGCTTCCTGTAAGCAATACAGTGAAAAGACACTGGAAAATAATGACTAACAAGAATATCGTATAGAATAATCCCTTCAATAACTTAAATAGTGCTGTGATGTTTTCTGTATTACCGCACTCTATATTATTACACTTCATATTAAAAAAACACTATAAACATTGCACTCCATATTGGATAAATTCCATTATAAAAAGTATTAACATTGGAAATAATATGGATAATCGAAAAAAACTGTCTTTAGGATACTTCCATAAGAAAAGCAATAGTGAAAAATGAATGGATAATGCTATCCAAACATAGGTCGCAATAATATAATGGACTGGAATTTCTACTCCATTAGTTCCTTTCTTTGTGACATCTATTTCAGCAAAGTAATAATCTAATTCTATATTAAATCCATAACAATACCATGCTACTAAACACAGTGCTGTTATAATAACAATGGATCGAATAATATATGCCTTATACATTAAGTAATCCTCCTTCTTGTATCGTTTAAAATGGCAAACGTCCACCATATCCAAAATATCGCGGGCCATCTCCTAATCTGTTATAATATAAATCAAGAACTCCTATAAATAGGGAATCCCACCATTCTTCTCCTTCTAGTACCATATTTCCCAATTCATCTTGCGTCAATACGAAGGTTGGCATGCTTGAAGTTCCAGACATTTTTGTGGGAGAAAGTACGCTAGTATCGCAATTAAGATCCTCGTATGGTGCATCTGCGTATCCAGGCACAAAATCAATATCTGTTACCACCCCTATAGGTGTATGTGGACAACCAAAATAAGCTGCAATAGCTTCTCCTGGAAATTGATAAACAGAAATAGGGTTATCAGAACCACCCCATGCTTTATCTTCCCCATTCAGATTAGGGGGAATCACAGCATAATATTGCGATCCAGTTCCTCGATTATCACCTATATTACCGCTTACAATCACTGGTCGTCCTGTTCTATTTTTCACAATAGCCAATCCCATTGGATCCACAAAATTCACGGGGGCATTTCCGCAGAAGGCGTAGAGGTTCAGACCTCCAGAAATTCCAATAGGATCAGGTGAAAGCCACCTGCCTGTTTCCGGTTCGTACCATCTGTTTCTGAAATAGTAAAGAGCTGTGTCGTAATCATACTCTCTGCCTTGGAACAGAAAACGGTTACCGCAAGCAGATTCAGTGATGACATTATTCTTTTGAAACAATGCGACACTCATAAGTATTCTCCTTCACAGGCTAAAGTCAGAGAAAAAAGAATCGCTGATAAGACTGGTGCTTTTATTCTAAACATTTTACTCATAATATTATACCTTTCGTAGATCCGCTGTTTCTTGCGAAAAGATTTTATTAAGACACATGAAAATTCGATTGTCAAATAATTTTTTGAAAAATTAAAAATATATTTAAATTGTTGTTATTGAATGAAATTTAAAAACTTTCCCCCAAAAAATTACCTTTTATTGCTATAAAAGGGTTTGAGCTGAAATCATTCTCCGGGATTTACAGTGGATGTACCCTGTCACCCTGTCGGGATAAAGGAGTTGTGGAAAATCATTAATGAGGAATCTCTATGCTAATGGCGGTTCTGGATAAGTTTTTTTGCTGGCTATCCTTGGGAAGCTCTGGGAGAATGGCTTCAGTTATATGGAAGATTTTAATCCGAAAGATTCCGGTCAACCACTCAAGATGAGAGGGGGACTTTTCATATTGGCAGGCGTTTTGATCGCTTTGCTGATGGTGTTGTTATATCCGGCTTTTCGCGCGGACACAGTCCAGTTTTCAAATGACGGACCGTATGGCGTGATCAGTTCCGATGTATGGAAGCTGCCGGGAACATTTCTGGGTCAATGGAACGATTTGAATTGGCTTGGGAATGAGGATGTGGCGGCTCCACCGAATGTTACGAATCTGATCCGTTTGACGTTGGGTACATTGGGGTTTGCCAAGTTTGACGCTTTTCTGGCAACACTTTTCGCGGGGCTCTGCGGTGGATTGCTTTTCCGCGCGCTGGGCGGAAACTGGTGGGTATGCGCTATGGGGGGATTAGCTGTCGGATTGAATTCCAATAATTTCTCAAATGCCTGCTGGGGACTCGGTTCGCGTCCGCTTTGTTTTGGCGGAGCGATGTTGGCGCTGGGAATGATAACGCTTTTAAAAGGCGGAAAGGCTTCGGATATGAGTCTTGGAAGCTGGTTAAAAGTGGCATTAGCCGGCGTGGGTGCGGGACTTTCGATCATGGAGGGATATGATCTGGGAACTATCTTGTGTGTTTATATTGCCCTGTATATGTTCTTTGTTACATTGGAGAATCGGGGTGATTCCAGCACATCGAAAGCCAGTTATGGAAAACTGGTGGGTTTAGGGATAGGACGGGTGTT
>DBVN01000118.1:371-26381 GCA_002308515.1 Verrucomicrobia bacterium UBA1263 | reverse complement strand
ACCAGCCATTACCGCTTCCTATTCATTATCTTCATTGAAAGATACCCAGGTCAAAGATGTAGGTGTTTTTAATGAAGAGAACGCAACCGAGGCTGAAACAGCCAATAGCGCCAGGGAAAGGTGGGAGTTTTCCACGCAATGGAGTTTACCCAAAATGGAGACTCTTCGCATGATGATTCCCGGTCTGATGGGGTATCGCATGGATAGTCCAGACGGACAAGGATATTGGGGCTCTGTGGGGGAATCTCCGGGTTATCAGGCCGGTGGTGGCGGGATGGCGCGTTTTTCCGGTTCGGGAGAATATGCCGGAGTTCTGGTTTTGCTTTTAGCTTCTTGGGCTGTTGCTTATGGCTGGAGAAGGAAGTATTCTAACGATATTCCTTTCTCTCAAAGTGAAATGCGCCATATCAAGTTTTGGAGCGTCATTGGTGTTGTCTCATTGCTTTTAGCTTATGGCCGTTATGCTCCGTTCTATCAGCTGGTTTATATCACTCCGGTGTTCGGAATGTTTCGTAATCCTATCAAGTACCTGGTTCCATGCCATATTTCTATTTTGTTCCTGTTTGGATACGCGATGATTGGTTTGTGCCGCAAGTATTTATCACGGGTGGAACTGAAAGCAGGAGCGACTCCCAGCTGGGGAACGGCATTGGCTTTGGGCTGGAGACGTTTATATTCATACGACCGCCGCTGGGTCTGGGGTGTGCTGATTTGGACAGGATTATCTGTTCTGGGGCTGCTGTTGTTCATTTCCTCTCAAGACAGGGTGGTTGCCTGGATGCAGAAAACAGGTATCGAACTTCAGACGGCACAACTTACTTTCGCCGTCAGTATGTGGGAGGTGATGGTTTATATTGCTTTATTATTGGCGGGACTGTTGCTGATGGCGCTGATTTTGGGTCGTCAGATGAGCGGCAAACAGATGAAGATATTGTGCTTTGTGTTTTTAGCGGCGATGGTTGTGGACTTCTACCACGCGAATCGGCCGTGGGTCGTTTTCTACAATTATCAAGAGCGTCTGCAAAAGGATGATATGATCTCCTGGCTGACCGCACGTTCCAAAACAGGGCGTGTGACTTGTTTCCCGGCTGGGAATCAATATGCTCAGTCCTTGCGGCAGCTCTATACCGTGGAATGGATGCAGCACGAATTCCCTCATTATAACATTCCGACTCTGGAAAGTTGGATGGAGCCGCGCAAAACATTGGATAAGATCATCTTTGAAAAGAATTTTTCTACCAATATCATGCGCTATTGGGAGTTGACGAGCGCCCGTTATCTTTTGGGAATAGCTGGTGTGGCTGAAGCTATCAATGAAAGCTGGGATCCGGAGAAAAGACGTTTCGCGGAGACATTCCATTTTACCTTGGAACAGACTCATCCACCGCGTTATATGCTGGCCAACACAAATCATGAGGGGCCATTTTCTATCATAGAGTTTTCCGGTGCTGTGCCGCGCCTGGCGCTTTACAGTCATTGGGAAACGATGCCCTCGGATGAAATGACTCTGGCTAAATTAAATGATTCGGCTTTTGATCCGATGCGGACTTTATTAGTGGAACAATCCGAGTCTGTTCCGCTTTGCGGTAATCCGGAGGAAGATGCCGCTCAGTTAGAATATGAAAGCTATTCTCCATTGAAGTTTTCAGTGGATGTAAAAGGAGTGAGCAAGAATTCCATTCTGTTGGTGAATGATCGCTTTAATCCTAAATGGAAAGCTTTTGTAGATGGAAAACCAGCGGAGATATTACGCTGCAATTATATTGCGCGCGGATTATATCTCACTCCGGGGGATCATCATATTGAAATGCGTTTTGAGCAGAACACCGGATTTTTCTTCCTGAGTTTATTATTCATGGTGGTTGGACTGCCCACGATTTTTGTTCTTCTGAGAAGATCTCATGCAGATTAAAGGTTATATGAGAAGGTATTGCTTATACCTTGTCTGTGTTCTATGGGTCTTTGGAAGTCCAAACGCGTTCTGCGGAAAAACGGATGAGGACTGCATGAACGCGGCGGAACCGATGGCAGCCTCCGTGGATCCTTGCTATTGCAAACTGCCGTTGACCGTGGAATTGAGGATACGCGCGGAGAAGTCCGATAGTTACAACATCTTTATCGCGAACCAGACGAAATCATCCCCGTGGCATTGGGAAATTTTTTCAATGCCGTCTTCGGGGACGTTGAGCGCATACATACCGGGATTTGCTCCAAATCACTTGCACAGTCAAATTAAAGTGACGGACGGACAGTGGCATCATGTTGTTTTGTCCTTGCAGGAAAAGAAATTATCACTTTCTTTGGATGGGAATATCGTTGCTTCCGCGGTTCCGGAAAAAACTCCGTTGGGACAAGAACCAGAAAGCAATACAGGTCTTTATCTGGGAACGCTTTCAGATGATTCCCTGCAATGTGAAGGATGGATCGATGATGTAAAAATTTGGAATGGCGGAGAAATGGCTGCCGCGTGGGATTTTTCAGTCATAAATGATAAAGGCTGTAAGGACATATCCGGGAACAATCGGGATCTGAGACTGAAATCGAATTTTTATGTCCCAATGCCTCCGCTGGAAGATACTTCCTCTTGGAGACAAAGTGTGAGGGAATGGTGCAAGCGTCTGGAATTAAAAACCTCGGAACTGGGACAGGAGCGGGATGCTGTTTATTCTTTCTGGAAATTCAATTTAGATAATTACGGAAAAATCAACTATGCCTCAGCAAGACACGCGGAATGGTTCGCGACGGATCAAAAAGCTCAGGAACGTGTAGCCCGGCAAGCTTTTGATCCAGAAGTCAATATCCAGCCGGAAGATCGGGGCGCGGCGGGAACCGTATTGCGGCAGACAGGGGATTTATTGAACCTGCTGGAGACGATGCCGAATGTAGATTTGCTCCATTTGAAAACGGCTAAAGAGGATTGGGGTAAATTAAAGAAAGTATGGGAAGACGGTGTAACATCGGAAACGGCTGATGGAATATATTTTACCGCGTGCGCGGTTCGCCGTCAGGTGATGTTCTTGAATCCGCTGCTGGATTTCGATGATTTCCTTTGTGTCACAAGAGGATCTTATCAGGGATCGGTGCGCTCCCAGCCATCCACGTCGGATGGCGCGGGCGGGCATTTTGCCTGTCAGTATTTTGGTTACACAACATTATCCGGAGGGGGACTTTATCGAATCAAAAACTGGAGAGGCATCCCTCAAATCGAAAACATAGTGGAACACTCTGTTGTTCAAAACGGACGTTTGGCCGGGAAGAAGTTAGATCATGGGGCATTTTGTTCTCCGGATCTTTCTTATGACGGAAAGAGGATACTCTTTTCCTGGTCGGAGAACCGCAGTCATAAATTGAATGCCTTTACACCCGATCGGGTCTGGCATGTGTTTCGTGTGGATTCGGATGGCGAGAATCTGGTTCAGCTGACCGATGGGAATACGGATGATTTTGACGCGTGCTGGCTGCCCAACGGGCGGATCGTTTTTGTTTCAGAGCGTCGGGGCGGTTATATCCGTTGTTTTGACCGTTATATCCAAGTTCCTAATTATACCATGTTTAGCATGGAAGAGGATGGAAGTGACATCGTCCCCATCAGTTATTTTGAAACTTCAGAATGGAATCCCAGTGTCAATCATGACGGGATGCTGGTTTATTCACGGTGGGATTATACCGATCGTGAAAATTGCATTGGCGGTCGTTTTTGGATATGCGGTCCCGATGGCACGAATCCCAGGGCTCCTCACGGGAATTATCCTGATCCTTATCACAGTTTTCCGGGAAATCAGGAAGAGTTTCTCCAAAAGTATGATGGGGAGATCCCTTATACAGGGATCGGCAGCCGCTGGGGAGCTCCTATCGTTGAGATGGGGATCCGTGCGATTCCGGGTTCGCACCGGTATGTGATGACAGCCGCGCCGCATCATGGACAGTTGAACGGTTCTTTGGCCATTTTGGATTTACGTGTCAAAGATGATAATTATGTTTCTCAGGTGAAGCGTTTAACACCGGATGAGCTTTTCCCGGAGACGGAGTATCCCGCTCGTGGTCATTATAAATACGGAACTCCCTGGCCGTTGAGTGAGGATTTCTTTTTATCCAACTGCTGGGAGGATATTATCCTGCTGGATCGTTTTGGTAATCAAGAGATTCTTTGTGGGATTCGGGAAATAAATCCTCTTATAGATGAGCGTTTCCGTATGCTCGATCCGATCCCGATGGTTCCTCGTCCAACACCGCCGATCGTGCCGACCCGGACTTATCAGGGAAAGCGGGCGGATATAAAAGATCGTCCTTTGGCAACGATCTCGGTCATGAATGTTTATGATACGGATCTTCCTTTGCCCAAGGATGTAAAGATCAAGTATCTGCGAGTGGTACAGAATATCCTCAAAGAAAATCACGCGATGGGTGAACCGATGGCCGGATATGAACGGGAAAACACACCCCGTATCCCTTTGGGGATCGTACCGGTGGAAGAAGATGGAAGTGTTTATTTTGAGGCTCCTGTGGCCAAGGAACTTATTTATCAGCTGCTGGATGAAAACAAGACGGCTGTCCATTCGATGCGATCTGTTTCCTTTGTTTTTCCGGGAGAACAGCTTTCATGTGTCGGATGCCATGAGCCGAATGATCGTCCTCCGGTGGCGAAAGGTGTTCCTATGGCAATGCGAAAAGCCCCGTCCAAACTGCAGCCTGAAATGGATCCTATTGAGCCGATCAGTTATTACCGACAAATCAAACCGATTTTCGAGCAAACCTGTCTGCCTTGTCACCGGGAAACCGGAAAAGGTTTGCAGGATATGAGTTATGAGGCGGTGAAAGAGGATACATTCTGGTTTTCCGGTGGTATGTTTGGGACAACTGTGGGGAATTATCCCGGTATCCACGGAGGTTCAAGAACGATTCCCGGCAGATTTGGCGCTCGTTCCTGTCGGATCGGGAAAACGCTGTTAGGTCAGGCTCATCAGAAACGGGTTTCTGAGAAAGAACGCCAAATGATATTATTGTGGCTGGACTGCAATTCACTGCGTTTAGGATCTTTTATGCATGAGGATGAACAACTTAAAGGGAAATTAGTTTGGCCGTCTTTGGATGTGGATCCCGCGAATGTGCAGGGAATTGATGGTTCAGAACCGGCTTTAAAAAAGAATTTTTGGCATGAGAATCAAAATAATTGATGAGTCAGGTAGATTTTATATCGCAACATTCTTGCCAAAATTCGGTCTAAATGGGTACAATGCAAAGACGTCTTGGGACGTTCTATAGTGATGAAGAAGTTTTTGATTTATGTCCCTGTAGCGGGATTGTTGGCTTTTAATTTATTTTACGGCGCGAATTTATATTGGTCCGCACACGCGGAAGGTGAGAATCCTCGCGAATCCGCTTATAAGAGCATGGAGCTTTTTACCCGTGTGCTGGAGAAAGTCCGTTCTGATTATGTGGACGCGGATAAGGTTTCTTATGATGATCTGGTTCAAGGGGCTTTAGTGGGGATGCTTTCTTCTTTGGATCCGCATAGTGAGTTCATGACACCGGAGAAATACGCGGAGCTGAAGAAGGATACAGAAGGTGCTTTTGGCGGAGTCGGCATCCAGGTGGGATTGCGTGACAACGTGCTGACCGCGATCGCTCCCATGGAAGATACTCCTGCTTATAAAGCGGGTGTGATGCCGGGAGATAAGATCATCAAGATCAATGACCAGCTGACTCAGAAGATGAGTTTGGATGACGCGGTCAAACTTTTGCGCGGACAGCCGGGAACCGATGTGACGATCACAGTATCTCGTCCCTCCAGCGGAGAGATCAAAGAGATCACGCTGACCCGTGCCATCATCAAAGTGGATACGGTCAAAGATATTGACGGCAAGCGTGCTTTCAATGTGGACACCAATAAGATCGGTTATGTGAAGCTGACCGGGTTTGGTGAACAGACCTCAAGAGATTTGGCTGCCGCTATCAGTAATTTCAAAAAACAGGATATCAAAGGCTTGATCCTGGATCTGCGCAATAATCCGGGCGGACTGCTTTCACAAGCCGCCGGTGTGTGCGAAATGTTTTTGCCCAATGGCCAACTCATTGTTTCCACGGAAGGGCGTGCCGGTACGGGAAATGAGATCAAGTATTTCTCAAGGGGCAAAGATCATCTCCCCGGAGTAATGATGGTGGTTCTGGTCAATGGATCCAGTGCCAGTGCTTCTGAAATCGTTTCGGGATGTTTACAGGATTGTAAACGGGCTATCATTTTGGGCGATCAGACTTTTGGTAAAGGCTCTGTCCAGACGGTGATCCCGCTGCCGGATGATATGGCACTTCGCTTGACAACAGCTAAATATTATACTCCAAGTCACAAGGTTATTCATGAGAAGGGAATCACTCCGGATATCGTGGTGCCGATGACCCCGGAGGAGGAAGAGGCTCTCTATCTGAAGAAATTGGAAGGAGCTGAGGATGTTATCAAGAATCTGAGCGAAGAAAAACGCTCTTTCGTTGAAAAGGTAGAGGATATCCAGTTGGATCGCGCCCGTGATTTGCTTCGCGGTATGATGATCCTTGAAAGCAAGAAGTAAAAGCCAACAACTTGTCTTGTTGACAATGACAAGTGGAAACTAGACAATGAAATTGTTGGCCTTAGAGAGTTCTTGTGATGAAACGAGCGCGGCTGTCATCTCAGATGGTCAGATCCTTTCTAATGTTGTTTCATCCCAGATCGCTCTCCATGCTCAATATGGCGGAGTCGTACCTGAATTAGCGACACGGGAACATCTTAAAAACCTGCCAGTGGTGACACGGCAGGCATTGAAAGAGGCAAAAATCGCTCCTTTGGATTTAGACGCGGTTGCCGCGACAAGAGGTCCCGGTTTGCCGGGAGCTTTATTGATAGGATTGAAAGCGGGGCAATCTATGGCTCGCGCGCTGAAGGTTCCGTTTTTGGGTGTACATCATCATGAGGGACATCTTTATTCCGCATGGATATCGTTTGCACCCGGTGAGGATTTTCCTCGCATGAACATAGAGGATTTTGAGCCATCTGTAGCTTTAGTGGTGAGCGGTGGACATACTCTTTTGGTTCATGTTCCGGAGCCGCTAAAACATCAAGTATTGGGTGGAACTTTGGATGACGCGGCTGGTGAATGTTTTGATAAGACCGCGAAGCTATTAGGCTTACCATATCCCGGCGGTCCGGTAATGGATCGTTTAGCCGCTGATGGAGATCCGAAGGCTTTTGATTTTCCCCGTCCAATGCTGCATGATCCGGGATTTGATTTCAGCTTCAGCGGATTAAAAACTTCCGTTCGTTACTTTCTGAGAGATCACGCGGATATTGTTGAAAGCGAGCAGGAATTGAAAGATATTTGCGCCAGTGTGCAGGCGGCGATCGTAGATGTTTTAGTCGGGAAAGCGATCCAGGCCGCGAAAAAACTGAAAGTTTCCTGTATTACTGCCGCGGGAGGAGTGACCGCGAATCGTCAATTAAGGGCATCTTTGGCAGAGGCTTGCCAGCGCCGGAGGATCAAACTCAAAATGGCTTCTGGTCTTCTGTGTTCTGATAATGCCGGGATGATCGGTACTTTGGCCTGGCTGAAGTTTACCCGTTTGGGATCACAGAAAAATATGGATTTGCTTTTGGATGAGGAACCCAAGCCCCATTGGGACATCCCTTGTTCCGTAAATTGTTAGATAGGTGAAGAATGTCTGCTTCTAAAAAAAGTGTTCTGATCATTGTTGAGAATTTACCGGTACCGCTGGATCGCCGGGTTTGGCAGGAATCCTGTGCCTTGCGTGACGCGGGCTATGAGGTGGCTGTGATTTGTCCCCGGATGCGCGGCTATACGACTCCGGAAGAAACACTGGATGGCATCCACATCTATCGTCATTGGATAGCAGGGGAAGCCGGTGGTTTTCTCGGTTTCTTTACGGAATACGCGTCCGCGCTTTGGGGTGAATTTTGGCTGGCATGGAAGGTCTGGCGCCGTCATCACTTCAAATTGATCCATATCTGCAATCCACCGGATCTGCTTTTTTTAGTCGCGTTGCCTTTCAAACTTTTGGGAGTCAAACTGATCTATGATGTCCATGATGTCTGGCCTGAGTTTTTTGAAGCCAAGTTCGGGCATCGTGGACTTTTCTATTGGGCGGTAAGATGGGCTGAAAGAGCGACTTATTTGTTTGCCAACGGAGTTTTGGCAACGAATGAATCGGTCAGAGGTGTCGCTGTTGAGCGTGGCAAAAAAGCAGAAGATTCCATTTTTGTTGTCCGAACGGCACCGTCTATCCGAACAGAGGAAGTTCAGACGGATGAGAAGTTAAAACGCGGCCGTAAATTTCTGGTAGGTTATGTAGGGGTCATGGGCAACGCGGATGGTGTTCAATATCTCATGGAAGCGGCTGATCATATCGTCCATGAGCTTCATCGTGAGGATGTTCAGTTCCTGCTGATGGGAACCGGTCCGGAATATGATAACTTGCTGAAAGAGCGTGTCCACAGAGGCTTGCAGGAATATGTAGATATGCCGGGACGTGTTTCCAATGAATTTCTGTTTACCGCTTTACAGACGATGGATCTGGGGGCTTCCGCCGATCCCATCAATCCCTACAATAATCACTGCACAATGAACAAGGTGCTGGAGTACATGGCGTTTGGAAAACCCCAGGTGATGTTTGACCTGAAGGAGGGAAGAGCATCCGCGCAGGAGGCTTCCGATTATGTTCCGGAAAATTCCGGCAAAGCTCTGGGAGATGCCATCATTGCGCTGCTGGATGATCCCGAGCGCAGAGTACGAATGGGACAATATGGCAAGAATCGCTTTATCAGCGAATTAAATTGGGGCAAGTCTGTAGAAAACCTCAAGGCTGCTTACCAGAAGATACTTGGGGCTTAATAATATCAATCACCACTCAAAGCGGTGGCATCATAGATGTCGTCCGCGAAGGTTTTTTGAAACGGGGGTGGGCTTAATGTTTGTTGTCCCAAATAGGTTTATAATGTTGCATCAAAAGGAGCCGATCATCCCAATAAGTTCCGGATGTAACATAGTGGGAGCTGCCATCTTCATTAAATCCATATATTTGGTTGTAGCGGATTTGTTTTTCTTCCAATTCGTGCGAGATAATAGCTCTGTGTTCAGGAGAAAGGGATTCAATCCAAGCTTTGCATTCAGCCTGTTCTTTTTTAAATTGATCAATATACTTTTCAAACTCCTCTCTTTCATTATTGCATTTTTGCATAAGAGCCTCATTTTGAGCAAATGTTTGTTGTGCTTCTGCCCAATCATTAGCAAATTTAGCTTCAAGTGCTTCTTTTTCAGCTATGTTTTTGGTTCTATAGCTGGTACAGCCACACAATACAAACGCACTGATCAGCAAATAAACGATTACTTTTGCATTCATCCTGTATATGAAGACGCTTAAAAAGAGGAACTTATTCAATGTTTTTGTCTAAAAATAGAGGAGCGCA
The DNA here is from genome assembly GCA_002308515.1 of Verrucomicrobia bacterium UBA1263. Taxonomy (GTDB): domain Bacteria; phylum Verrucomicrobiota; class Verrucomicrobiia; order Limisphaerales; family UBA1412; genus UBA1412. The sequence continues at coordinate 16,930 of DBVN01000118.1, read as the reverse complement.
GATCATAACATGCTTTCCCAAATGGAAAGCTGGGATTGACGTAACATTTTTAACGTCAACAGCCATTGTGGAGGCATTGTCTGGCAGAGAAGAACGGACAGCCCGATTCCAAAGACCTTTTATCAGCCAGACGTTTACGGCGATCAATCTGGAGAGCGTGCAATCCGGCTGTTTTCTATTTTTCTTCAAAAGAAGGAGTTAAGACGATCCTGAAACCAACATGAGAACTGGCGGTGTAATAACCGTAGTAATCCCTGTTGGCGGAACGACATCCCCAGGGATAATCGGCCCAGCTGCCGCCGCGGACATTATTGCTGCCGGCTCCCAGATAGCGTGGATCCGGGCCGGGATTATCTCTGTATCCCGCGTAAGGATCCAGAACCCATTCCCCCACATTTCCATGCATATCGTAAAGTCCCCAGTTGTTTGGCTTCTTCAAGCCTACGGGACGGGAACCATAAATATCTTTTAGATCACGTCCGCTGTTGTCCCAATACCATCCTACTTCATCCAGTTCCGGAGAGCTATTACTGTTTTCTGCCGGAGTTTTACCATTGTTGAAAGCAGAAGAAGTATTTGCCCGACAGACATATTCCCATTGTGCTTCTGTAGGAAGCTCATAAGTATAATCTTCTCCGATGTGACCGGCGGCTCGTTCTATTTCTGTCAGTTTCTTGCAGAATTCTCTGGCATCAGACCAGGAGATATTTTCCACAGGATGATCATCGGCTTTGAATCCTGAAGGGTTGCTGCCCATTACCGCTTTCCATTGGGCTTGCGTGATCTCATATTTTCCCATCCAGAATTCTTCTTTAAAGGTTACTGTATGAAGCCATTCATCAGACCAGTGTCCCGGTTCTTCTTCGGGACTGCCCATTTCAAAAGAACCTTTTGGAATAGAGATCAGTTCCAGCTTGACCTGGTTAGGTAATGTAACTTCATACGGTTGTCCGTAAACAGGTTTTGCGCTTGCCGCTTCCTGTGTCGAAAGACGTTTTTTGAGGAACGGTTTTACTTCGTTCTGCCGGTCAATGAGAAGGGGATAGTCTGTGCGTCCGCGGATGGGCCAGAAGTTCAGCCAGGAATCCGCGTCTGTGAGACCCCATACAGTCACACGGTCTATTTTGTCTGCGTGTTTTTGGTAAAGTGAGAAAACGGATTCCATGCGGTCGTTCCATTTCTGGGATACATCTTCCGGCAGTCCATTTTTATAAGGGTTTAATTTTTCTTTATATTCGGCGGTAGCCTGGACATCCGCTCCTGCATTGCTTCTGGGCAGGGCTGAGAGATCTAATTCGGTAATATTGACTTTAACTCCTTCTTTAGAAAAAGTTAAAATGCTTTTCTCGATTTCATCCAAAGACGGATATCCCATAGAAATATGCGACTGCATCCCAACAGCATCGATGCGCAGACCTTCTTTTTTCAGTCGTTGGATCAATTTGACGACAGCGGCACGTTTGCCGTTAGCTGTCATGTTGAAGTCGTTGTAATACAGTTCGGCATCCGGATCGGCTTCATGGGCGAACTGAAAAGCGTATTTGATGAAATCTTCTCCCAGGATCTGATAGAAAGGGGTCTTGCGCCAGGAACCGTCTTCCATGATCGCTTCATTGACGACATCCCAGCCATTGACTTTTCCTTTGTAACGGGTTACAACAGCATGGATATGCTGGTGCATATTTTCCAGAAGTTCATCTTTTGATAGGAATGTTCCGTCCGCGTTTTTATAAAACCAATTGGGCAGGGCTTCATGCCAGATCAAGGCGTGTCCAATAATGAAATTTTTGTTTTTGATTCCCAGCTCAACAAATGCATCCGCGTCCTTGAAAGAATAATGATCTTTTTGGGGATGTATGAACGCGCATTTCATACAGTTTTCCGCGACAATGGAATTGAAATGTTTTTGGAGCAGTTGATCTTTTACCGGATCCGGACGGGCGATCTGGCGACTGCTGACTGCCGCGCCCATATAAAACTGTCCATCGAACAAATCTTTTATGCCTTTTTCTGTTTCGGCGGATATACCTATCGTTCCTGCCAGGAGTATACTCAGAATGACGCTATGCGCTTTCATCACGCGAATGCTAGCACATAGAAAACCACAGAGCCAGTTTAAAGATGATTTGATATGGAAAGATAATTGATTTCGCGTCAAATATATGCTACAAAATCAGCCAAGAGGACTGCTCATGAAAGAAAAATTAATAATGCTCTTAACTGTAATTGGTTGTGTATCATTGAACGCTAATCCGATCATCTGGTCGGATATTCCGGATATGGCGATGATCCGCGTGGACAAGAACTACTATATGAGCAGTACGACTATGCATCTTTCTCCGGGACTGCCTATTATGAAGTCCACAGATTTGTTTAACTGGAGCATCGTGGGTTATGCCTATGAAACTTTAGGGGATAATGAGCAGCTGAACCTGGAAAATAATAAGAACGCTTACGGCGCGGGTTCATGGGCCAGCAGTTTGCGGTATCATGACGGAGTTTTTTACGCGACGACTTTTTCCTCAACCACTGGCAAGACACACATTTACCGGACAAAAAACATAGAAAAAGGGCCGTGGGTAGAAAATTCATTTGCTCCGGCACTGCATGATCATTCCCTCTTTTTTGATGATGACGGACGGGTTTACATGATTTTTGGCAGTAATGATATACGCCTTGTGGAGTTGAAACCGGATCTGTCCGGGCTCCAGGGGGATATGCGTGTGATCGTTCCCAATGCCAGCCGGGTCGCCGGGGATAATGTGGGATTGCCAGCCGAGGGTTCTCAGATGTTCAAGGTAAACGGGAAGTATTATCTTTTTAATATCACCTGGCCGCGAGGCGGAATGCGGACGGTGCTTATCCATAGAGCGGATAAGATCACCGGCCCTTATGAGGGAAGAGTGGGGCTGCAAGATAAAGGTGTTGCACAGGGTGGGCTTATTGATACTTGTGACGGAAAATGGTATGCCTATCTTTTTCAGGACTCCGGCGCGGTTGGAAGAATTCCTTATCTGGTTCCGGTGGAGTGGAAAGATGGATGGCCCGTCCTGGCCAGTGTGACAAAAGGGAAATCATCCAATCCTGTTCCGGGGATTGTGAACTCCGATGAATTCAGTGAAGAGACGCTGCCACTTGTATGGCAGTGGAATCATAATCCTGTCACAAATAGCTATTCCCTTACGAAACGCCCCGGTTTTCTGCGTTTGATCAACAGCAGGATAGATACCAGTTATACTCAAGCCAGAAATACATTGACTCAGAGAACGTATGGACCAGAATGCTCCGGGACTGTAAAGCTGGATATCAGCGGGATGAAAGAAGGGGATATCGCTGGCCTTTCTTTGCTGCAGAAACAATATGGCCTAGTGTGTGTTACGATCAATGAGGATAAAGCTCATGTAAAAATGTTCAACGCGGAAAAGGAAGTGGAATCTGTGCCTCTTGAGCAGAAGACGATTTATCTCAAAGCGGAATGTGACTTCAAAAACAGAGCGGATACGGTGCGCTTTTTCTATAGCCAGGATGGGGAAAAGTGGATCCCTATAGGCAATGCACTCAAAATGGTGTACACGCTTCCTCATTTCATGGGATACCGGTTTGGACTTTTCAGTTATGCCACAAAGTCAACAGGCGGATACGCAGACTTTGATTACTTTCATGTGAGTGGGCAAATAGGGGAAAAAGCGGATGAATGAAAAGTTAAGCCGTGTATTTGAATATCTAATGGGATTTTTTTTTCCTAATGTCTGCCAGTTGTGCAACAACACCGTGGCATACAGGGAAGAGGGGTATGTCTGCTGGAAATGCCGCCAGCAAAGAACAAAGATAAGTGAACCTTTTTGTTATGTGTGTGGCATTCAACTGAATGGAAATTTTGAAGGGATCGAGCGTCCTTTGTGCGCACAGTGCCGGGAAATGCCGCCGTATTTTGACTGGGCCAGGGCAAATTCTTTAAGTGAAGGAAATGTTTATCAGGCGATCCTGTATTATAAATACTCGCACAAGGTCTGGTTTGAACATTGGCTGGGAAAACTTTTGATCGAAACCGCTCAAAGATATTTGGATCCGGCAGACTGGGATGTGATCGTGCCGGTTCCCCTGTATCCAAGCCGAAAGAGAAAAAGAGGTTACAACCAGGCAGAGAGACTAGGCAGGATTTTGTCAAAATCGCTTGATATCCCAATGAAGGAAATTTACAGAGTGGTGAATACGCCGGCACAAGCTTCACTGAACCGTGTGGAGCGAATCGAAAATATAAAAGACGCGTTCGCTCTGAAAGACTGGCCAATTGATTACAAAAGAGCCATTGTAGTGGATGATGTGATGACTACTGGGGCAACGTGCAGTGAAGTGGCAAAATGTCTAAAAGAAGGCGGAGTTGAAAATGTGTTCGTGCTGACTGTTTGCCATGGGGGATACACTAACTAAGAGAGGAAGAACTTGGTTTTGAAATCAAGAAGATAAAGAACAGCGAGCTGAATAAAAGCATATAAGGATAAATCAGCTTGGGCATGATCTCGAAAGCGGATATGTCGCATCCCAGGTCAGCCGCGATGGAGATCGCTACAAGCATCTGCGCGCCATAAGGAATGACCCTTTGGAAAATACAAGAAAATGTATCCAGAATGGAGGCGGTTTTGCGGGGTGAAATCCCATAATTATGCGACATTTCTTTCGCGATCGGATTTGACATCACAATGGCAACGGTATTATTTGCGGTAGCGATATCCATTGCTCCGACCAGCAGTCCCATGCCGATTTGACCGCCTTTGTTGCCTTTGAAGAATTTCTGGAAAAGCCCCAGCAGGGCGGTGAATCCTCCATTTTTGGCGATCAGAGCGCAGATCGCGGAAACCAGAATGGCGACCATGGAAGTTTCAAACATGCCGGAAACACCCGCACCCATATTTGTCAGCAGTTCTGTGGGGATCGTCGCTCCCGAAACCAGCATAATGACCGAACCGATGACGATACCGATGAATAAGACCGTAAAGACATTGAGACCAATGATCCCCCCGGCCAAAACTAATATGTAGGGGATCATCTGGATCAAGTTGTATTCTTTTACAATAAGATGTGATACGTCCTGCTGCAGAAAGAGTGCAGCGATAATGACCAAGGAAATGAGAGCCGCGGGGAGCGCGATCGCGAAGTTTTCCCGGAATTTATCTTTCATGTCGCATCCCTGACCATTGCATGCGGCGATCGTTGTGTCTGATATGAAGGATAAATTGTCGCCGAACATGGCGCCGCTGATGACACAAGCGATACAAAGAGGAAGAGAGAAACCGGCAGTATTAGCCACAGCGACAGCGACCGGGACGATGAGGGTGATGGTGCCGACACTGGTTCCCATTGCCAGGGAGACAAAAGCGCTGACGATGAAAAGCACAAGAACCGCATATTGAGCCGGGATGACCGATAAGACAAAGTAGGCGACACTTTCCGCGCTGCTTCTCCCTACAACTCCTACGAACACACCTGCCGCCAGAAAGATGAGCAGCATCGTGAGGATGTTTTTATCCCCAACGCCTCCGGCCATGATCTCCAGTTTTTTGTCGAAGGAGATTTGTCTGTTTTGCAGACAAGCCACCGTCAGAGCGAATAGAAAGATGACAACGATCGGGATCTTGTAAAACCCCATCTCGATCTGGAGACCATATTCATATAATATCCCCAGACCGAGATACAGGGTCACAAATACGCCGATCGGGAGCAAAGCCCAGTAATTGCCTTGCTTTGGAGATATAGCTCCTTGTCCCGTCGCGGTTGTTTTGTCCATTTTATCCTATTTGAAGAGCATCTGTGAGAATAGATACAGATCGTTTTTCCAGACATTGAAATCATGCACACCGGGTTCGACATAATAAACATGAGGAACCTTATGCTCTTCTAAGTATTCATGAGTCCGTTTACTGAAGCCCACCAGACCATCTTTGTCTCCACATGAGATCCACAGCAGTTTTAATTGTTTTTTGGCGAATTCCGGATCGGGAACCAGCAGTTTGGGTTCTTTGGTGTTGGGCGCGGAGGAGAAACCACCGACCCACGCGAAGGTGTCCAAATGCCCCAGACCGAAATTGAGGGATTGGCCGCCGCCCATGGAAAGTCCCGCGATGGCGCGGTTCTCACGATCTTTCAGTACAGAATAATGACTTTCGATAAACGGGATCAGATCATTGAGCAGATCCTTCTCAAAAGTCGCGAACGCCTGTACTTTATCCGGAGCCATTACATTGCCGACAGCCCGGTCATCTTTCATGGCTCTTCCGTTAGGAAGCACCACGATCATGGGGGTGAGTTTTTTATCGGCGTATAGGTTATCGAGGATCATTTTTGCTCTGCCGTCGTTTTCCCATTCATGTTCGTCACCGCCGATCCCGTGCAGAAGATATAACACAGGGTATTTCTTGTCGGTGGAATAACCGTAAGGCGTATAGACTAAAGCCTTGCGGTCATTGCCGACAGTGCCGGAAGGATAGGTAACTGTTTCCAGTTTACCTTTTTCGATATTTTGTCTTTCGGCATCGAATCCTTTTGGAGCTTGTGAAAGTTCCGTTTGGGATTGCTTGGAAAGAAGTTCATTTTTGATTCCTGAGTTTTTCATTTTTAACATGATCTTGTAACACAAAGCTTCGTCAAAGGGGGCTTTTTCCGGCGGTTGGATCGTCAGAATGCCGTTGCTATCCATTTCATATTGAACAGGTTCATCGGAACCCAGTAATGAAATGGAGTCGATTTTTTCGTTAGCAAAGGATTTCAACACTGTGGGTTCGGTTGGAACTCCCAATGTAAACGCGTAGACCAGATTATATTTTTTGGTATATCGGACATCCTTCGCGGTCGCGGGTTTCCCTTGTCCCTCGTTGAATCCCTGGCGGTTGATCTGTAATTTGTCTTCAGTTTGAGGGCCTTCTCCATAAACTTTCCAATAAGTTGTGTCGTGAATGCCTTCCTGATTTGTCTGCATCCAGTTGGCTATTTCATTGGCTATTTTCAGCTCTTTTTCATCCAGAGAACCATTTCCCTGAATAGGAACACTCAACAGCAGATTGCCGCCTTTGCTCACAACATCAATGAGCATTCGGATGACGGTTCCGGCGCTTTTATAATCACCCCGTTCATAAATGCCTTGGTCGTAGTGCCAGGTGCCGATGCAAGTATCTGTTTGCCAGTAGGGAGTGGTGATTTCAGATGGGGCTCCGCGTTCCACATCCCACACAAGAGATCGTCTCTGATCCTCATTCAGTACTTTTCCTGTGACAACGGCCTTGCTGATTCCATCGTTCTTGGCCGCGTTTATATTATGAAGATGGGCTGTGATCTGTAATCCGATGTCGTTCAATGGATAAAAGGGTACTACTGTATCATCATAGTAGAGTACTTCTGGTTCATAGTCGTTGATGAGCTGGATAGTTCTATTGTAGAAATTATCCATATAAGCCTGTGAAGGCAGGGTGGCTCCTTGCCCCCATTCCCAGTTGGCATGGATGTTGTGGTCGGGACTCAGAGGGTGGTTTTGCGCGTACAGATCCTGAGGATCATAACCTTCCCACCAAAGACCTTTTCCATCTTCTTTCGTCAATTTCCCGTCATAAGGAATACCCTTGTATTCACCTTGAGAATCAGCACCCTGAGCGAGTTCGTAGAAAAGCCAGGCATGGGCTGCGTGAACGCTGACACCCCAATGGAGACCGTGTTTAGCCGCGGCGGCTTTCCATTCTTTGGAAATATCTCTCTGGGGGCCCATATTGACAGAATTCCAGGGCTGATAGGCGCTGTTGTAGAGGTCAAAATTATCGTGATGATTGCCAAGTGAAACTAAATATCTGGCTCCCATTCTCTTATAAAGAGCGACCAATTCATCCGGGTTCCATTTCTCCGCTTTCCATTCATGGATGACATCCTTGAAGCCGAATTGAGAAGGTGGTCCGTATTTGGCGCGATGGACTTTGCCCTGCCAGTTGTTTTCATCATACATCCAACGGGCATACCAGTCCCCGGAAGCCGGTTGGCACTGCGGCCCCCAGTGAGCGAAAATGCCAAACTTCGCGTTTTTGAACCATTCCGGCGTTTTCACATCTTTTGCCAGGGATTCAAAAGTAGGCTGAATCGGAGTTTGTTTGGATTCAAGTCGGCTATTTTCATCCGCTTGCAGGGCTAAGCATCCTATCAGCACACACATCGATGTGCTGACCATTTTTTTGATAGTCGAGTGTTTCATCACAGACGGAATCATGCCATTTTCTTGTTCAGTCTGCAACTTTTATAAAAGATTTTGTGTTTTATGAGGACTCCCTTGACTTAGCTTAATTGGTTCAGTTTAATGGTTTTGGTATTTTGTTAAAAGTACCGGCAATGTCCAATAAGGGACTTTTTTGTTTTGTAATACCTTTTGCATTATGAGTATAGAAAGTGGGAAACGGCCAAGCGAATCTGCCGCGGAATCTTGTTATTTAGTGATGCCGCAGCACGCCAATGATTCCGGTATAGCTTTTGGTGGTACGATCATGGCCTGGATAGATATGCTGGCCGCGATCGTGGCTCGTCGCCATTGTGAACATGAGGTAGTGACAGTCAACATAGACAGTTTGTCTTTTATCGAACCTATTATGATAGGCGAACATGCTTGCCTGAAGGCTTCGGTCAATTATGTAGGCCGGACATCCCTGGAGGTTGGAGTCAAGGTGTTTCGGGAATGTCCTTATGCCAAAGCAAGTTCTGTCGCTACAAAGGCTTATCTGACGTTTGTGGCGCTGGGAGAGGATAGACGTCCTATCCCTGTACCCAAACTCATCCCGGAAACTCCGGATGAGATCCGACGTTTTGAAAGCGCAAAACACCGGGTGGAGTCCCGCATCAAATTAAGAGAACTGTTAAAGACTATTCATCAGTAGTGCCAGTTTTTGGTTCTGCTTATGTTCGGATAAGCTGTTAGAGAAATTGTTCAGATTGATAGAGAGATACTGCCGCAGGAGAGCTCTTTCCGAGGAAGAACCTCCTATAGCTTTATAATATCCATCTATCTCAACAATTTGAATGTTGCCCAGACTCGCGATCTTTCTCTTTCTTGTAGAGGAAGGAACCAGACGATCAAAGATATCCAATATCTTTTTCATGCCGCCTATTTTAATAGGAGGGGACAGACATCTATGGGGGTACCCCAAAAAAATTTAAAATATTTTATTTTTATTTGACGGGGCGGGTTTTATGAGCTACATTTGGGAAGTCGTTAGTGGTAATGTGACTATGAAAAAAACTGCTTTAAATACAAATTTGAATCGGAAACAAGGATTTACGTTGATTGAATTACTTGTTGTGATCGCGATCATTGCGATTCTGGCTGGTATGATCCTGCCCGCTTTGTCCAAAGCGAAGGCTAAGACTCAGGGTATCAGCTGTATGAATAATACCAAGCAGATTACTTTAGCTTGGATCATGTATGGTAATGACCAGGAAGATTGGATGATGCCGAATTTTGAGTCTGGTGATGAAAATGATCGTCCTCTTTCCTGGGTAACTGGTTGGCTGGATTGGGATGGTGGTACAGATAACACAAATTGGCTGTACCTGGTGGATCCCCGCTATGCCCAGATGGGCAACTACATGAGCAAAGCCGCGAAGGCTTTCAAATGCCCGGCTGATAATAATGCGATGCCAAAAGGGCCAAAGGGTGTCATCGGAAAACAGAGAGTTCGCACTGTTTCCATGAATTCCTATATGAACCAGAACGCCGCTCCCGGTGAACTCTATTGGGATACCAACAAAGATGGTAAAGGATTGCGTATCTATCGTAAAATGAGTGACATGAAGAAACTCAAACCAACTTCAGCCTGGGTGATTGTAGATGAGCATCCGGATAGTGTGAATGATGGTTGTCTGTTCCCGGAAGCCGGTATCGTGAATGAAGGCGGAATCAAAGTTGTAAAAGGTGATACCAGCCGTTCTACCTGGCGTGATACTCCTTCCTCACTGCACAATGGCGCTTGCGGTTTCTCGTTTGCTGATGGTCACAGTGAAGTAAGGAAATGGAAGACTAAGCCAATGATCGTGGATTGCAGAACGGTAAAATTTGTTTATATGCCGGATACTATACAGATCAGTGGGGACAGAACAGACTGGGATTGGTTTGGATCTCACTCTGCTGAAGTGTACTAAAATTTAAGTATCTCTCTAAGGAGAATATATAGAAGACGCCGTGTAGAAATCTCACGGCGTTTTTGTTTTAGAAAAATGATTTTCTTCTTGGAAGAGCTTTCGTATCAGTGTAATATCCCAGTCGCTGAGTATGGAGCGTAAAGCTAAAATAATACGAAAAACGAAAGAAACGTCCATCAACCTGACCTTGAATATAGACGGTTCAGGTAAAGGGAATATCAAGACGGGGGTTCCTTTCTTTGATCACATGCTGACGCTCTTCGCCAAACATTCTCTTTCAGATTTGAAGTTGAACTGTAAAGGGGATATTGAGGTGGATGCTCATCATACTGTGGAAGATTGCGGATTGGCTTTGGGACAAGCCTTTTTACAGGCATTGGGCAATAAAGCGGGGATCCATCGTTACGGAACTGGGTTTGATCCTGGAAACCCTTTTACCGGAGAGTCTTATATTCCAATGGATGAATGCTTGGTGCGTTGTGTGATCGATTTCAGTGGACGCCCTTATCTGGTCTATCGTGGATTGGACAAAAAAGCGATGAGCTGTGTGTCCTTGAAAGAACGTGTTCAAGACATGTCATCAGCTTTTCGATTTGGATTGGCGAGAGAGTTTTTTCAAGCTTTTGCGAATGAAGCCCGTTGTAATCTTCACTTGGAATTGCTATATGGGGATGAGCCTCACCATATAGTAGAGGGAATGTTCAAAGCCTTTGCTCGCGCGGTCGATTTTGCTTGTCAACATGATCCGCGTTTGGGAAACCAAATTCCTACAACAAAAGGGAAATTGTAGGAAATTTGTGTTTTAAATGAATAATAACGTAAATAATAACGTCAAAAGAAATGGCTGGTGAGGTCGAATATACTTCGCTAGACGATGGTGTTTTGATCGAGCATTCAAAAGAAGGAGATCAATCCGCTTTTGGAGTGCTTGTGGAGCGTTATCGGGACCGGGTTTACGGTCAGATTTATAAAATGCTTCAGCACCAGGAAGATGTTTTAGATCTTTCTCAGGATGTTTGGGTAAAAGCTTGGACACGGTTATACCAGTTTCAGGGAGATTCTCCCTTCACAACATGGATTACACGCATCGCGATCAATGTCTGTTATGATCATTTGCGCAAAAAACAACGCCGTCCGGTAGAGGAATCTATTGATGAATTGACGGAGAAAAATGGTGAAGGGGAGTGGACCCCCAAAGTGGATGCGGATCCCTTAAAAGGGATTGCGGACAGTGAAAAAGCAGAGATTTTGCTGGAAGCCATGGAGAATCTCTCCAAAGAGCAAAAATTAGCTCTGGAATATATGTATTTTGAACAGATGGAATACAAAGAAATCGCGGAACGAATGAATTGTTCCACAGGTACTGTGATGTCCAGGCTTTTTTACGGAAAGAAAAATTTATCCAAACAGCTTGAAATAGTGTTGGAAAAACATGGGATCGACCCTGAAAATGGTCTATAGACTATGATAAGAGAACAGGATATAGAAAAGATAGTTCGTATGGTGGATGGGCAACTGTCCCCAGCGGAAGCTTCAGAGTTAGAAGCTCGGATAAAAGCAGATCCTGAGTTGGCCGATGAATGCCGCCTTCAGAAAAGTGTTTCTGTTCTCCTGCAAAATGTATTAAAAGCAGATCCGATTCCTGTACCTCAATCACAAGAAGATTATTTTTCAGCGATAAAAGCCAAGATCCAGAAACGAAATGATGAGGTAAAGGCTGTAGCGGCAGAGAAAAATAAGTTTTGGAGACGGATGGCGCAGGCTCGTCGGATTTGGGCTCCGGCTATAGCGGCTTGCGTGATTCTTTCTCTGACGTATGTTTATGAAATGGGACCGCAAAAAGTAGCGGCGGCTTCCGGTTGTTTTGAAGTGGAAACAGGAGCCGGTTTTTCCACAACGACTTTGGAGAGTGATACGATCTGCATTGAGTGGATCGATTCATCTTATCCTGATTTTTCATTAGGAACTTAGTAATAAATAGACAGTTATGAAATTTTATCGTAATTTATTCGCTTTTTTTATTTCATTAACTCTTTTTTTAAGCGGTGTTTGTTTTACAGCACTGAAGGCAGAAGTCTGTGCCGCAGAAGCAGCAAAGAGCGGAGAAGATTTTCCTTTGAAGTTACAGCTTATTTGGGGAACGGATAAAGATATCAAAGGAACTTCTGTAGAAAACAAGTTCAAAGAGGTTGATTCCACGGTGAAAGAACGTCTTGGCGAATTTTTAAAGTGGAAGTATTACTATGAAATCAGCTGCAAACGAATCAATCTGGTCGATGACAAAGAACAAAAAGTCCGCATGAGCAAGAAGTGCGAGATTGAAATTCAAAAGATTGAGGGACAGACGGTTGAAGTAAAACTTTATGGCGAAGATAAGATGGTCGTCAAAAAGAGAGCAAAGATCACTGCAAAAAAACCTCAATCTGTGGCTGGGAAAACGGAAGAAAACTCTGATTTCTGGTGTGTTTTGATTAGTGTGGATGACGATCCCAAAGGCGAGAAAGACGCTGAGAAAAAAGCGGAGAAGCCGGATAAAAAGTAAATGCTTCTTATATAGAATTTAAGCCCGTCTTTTGAAAGGCGGGTTTTTTATTTTTGATGTTTAGTTTTGAAATAATAAAAGAATTGTTTTACAATGTTGCTGTGAAACATCTGCAGAAGATTATTTTCTCATCGGTGTTGTTATGTTTGTGTTTGAATGCGCATACAGCGTGTGCGCAAGACGTAAAACGTGTACCGATAGAGGGAACGACCATCAGTTCGATGGCGAATATTGATTTAAATGACATGAAACAAAGAATAGAAAAACTGGAAAAACAGCTTATTGCGAAGTATGGGGATAAGCAAACAGAACGTATTCAGCGAGGACTTCGCCAGACAGCCGATATGTGGCTTCCGGAGGATGGAACTCCTGAAGACTTTGAAAATTTTGTTCAAACATATTTTGCGGGAACAGATGAGGAGAAAGATATTCTGTTCAAGAAGTTTGAAAAACAACTGGAGCAACTGATCGGACATAATTTAATGGTGCAGCTCTCTCTTCGGGAACAGGTTGACCTGGATTTAGGGCCTGTTCAGCCGGTGGATCAGATTTTTGCGGGATTCGATCCAGGGGCTCATCTGCATGATGACTTTTTCCAGAACAAGTTAGCACATATTATTTTACTGAATTTCCCGGTAACAACATTGGAAGAACGCATTCAGCAGGGCAGTCAATGGACTCGTCGGCAATGGGCGGAGGCTCGCTTAGCTTCCATGTTTTCCAAACGAGTTCCGGCCAGCGTAACACAGAAGATCGCTCAGTCATTTGCGGATGCGGATGCATATATTGGTGATTATAAATTTTATATGCATCATGTCCTGGATGAGAATGGAGATCGTTTGTTCAATTCTGGATTGAAACTCCTCTCACACTGGGATTTGAGAGACGAGATCAGAGGACTTTACAGCAATAATACGGATGATCCGAAACGTGTGCTGAAAAAGCAGAGGATGCTTCAAAAAATCATGGAGAAAGTGATTGAGCAGACCGTTCCTGCTTCAGTGATCAATAATCCTAATTTAGATTGGAATTTATTTAGTAACGAGGTAAGCGTGTCTCCAGTCAAAGATGAAAATCGTCCAGATAAAGCGGATGTCAAACCTGACTCGACTCCGGAGCCTGATACTCGATATGCGACATTGCTGAATATTTTCAAGGCTTGTAAGTTGGAAGATCCTTATTCTCAAAAGAATCCAACACTTATTGATCGCCGGTTCAATGAAGACCGAGAAATTCCGGAAGATCGCTTCTCCTTAATATTGGTAGAAGTGCTGACCGCGCCGGAAATCAAAGAGGTTGCGGCATTGATTTCCAAGAGGTTAGGACGGCCCTTGGAGCCGTTTGATCTCTGGTATACTGGGTTCCAGGCGAGAGGCGATTATTCTGAAGAATACTTGGATAAGCTCTGTACTGAAAAATATCCGACCTTGAAATCATTTCAGGATGATATACCCAACCTCTTGATGAAACTTGGCTTTACAGAAGAAAAAGCAAAATATATTGGGAATCAGATCAGTGTGGATCCTGTGAGAGGATCCGGTCATGCGTTTGGTGCTGGGATGCGTTTTGAAAAGGCACATTTGCGCACAGAGGAACTCAAAGGCGGCATGAACTATAAGAGTTTTAATACAGGAATGCATGAGCTGGGACATTGTACCGAGCAAACGATTTCATTACACTGGATAGATGAGTATTTTCTCAACGGAGTGCCTAATACGGCATTTACAGAAGGAATGGCCTTCTTTTTCCAGGGAAAAGATATGGAAATGCTGGGATTACAGAAACCAGATGAAAAGACAAGGGCTTTGCGCGCTTTGAATGACCTCTGGGGCTGCTATGAAATTTCAGCGGTAGCGATGGTTGATATAGCTGTTTGGCATTGGATGTATGACCATCCGGAAGCTACTCCCGCTCAGTTGAAAGCTGCAGTGATTGATATCGCCGGAAAATGCTGGAATACTTACTGTGCTCCAGTGTTTGGATTGCAGGATTCTCCGATTTTAGCGATCTATTCGCACATGATCCACAGTGGACTCTATTTGCCGGATTATCCTTTGGGGCATATTATTGAAGCTCAAATCCAATATCATATCGAAGATATTGCCGCGGAAGGAAAGAAATCAGTGGCAGACGAGATTGAAAGAATGGACAAACTTGGCTGCATCGGACCAGATTTATGGATGCAGCAGGCTACAGGTTCTCCTGTCTCCGCGCGCCCCATGATCCATGCTGCGGCAGAGGCTCTTAAAATCATTAAAGAATAGAGTCAAGGATTTCTATGAGCGGCACGAATAAAGCAAATCACAAAAACAAGTCAGAACTCAAAGATCCTGAGACTGTTGAGTGGTGTGTGGCATATACCAAACCTCGTGCAGAAAAGAAGTTTGCTACTTATTGTGATGAATGTGGTATTGAAGCCATATTGCCGACATACGAAAGTGTAAAAAAATATCCCAGGAAAACGGTTAAATTTGATAAACCGTATTTCCCGGGATATGTTTTTATTCTCACTCAAATTAAGAACCTGCTGATAATAAAAAAATCGAGTTATCTTGTTGATATTTTGAATGTTTATGATCAAAAAACATTTCAATCTCAATTATATGGTGTTCTGAAAGCTATAGAATCCGGAGTAGAATTGTTTCCTGTCCCTGGAATTAAACAAGGTGTCCGTGTGAAAATCAAAAGAGGTCCCTTACAAGGTGTAGAGGGGATTGTTGAAAAATGTGAAAAAATATCTAAGGTGTGTCTCATGCTTGATTTTATTGGGGAAGGTGTTGAGACTGAGGTGAATGGAGATGATTTAGAAGTGGTTGATTAGAAAAATATCAGCATATTTTTTAGGTGCAGTTCAAAAACTGTGCCTTATTTTTTTGAGGAAGATAAAAAACTGAAAAAAATTTCAATACTATAACATGATGAAAGGGAGGATGATATAAAATAAGAAGAGGATAAAGATAAAAAAATAAGTTGAAAGGAGGGAGAGGTTAGAGTACATTTTGGGGCGTTGCGCGTCATGCGCGATACGCGACCCGCGGCAGCGGGTGCGTTTGATGTAATTCCAGAGAAGATAAGGTATCGGGCTGGATTTTGCCTTTTTTAGGGAAGGGTCTGGCGCGGGGAGTTGGTTGTCTCTCTGTGGAGGAGAACGGATACTTTGAAGGTATTCTGGAGACAGGATACGGAAGCGATGTTCCTTGAAAATTGAATTGTGCGATAGTTAAGAAAAGAGCCCTCGAGGACAGGCGCGGCGGAAGCTGTGCTTGATTTGAGAGAAGAAAAGTAAAAATAATTGAAGTAGATAAGTACTCTACACAACTTTCTATACGGAGAGTTTGATTCTGGCTCAGAACGAACGCTGGCGGCGTGGATAAGACATGCAAGTCGAACGCTGGTTTAAATGTAGCAATACAGGTAAACCGGAGTGGCGCAAGGGTGCGTAACACGTGGGTAATTTGCCTTTGAGACAGGAATAACCCGCTGAAAAGCGGACTAATACCTGATGAGGATATATTGGGGGGACCTGATATATTTAAAGCTGGGGACCGCAAGGCCTGGCGCTGAAAGATAAGCCCGCGACCTATCAGCTAGTTGGAGAGGTAAGAGCTCCCCAAGGCGGAGACGGGTAGCTGGTCTGAGAGGACGACCAGCCACACTGGAACTGAGACACGGTCCAGACTCCTACGGGAGGCAGCAGTCGAGAATTTTTCTCAATGGGGGAAACCCTGAAGGAGCGACGCCGCGTGGGGGATGAAGGGCTTCGGCTCGTAAACCCCTGTCAAGTGTGAGCAAATGTTAATGTTTAAGAGATGTTGACATGATAGTAGCAAAAGAGGAAGGGACGGCTAACTCTGTG
>DBVN01000118.1:0-353 GCA_002308515.1 Verrucomicrobia bacterium UBA1263 | reverse complement strand
CGGAATCACTGGGCGTAAAGGGTGCGTAGGCGGTATGGTAAGACTCATGTGAAATCTCTGTGCTCAACGCAGAGGCTGCATGAGAGACTGCTGTGCTGGAGGATTGGAAGGGAGACTGGAATTCTTGGAGTAGCAGTGAAATGCGTAGATATCAAGAGGAACACCAGTGGCGAAGGCGAGTCTCTGGACAAAACCTGACGCTGAGGCACGAAAGCCAGGGGATCAAACGGGATTAGATACCCCGGTAGTCCTGGCAGTAAACGGTGCACACTAGCTGTGTGAGGGATCGACCCCTTACGTGGCTAAGCCAACGCGATAAGTGTGCCGCCTGGGGAGTACGGTCGCAAGATTAA
>DBVN01000037.1:7165-7383 GCA_002308515.1 Verrucomicrobia bacterium UBA1263 | reverse complement strand
TTCGGCGAAACGTCCATATAATCCACACTCTGGGCATCCACGGTCAAAAAGTCACCGGAACGCCGGCAGGTCACCTTATCCGTCAGGAAATTTCCATTCTCATCGATCGGAGTGTTAGCCTGGGCGATAACAAGATTTTCCTCTTTATCCGCCGTCAGATACTCCACATCGGATGAAACCTTTCCATTCACCACCTTGCGGTAAGGAGTTTCGATAAA
>DBVN01000037.1:0-7015 GCA_002308515.1 Verrucomicrobia bacterium UBA1263 | reverse complement strand
AATGCGGAAAGACGACGTTTGTGAGTCATCTCCGCCAGCGGATTGATCTGATCCATGAACTGAGACAACTGGCTGCGGCCGAAGAAATCACGAACCACCGCCGAAAGTGCCTTCGGATTGATCAGCTTATCCGGAGTCATGTGATCCGATGTCTGATCAAAGATCGTCATGCGCTCCTTCACCAGGCGCTCTGTGCGGGCCAGACCGATGCGGCACTGATTGGCCAGCAGCTCACCCACCGTTCTCACACGGCGGCTGCCCAGATGATCGATGTCATCCACACAACCATGTCCGGTGCAGAGTCTCAGCAGATAACGGGTCGCGTACACCACGTCATCCGCCATCATGATGCGTACATCCTCGCAGCCGTCCTTCAAATTCAGTTTCTGTTTCAGTTTGTAGCGGCCCACACGACCTAAATCGTAACGGCGGGGATCAAAGAACAAACGCTTGATCAGCGACTTAGCATTGCTGACAGTCGGAGGATCGCCCGGACGCAGACGGCGGTAGATCTCCTTCAGAGCATCTTCCTCGTTCTTGACCGGATCCTTCTTCAGGCATTTGATCATAATGCCCTCATCCACAGAAGCGTCGATCACACGGATCTTGCGCACGCCGGCATCCAGGATCGCCATCAGGACCGCCTTGGACAGCGGCTCGAACGCACGGCCCACCGTAGCGCCAGTCTCTGAATTCACAACATCATCCACCAGAGCCAGATTCTCCAGCCCTTCGGAATCCATCGTCTTCTTGACATCGGCCTCTTTGATGTCATAAAAGAGCTCCAGAATATCCTTATCCGTGGAATAACCCAAGACACGCAGGAAAGTCGTGATCAGGAATTTACGACGTAATTTCTTGCGGTCTAAATAAATATAAAGCAAATCACTGGTATCGAACTTAGCCTCGAACCAAGAGCCGCGATCCGGAATGATGCGGTAAGAATACAGCTTCTTGCCGTTCGGATGCATCGTTGACTCAAAAGCGATACCGGGAGAACGGTGCAGCTGACTGACAATAACACGCTCCGCTCCGTTGATAACAAAAGTACCTTGAGGCGTCATCATCGGGATCTCACCCATGAAGACCACTTTCTCCTGGGTCACACCATTATTATTCAGCAGAAAAGTAACATTCAGAGGAACACCATAGGTCAATCCCTCGCGCAAAGCTTCCAGCCACGTGATCTTCGGCTCCGAAACCGTGTAACTCTTATAATTGAGAATGATCTTACCGTCGTAGCTTTCAATGGGGAAAACTTCCGAAAAAGCCGCGTGCAAACCGATGTCTAATCGTTCTTCCGGAGCTACATCCGCCTGAAGGAATTCCTTATAGGAATCGACCTGTAACTCTATCAACATCGGGGGCGGTATCACTTCCCGAATTTTTCCAAAATTAACTCTTTGTGGCACTTTCGATGACATTTAAGCCTCTCTGTGAAGATTTTGAAGATCAAATTTTATGACAAAACAAAACGACAACATCCCCCTGACCTTCAAAAAAGGATGTTTCGCTTTTTATTTAATATTTTTTCAGAGTATTTAAAACCCTGGGATTTAAACGCATACGTAATGGAAATCCTTGATCCGAGGATTCCGAATCCGCACTATTATTGCGATTTAAAAAAACAAAGGCAAGCTTTTTTTATAAAAATAAAAAAAATTATTGCCCTTCATGGGCGCAAAAACAGGGCAGGATACCTCAGGCGTCCTGCCCTGTGCAAATGACACTCTCCGAAAAACAGAGAGCTTGTGTTCGAGTAAACTACTTGATCTCGATCTTGGCGCCGGCTTCTTCCAGCTTCTTCTTNNTCTTCTTGGCGGCTTCGGCTTCTTCTTTGGTCACACCTTCCAGGATGGCCTTCGGAGCTTCTTCCACCATCTTCTTGGCGTCAGCCAAACCGAGTCCGGCCTTCACCTCACGCACAGCCTTGATCACCGCGATCTTCTTGGCGGCGTCAATACCAGCGATAACAACGTCAAAAGAGGTCTTCTCTTCAGCAGGAGCTGCGGCACCACCGGCAACAGCGGCCACTGCGACAGGAGCCGCGGCGGTCACGCCCCAGGCTTCTTCCAGACTCTTCACCAGCTCGGCGGCTTCGATCACCGTCAGCTTACCCAATTCTTCTACTAATGCTTTAATATCAGCCATTTTATACTTTCCGGCGTCGTCCCTGAAGCGTCAGGAAATTAGTCAGGCGCATCCCGTCCGACACCTATGTTTCTCTCCCTGCCCTTTCGGCTGGAAAGGACAGAGAAAATTGTTTTTGATTACGACTCTTTATCTACGTGAGCCTTGATGACACGGGCCAACTGCTGACCAGGAGCGGCCAGAGTACCCACCAACTTCGTCGCGGGAGCCTGGATCGTCCGCAGCAGCGTCGCGCGCAGTTCATCCAGAGGCGGCAGATCCGCCAGGATATTCAATGTGGCCACATCTGTGCGGGCTCCATCGATATAACCGAAAAGCAGAACACCCTTCTGAGTATCCTTATTGAAAGTCTTCACAGCCTTGGCCGCGGAAGCGACGTCCTTTTGACCCGTCACCACTGCAACCTGACCGAACAGACCTTCACCCACGTTCTCTAAACCGGCAGTGGTAGCGACCGTGCGGAACACCGTGCTTTTCACCACATGGGCTTCAGCACCGGCGTCTCTCAGCCGTTTACGCAGATCCGTAAACTGACCGACGCTCATTCCCTTGTAGTCCACTACCAGGAAAAACGGAGAATCGCTCAGACGGAGCGCATACTCCTGCCCCATTGCCACCTTAATCTTATTCAGCTTATTCGCACCTTTCTTCATTGTAAATATCTCCTATATTTATTCAAGTACTGCCGTTCCACCCTTCAGCGCGATGCGCACGGAAGGACTCATCGTAGTCGAAAGAGTGATACTCTGAATATATGTACCTCTTACCGCAGAAGGACGCGCTTTCTCGATCGCCGAGATAGCTGTCGTCACATTCTCAAAAATCTGTGTCTCGTTAAAAGAGATCTTGCCAACAGGCATATTGATGTTGGCTGTCTTGTCCACCTTATATTCCACACGGCCGGCTTTGAATTCTTTCACTGCCTTGCCGGTGTCATCGGTCACGGTACCCGTCTTCGGATTCGGCATCAAACCGCGAGGACCTAACACCTTACCCAGCTTACGCACTTCAACCATGGCTTCAGGTGTCGCGATGGCCACATCAAAGTCCACCCAACCCCCTTTGCACTTTTCGATCAGATCTTCAAAACCGACATTCTCGGCGCCCGCCGCGACAGCGGCGTCGAAAGAAGGACCAGCCTTGGTGAAGACTGCCACGCGGATCACGCGGCCACTGCCGTGCGGCAGCGGTACTGTACCACGAACCAACTGATCTGACTGTTTGGGATCCACACCCAGGTGGAAAGACAGATCGATCGTCTCATTGAACTTGGCGCGCGGGAACTTTGTGAGGATCTCCACGGCCTTTTTCAACGGATAACGCTCCTCAAGGTTTGCCACCTTGAGACCATTTTTATAACGTTTACTTTCTTTTCTTTGCATTTCTTATTTGCGGTTTTCGGGCCTATTGGACCCTCCCGCCTTTCTATTCAGGGATATACAGCGCTGGAACTAGCCAACGACCTCGATACCCATGCTGCGAGCCGTACCCGAAATCACACGGATGGCGGCTTCTTCACTATTTACATTCAGATCTTTGCCTTTCAGCTTGATGATATCCAGCACCTGCTTGCGTGTTACCTTGCCCACCTTGTTTGTATTCGGTGTACCGGAACCACTGGCGATGCCTGCGGCCTTCTTCAGGAGCGCAGCGGCCGGAGGAGACTTCAGGATGAACTTAAAGGACTTATCCTGAAACACCGTGATGATCACAGGAATGATCATACCGGGCTGATCCTTTGTAGCCGCGTTGAACTCTTTGCAGAATCCCATGATATTCACACCATGCTGACCCAGCGCAGGGCCGACCGGAGGCGCAGGATTAGCCTGTCCACCGGGGATTTGTAACTTGATCTGACCGACAACCTTCTTTGCCATAATCTTGTAAAAAAAACTTTTCTTCGGAAAAACTGATTGAAAATTGAACTATACTACTTTCTCCACCTGCCAGTATTCCAATTCAACAGGCGTATTGCGGCCGAAAATGCTGACCATGACTTTCAACTTGCCTCTCTCCGGCTCAACCTCTTCGATCACACCGCTGAAATTCAAGAAAGGACCATCGTTGATCTTTACAGTTTCGCCCACCGCGAAATTGACTCTTGGCTTCTCCGTATCTTCGGATTCGGTGATCCGAACCTTGATCTCTTCCACGTCTTCATCCGGAGTTGCCATGGGATGCTCTCCCCCCACAAAACCGATCGCTCCCTGTGTTGCCTGGACAAAATACCAGGGAACATCATTGATCTTCTTACCTTCGCCGTAAAGAGCTACATTGATAAACACATAACCCGGAAACAACTTCCGGTTTATCACACTCTTCTTGCCATTCCGAACTTCAACAACCTTTTCGACGGGCACCATCACCTCTCGGATGTAGTCTTTAGCCTCTTCCTGAATGGCCAGTCTGCGTTCAATACCTTCCTTCACCTTCATTTCTTGTCCTGAAAGTGTATGGATCACAAACCATTGGAATTTCTTCATATATTAGCCCGCTGTTTTCAGTTGTGTTAGATATGTGATACGATCTGGCTGATGACCAGAGTAATAATAAAATCAGCCGCAACGGTCATAAGTCCTAAAATCATAGACGCGATGATGATGACGACCGTTGAGCCCTTCAGCTCCGTCATGCTCGGCCAAGTACACTTGCGGAGTTCTTCACGCGTTTCGGCGGTATAGATCGCAATCTTTTTGATCCAACCTTTCCACCACGCGAACGCGAAAAGACCACCAATGACGACCGTCCAGATCGCCAAACTGATTAATTCTTTGTTACCTTCCACGATAATTACCTCAGAAATCTTGGCGGAGGGGGAGGGATTCGAACCCCCGAAGGATTTTACCCTTAACGGTTTTCAAGACCGCCGCGTTCGACCACTCTGCCACCCCTCCATCTGACTTTGGCAGGGCAGGAGGGACTCGAACCCCCAACCCACGGTTTTGGAGACCGGTACTCTACCAATTGAGCTACTGCCCTACCCAGCCAATGACCTCGCGGTCACGGCAGAAAAAAATCTGAGCAGAGCGGGCCGCAAAACCCGCTCTACTTGTAAAAAATCAGATGTTATTCTTCAACATCGCTGATACGACCCGCACCGACCGTTCTGCCGCCTTCACGGATAGCAAAACGCTGGCCTTTTTCCATAGCCACCGGAGCGATCAATTCAACGCTCATTGAAATATTGTCACCGGGCATGACCATTTCCACGCCTTCCGGCAGATGGATGGAACCCGTTACGTCAGTTGTACGGAAGTAGAACTGAGGACGATAGTTGTTCACGAACGGAGTGTGACGGCCACCCTCTTCTTTGGAGAGGACATACACTTCCGCTTTGAACTTCGTATGAGGAGTGATGGAACCGGGTTTGGCGAGAACCATACCGCGTTCGACTTCATCCTTCTTCACACCACGCAGCAGAACACCCACATTGTCACCAGCGCGGGCTTCATCCAGCAGCTTGCGGAACATTTCGATATCCGTAGCAACTGTCTTGCGGGTCTCTCTCAGACCTACGAGTTCGACGTCGGTCATGCGTTTGAGCACACCACGTTCCACACGGCCGGTCACCACTGTGCCGCGGCCTTCAATGTTGAACACGTCTTCCAGTGACATCAAGAAAGGCTTATCAACTTCGCGCATCGGCTCAGGGATATAAGTATCCAGAGCATTCAGCAGATCATCAATAGCTTTCACACCCTCCGGAGTACCGGCCTGCGCTGCGGCAGAGGAACCACGGATAACGGGGATTTCATCACCAGGGAAACCATACTTGGTGAGGAGATCGCGAATTTCCATCTCGACCAGGTCGAGCAATTCAGGATCATCCACTAAATCTACTTTGTTCAGGAACACCACGATTGCCGGCACACCGACCTGGCGGGCCAACAAGATGTGTTCACGGGTCTGAGGCATAGGACCATCCGCTGCGCTCACGACCAAAATAGCACCGTCCATCTGGGCGGCACCCGTGATCATGTTCTTGATATAGTCAGCGTGACCCGGACAGTCAACGTGCGCGTAGTGGCGCTTTTCTGACTCATATTCTACGTGAGAGATGGCGATCGTGACGGTCTTTGTTTCATCACGGACCGTGCCACCCTTTGTAATTTCCGCATAGCTGACTTCTTTGGCCAGACCTTTGCGAGCCTGCTCCATGACGATGGCTGCCGTCAAGGTTGACTTGCCATGATCCACATGGCCGATGGTACCCACATTCACGTGGGGTTTAGTACGTTGAAACGACTCTTTTCCCATTGCAATTCCTGTATCTTGCTAATTTTTAATTATTAAGACTTAACGCTCCGTTGCCCTCTCTGAAAGCCCCTGTCCAGATGAATGGAGCCCACAACCAGGCTTGAACTGGTGACCTCATCCTTACCAAGGATNNGCTCTACCGACTGAGCTATGTGGGCTCTATCAAACGACATACTACAGACTCAGAGAACCAAGGACAACGACAGAAGCAACATTACTCATCCGAGTTGTAACACCGGATGTTCTTGTCACAAGCTCCATCAGCGTGTTCTGAGCGAAAAAATACAGTGTCGAGACCTTCTCGGCACTATCCTCTCTCGCTATGTCCCTGAGCACACTCGCGTGTCAGTCCGCACAGAATAATTCAGCGGGCGTTTCGAGTCAATGCTATTCTTAAAAATTTTTTTATTTTCTGAGTTTTTCTTTTCTATCTCAGAACTGCTGTTAGAAACATTTTGTTATCATTCAGCGGATACCGCAATATCATGTTTGTATCCAATATTACCATATTTTTCTGCCGCGGCACATTCCCATGTTCCTTTTATTTCTTACTTTTACTACTTTCTGATGGCAATTCTGATTTAACCCAAAATCGCCATTAGGATTT
>DBVN01000108.1:18489-23769 GCA_002308515.1 Verrucomicrobia bacterium UBA1263 | reverse complement strand
GGGTTGTATGATATGCACGGAAATGTATGGGAATGGTGTTTGGACTGGTATGGCACTTACCCGGCTGCAGCCGTGATCGATCCAATGGGAGCAGACACAGGTTTTTATCATGTGAATCGCGGTGGCAGCATCGCTCGTGAAGCCTATATTTGCCGTTCTGCGGCTCGGAACGGTCCTTCCGATGGCCGGTACATTGATGCCGGCTTCCGCGTGGCACTGGCTCCGATTTATGTTTCCAAAAATATAACGATCCCTCTTTCGGAAGATGTAAATCTGCGCATGATCTGGATCGAGCCGGGCACGTTCATGATGGGCAGTCCGGAAGATGAACTGGGAAGAAAGGACAATGAAACACAGCATCAAGTGACCTTGACTCAGGGCTACTGGCTGGGTAAATATGAGATCACTCAGGCACAATATGAAGCGGTGATGGGAACGAATCCTTCCTACTACAAAGGAGCGAATCTGCCGGTGGAATGTGTGAGCTGGTATGACGCGAAGGAGTTCTGTTCCAAACTGACAGACCTTGAGAGAGAAGCCGGAAGACTGCCGGAAGGGTATAGATATACTCTTCCCACCGAAGCGCAATGGGAATACGCCTGCCGGGCGGGNNTACGCCTGCCGTGCCGGAACGACCACAGCTCTGAACAGCGGAAAGAATTTGTCTGATGAAGAGCAATGTTCCGAAATGGATGAAGTAGGCTGGTATTGGTATAATGCGGGCATAAAGAGTTATGAGAAAGGTTTGATCTGTACCCGTGCGGTAGGACAGAAGATGCCAAATGCCTGGGGACTCTATGACATGCACGGGAACGTGGCAGAATGGTGTTCAGACTTTTATGAAGATTATCCGACATCAGCGGTAGTTGATCTGACAGGACCAGATGCTGGCATTGAACGTGTGGCTCGCTGGGGCAGCTGGTGGAATTCCGCTTGGCCCTGCCGCTCAGCGTATCGGGGCAGCGATGCGTCCGATAGCAAGTACACCAACTTGGGTTTCCGTGTGGCACTGGCTCCGGTCCAATAGACGCTTTTTGAGCTGAAAACAAAGATCCCCGACGGTTCATTCCGCCGGGGATTTTATTGAAAGAACTGCGAATGGATACGGATATACAAATAAACCCAAAATCGCCATCAGGGTTTTAATTCTTATCAAAACACATTCAAAATCAATATGTTCCGTAGAGACGCGAGATTCTCGCGTCTCTGAGACGAGCGGGTCGCTCGTCTCTACAATAAATCGTTATTGTTAAGGATATTATATATTGTTTCAAATGACTTTTGGATTTCTAATGATGATTTTGGGTTAGATAGATATGATTATTTTTGGATCAAAATTCCGGGGTAATGTGATAATAGGTTGCATTCAAGGATCGATTTTGATAGAATCAACCACTTGTGTGGACGCAGGGAGGTCCTGAGTCCGCGGGAGAAAGTATAGAACATTTTCAAAAGAGGTTACTTTGGATCCTGAGATTTGTAAAAAAGCATTGGAGAAGGTTGGCGATGCCAATACTCTCATTAACATTGTCTCGAAACGAGTTCGTCAGTTGAGTTCGGGAAGCCGCCCGCTGCTGACCGGTACGGAAAACATGGGCGCCGCCGACATCGCGATGACGGAGCTGGTGCAGGACAAGCTCTCCTGGGATGAGGCCGATTACAAGAATCTGGCCCCGGTTTATACTGTGAATTTGCGGCGTAAACGCAGAGCTTAGTTTTATCAACATTGGAATCCGGAAGCCGGGTGTGTCATTGATGCCTCCTTCCGGTTTTGTATTTTTTTTGTGGGAGATATTTTAACCAATTCAAAGGCGCGCCGGGATTATTTCATTCTGGAGACGGTGGAGGCGGGCATTGTCCTGAAGGGGACAGAGGTGAAGTCTCTCCGCGCGGGACGCGGTCAGATCCGGGACGCGTTCGCGAAGATCGAGAACGGTCAGATCAATCTGTATAACGCGCACATCGATGAGTATTCTTTCGGGAACCGTCTGAATCACAATCCGAAGGCGAACCGCCGGCTGCTGCTGCACAAGAGCGAGATCCGCAAGCTGGAGCTGCAGGTGATGGCCAAGGGGACGGCGTTGATCCCGCTGGGGATGTACTGGAAGAAAAACCGGGTAAAGGTCCGTCTGGGGCTGGGCAAAGGCAAGGCGGAGTATGATAAACGAAATGATATTCGGAAACGCGACGCGGAGGAAGAAGTGCGCCGCGCGATGAGTTACCGGCAGAAAAACCGTTAGTTCTTTTGAGTACAGGCAAACATTATCTTATCACCGGCGGAGCGGGGTTCATTGGCTCGCATCTTTCGGAGTATCTGATCGCCAGAGGGCACCGGGTGACGGTCATTGATGATCTGTCCACGGGCAGCGAGGAGAATCTGGCGCAGGCGCGCAAAGAGTCCCGGTTTCATTTTATCCGTTCACGTGTTTCGGAATGCGCGGAGCTGGAGCGCTGTGTTGCGGAGTGCGATATTATTTTTCATCTGGCGGCGGCGGTCGGTGTCAAGCTGGTGGTGGAACGGCCGCTGTACACGATCCACAATAATCTGAAGGAGACGGAGGCTGTTCTGGAGCTGGCCCGGAAGTATGGAAAGACGTTCCTGCTGGCTTCGACATCGGAGGTTTACGGCAAGAGTTCCAAGGCGCGGTTCGCGGAGTCGGACGATCTGCATATCGGCGCGCCGCATCTGGGCCGCTGGAGTTATGCCTGCTCCAAGCTGATGGATGAGTTCATGGCGATGGCCTACTGGCATGAGTATGAAACGCCAGTCGTGATCACACGTTTGTTCAATATCGTGGGGCCGCGCCAGACGGGCCGTTACGGGATGGTGCTGCCGCGGTTCGTGAAGGCCGCTCTGGAAAACAAGCCTTTGCCTGTTTATGGTGACGGAACGCAGACCCGCTGTTTCTGCCATGTAGCCGACACGATCAAGCTGCTGACTCAGCTGGTGGACGGGAATCCGCCGTTGGGAGCGGGAGAGGTTTTCAATATCGGAACAGATCTGGAGATATCGATCGCGGAGCTGGCCCGCAAGGTGATTGCCTTGACTGGTTCCCGCTCGGAGATCGAGTTCATCCCTTATGAGAAGGCTTACGCGCCGGGATTCCAGGATATGATGCGCCGGAAACCTTCCGTGGAAAAGGTACTGGCCCGCACCGGCACGAGGCCGGAGATCAAGCTGGATCAGATCATTCTGGATATTGCCCGTTCGATGGGGATGCGCTGAGTATGGGCGGCATCAAGCGTTCAGTTCCTACCCGAAAAAGTCTTCAACAAGAAATTTCATCTTTGCCGGAATTTCCCTATCGCGAAACAGCGGAAAAGCTCTTGGCCTGGTTCAGACCGGAGGCGCGTCCCATGCCCTGGCGCGAGCTTAAACCTGATGGAACTCCGCATTCCGCGTACAGCATCTGGATCTCGGAAAGCATGCTCCAGCAAACGCAGGTCGCCACGGTGATCCCGTACTGGAAGCGCTGGATGGAACGCTGGCCGGACGCGGCCGCGCTGGCTCAGGCGACGGAGCAGGAAGTGATGAAAATGTGGGAAGGGCTGGGCTATTACAACCGGGCGCGCAATCTTCTCAAAGCGGCTCAGGAGATCATGAAGCGGTTCAACGGAGAATTCCCTTCAGAGCATTCGGAACTGCTGACACTGCCGGGCATCGGACCTTACACCGCCGGGGCGATATGCAGCATCGCGTTCAATCAGCCGAGGCCGATCGTGGACGGCAATGTGGTGCGTGTGCTTTGCCGCCTGCTGACGATCACCTTTGAACAGATACCCTCGGAATTGAAGCCTCGCGATCTGCTTTGGAGGATCAGCGCGGAACTGGTTTGCCGCGCGGCGGAGTGCGACCATCCGCGGGCGTGTTCTTATTTTAATCAGGCGATGATGGATCTGGGAGCGACCGTCTGCACACCGCTGAATCCGTCCTGTCTGCTGTGTCCGCTGAACGCGATCTGCAAGGCTTGCGCCGAAGGTTCACAGTCGCTTTACCCCTGCAAAAAGAATCTTCCTCAGACAGTCCGCCGTGAGGATATTGCCGTGTTTGTGAAAGATGAACAGGGACGCGTTTTGATGGAACGCCGTTCCGGGGGCAGCCGCAATCAGGGATTCTGGCAGATGCCGCTGGCGGAGGATACCGATCATGAAAAAACGGTCGCGTATTTCCGCGAAAAGCACATTCGGCTGGAAGAAAAACAGCTTACAAAATTGAAGCACGCCATCACGAAATTTCAGATCACCGTTAAGCTGTATCAGGGGTACACGGACGCGAAATTCAAAGAGAAAAAGGATCTCCATTTTGTTTCAGCCGAAGAGCTGAAACAGCTTCCCGTGACGGCTTCACACTGCAAGCTGCTGCGTTTCCTTCAGAAGAAGGGCTTGTGATCAGACAAACTTGCCCGGATTCATGATCCCGTTGGGATCGAGAGCTTGTTTCACGCGCCGGTGCAGTTCCCGTTCTTCGGGCGATGTCCCCATTTCCCACCAGGGCAGTTTGGCCAAACCGATCCCGTGTTCACCAGTGATCTTGCCATCCCATTCAATGACTTTGCGGAAGAGTTCATCCACCGCTTTTTTGCCGGCTTCCAGCTGTTGGGGATCATTGGGAACGACCATGACATTGGTGTGGATATTTCCATCGCCGGCATGACCAAAACAAGCAACGGGGACACCGTATTTCTTCTGGAGCTGATCCGTGAAAACGAAAAATTCCTCCAGCTTGCCGCGCGGGATGACGATGTCATTATTCAGCTTTTTCAATCCGGTATCCTTCAGACCATAAGAGAACTCCCGGCGGACATCCCAAATCGCCTCACACTCAGCCGCGCCGTTGGCTGTTTGCAGTGAAAGTGCGTGAGCCTCACGCAGGATATTTGCGAGTTGATCGGCCTCACTCCGAACACTGGCTTCCTGTCCGTCCAGTTCCAGAATGAGATGCGCCTTCGAGCCATTGAAAATGGGATTGCCGGTGCGTTTCCAGGCGGCTTCCAACGTGAAGGCATCGCCCAGTTCCATGGCGCTGGGCAGGAATCCGGCGGCAAATATCTTTTGGATGGCGGCCGCGGCATCCGGCATGGACGCGAACCCGGCGGAAAGACAGGAACGAAACGGCGGCAGGGGGATCACTTTGAGAATGATCTCGGTGACAACACCCAGCAGACCTTCCGCTCCGACAAAGAAACGGCACAGGTCGAAACCGGTTTTGTTTTTGTGGGTGCGTCCGCCTGTTTTGCAGATGGTGCCGTCCGGCAGAACGACTGTCAGACCAAGAATGTA
>DBVN01000108.1:0-18345 GCA_002308515.1 Verrucomicrobia bacterium UBA1263 | reverse complement strand
GCGGTGATCACGCCTGGCTGAGTGACGACAACGAAATCAGCGGGGTTGATCTCCAGGATCCTGTTCATGCGCTCCACACTCAGAACGATACCGCCTCTGGCCGGGACCGCGCCGCCGCAGTAGCCGACACCAGCTCCGCGCGGAGTGACCGGGATCTGATACCGATTCGCGAAACGGAGGATTTTTGAAACTTCCTCAGTTGTGCGTGGAAGCGCGACCGCGGTCGGCATGGAAAAGCCGGGCTGCCATTTATCTTTGGCGCAGCGTGTGAGTTCCGCCTCGTCGAAGGTGAGGACACCTTCGGGCAAGCTCCGCTGAAGTTCTAAAAGTGAAGAGCGATCCATTGTTTGTAAAAATTCAGAAATAGATTTCTGCAAAAAACTTTCCCCTTATTGGGGGAGTCTCCAGCTATTATGTCAGAGATATGTTTAGATGAAAAGGATGGATTTTGAATACAGAGAATGATGGAAAATCTGTTTTATTCATTGATACAGCGGCAGCGAAATGTTACCCTCTCATTACATTGTATCACTTACACTGTGCGATGATAAAGTAACTGTTTGATAAGACAAAAGGTAGATGTTATGAGTAAATTAGTAGCTTATTTTTCTGCTTCCGGCGTGACGGAAGCCAAGGCCAAAGAACTCGCGGCTCTGGTCGGAGCCGATCTTTATGAGATCAAACCGGCGGAAGTTTATACCGACGCGGACCTGAACTGGCAGAACAGAAACAGCAGAAGCTCCGTGGAGATGCGGGATAAAAACTCGCGTCCGGCGCTGGCGGTCACGACCGGAGATTTCTCGAAGTACGAAAAAATCTATATCGGATTCCCGATCTGGTGNNTGGTGGTACACGGCTCCCACGATCATCAATACGTTCCTGGAAACTTTTGATTTCAAGGGCAAGAAGATCGTCCTGTTCGCCACGTCCGGCGGAAGCGGCATCGACAGAGCGGTGAAGGATCTTTCCGCTCAGTATCCGCATTTAGATATCGGCGGCGGCAAGCTGATTAACGGCAAAGCGACGGATATCGGTTGAAATATATTCAATACTCCTTACACGGGAGCGACTTCTTTCAGTCTGCGGTAAAAGGTGGAGCGGGAATGAATGTTCAGAACATTCATGGCGTCTTTTTCGCTTAACTGACCTTGTCGAAATTCATGTTCTGTCCGCTTTAGAAGAAGGGGATCTACGGGAATTCTTTTGCGGCCGTGGTACTTGCCTTTGGCCTTAGCCAGCCGGATCCCTTCTTTTTGCCGAATGACGGAGTAATGGTCGTTATATTCCAGCATTTCACGCAGCAGATAAAGCATACTTTCACGTTCCGGCTGGGTCAAGAAACGCAGTTCAGAACGTATATAGATTTTCGCGCCGCTCATTAACGCGCGGTATATGCTGTAAATCAGTTCTGAGTTTTTAGTGGAAACATCATACATCTTATTGAGATTGAGCTGATCTCCCGGCTGGATATCGTTTAAATCAGAAGTATTATCAAAACTCCGTGGAGGCCGTTTGCGGACGACGATCAAATTATCATCACCACAGCGTTTTTCTGAGCGAAGAAGCCACTCGAACCGGTCATAATAATCCAGATGAACTTCCTCCAACAGATCCCACAAGTCTTCACGAGATGGGCTGGGAGTGCGTATTCTGATAAAGGCGGGAGTCATATTGACACGGTAATAGTGCTCCTTTTTAAGAGTAAGATTAATCCCCGGAATTCCCTGGAATATCTCAACAGGGAGGTATGTGATCAGATCCCAAAAAGGGGAAATGATATATTGAAAGTTCTGATCATCAAAGCGTTCGTAAGAAATTTCTCCCACAGAGAAACGGTATCCATTCAGATCAATGGCTTTGATGATCCCGGTGTTTACATAATAGGGAGTTCCGGAAAGCGGCGTTGTCAGTTCATTCTTCATTGAAGTTTTTGGTATGCCGGCAGAAGTATTTTTTCAAAGCGAAGCTGATACATCTTTTTATAAAAATTCTTTCGGATTTTTGAAATTCCTTCGATTTGGTCAATAATGCCGTTGATCTGTTTAAGGTTTATCCTTTCGGTGATTCGCCTGAGGGCTAAGTTACATTCTTCAAACTGAAGACTGTTGATCACTTCAAAGTAAGAACTCTTCTGTCCATGCAGTTTGATATGGGATGCCGGGAATTTATAGATCCGTTTTTCTATTTCCTCTTTGGAATGAAGAACATTTTGGATCGCTTCATCCGTATTCAAACGCGGATACATACAGGATCCATTGTCATAGACTGGCGCTATCGTGTAGCGGTTATTCTTTTTGATGAATCCCCAGTTGCCTCCATGACGGTCAAAATTCCCGTTCAGCGCGTCAACAATAAACATATCCCAGAAACGCTGGATCGTTTCCGGAACACATGTCGATTTCAGATTATCCAACAGCATTTGCTGGATATCTTCATAGGTATATTGATACAACTCTTTATCCTGTTCCAATGTGCTTTCTCCCACATCGTTGAAATGAACCAGGATCTCTCCCTTTTGACAAAAATTCTTCATCAGGACGATATTTTTTTCCTGATAGGTACCCAGAAACGTTTCCTGGACGGGGATACCCAGCAAGCCAAAAACATGACTGCCCAGAAATTCCGAGATGTGATTGAATATCAACCCGATCTCAGAATTTTTCTGGAACTTCATGATATAATGAAACCCGTCAATAAGGATCTCATATTTCTTTTCCGCGCCTGAAAAGAAAGTGTCTGAATTGATGGGATAATCAGAATAATCGGTCATAACAACATCAACCGTTCTCAGGATAGGATAAGTTTCAATATGTGTCAATAGGATATATATAATAATGATACATATTTGATTCTATTATTTTTATAAGTAATTGAATATAAGTGTAATATATATTTATAATGTATTCCCTTTGCGAAATATCTGTTTTTTAATGATAAGTCTTTGGAAATAAAGAATTTTAAAATGGAATGGATTGATAATAGTGCAAAAAAAATGGCTCCAAAGGTAGGGCTCGAACCTACAACCCATCGGTTAACAGCCGATTGCTCTACCATTGAGCTACTTTGGAACCAGGTCGCTTACGCGCTATCACGCGTAACGGAAGACAACTTTAGCAAATGTTCAGAGTTTTGCAACTAAAAAACAGGAAGAAAATATAATTTATTGGAACCGCGGCGGAGGTTTATTTGTAGGAAGAGCTTGTCTCAGAGGAGAGTTTGAGGCATAATGATGCCGGTATGGATGTTAAAAATTTGAATGAAGTCCCTGCTTTTGTGACCAAGGATACATCGGAGATACGGGAAATCCTGGCCTATCGCAATTCCGGGATACGCAATCAAAGTCTGGCGGAGGCTCGNNGATCCCGGCCAGTCCACCGAGGAGCATTATCATCCAAAAACTGAAGAAATCTATTATATCACCCATGGCCAGGGAAAGATCCGTGTGAACGGCGAGTATCGGGATGTGACCGTGGGCGATGCTATTGGGATGCATCCCGGCGACCGTCACAAAATATGGAATACCAGTACAGAGGTCCTGCGGTTCCTGTGCTGCTGCGCGCCGTGTTATGAGGATGATGATACGATCATCACGGAAGCGGCGGATCCTGTGAAAAAGTGACATCCGGTTCGTGAACAATTTTTAGAAGGAAAGATATGTTGAAAGAATTATTGAAGAAATGGGATCCTGTTTGCCGCTGTGTTTGTATGCTGGCGGCAGTTGTCGGGTTAGCAATGACAGCACAGGCACAGATGCCTCAGCCTCCGGGTCAGGTCAAGGAAGGTGAGAAAGCTGTCAATGAGGCTTACCTCTTTGCCCACATGATGGATGGGGATTACTGGCGGCTGTATTACAGTGTGAGCCTGGACGGGCTGCACTGGCACCAGCTCAACGGCGGAAAACGTGTTTTCGAGGAATACCGGGGGCACTCGGATATTTGCAGAGGGCATGATGGCCGTTATTATCTGGTGGGCAACAGCGGGGATGACCGCCCGGATATCCACTTCTGGGTATCGGATGATCTGATCACCTGGAAGCACTACAGCGAGTATCGGCCGGATCTGAAATCCATTCCGGATTATCCGACCGTGATGATGAGGATCGGAGCGCCCAAGATGTATTTTGACAAGGCAAGCGGTCAGTATATCGTCACCTGGCATACGACGCACGATCTGGGCAAGACCGATCTGCCGGAGCCTTACTGGGCCGGGCAGCGGACGATCTACGCGCTGAGCAAAGACTTGAAGACTTTCTCCGAACCGCCGAAGAAGCTTTTCTATAATTGGGATATGGCCACGATCGATGTCAGTGTGCGCCATGTGGGGGATTCCTACTACGCGATCTTGAAGGATGAACGTTATCCTACATTGGATTGGGTAACGGGTAAGACCATCCGCATCTGCAAGAGCAAGAATCTGACTGGCCCCTACAGTGAACCGGGAGAGCCGCTCAGCCCCAGTTTTCGTGAAGCACCCATGCTGATCCCTTCGCCCAATGGCAAGGCATGGTATCTGTACTATGAACAGTATCCCGGTGTTTCCTATGGCCTCTCCGTGACGGACGATCTGGACGGCAAATGGTTCCAGGTGGCCGGCAAACAGCGACCGGACTGGGATCGCTACACGATGCCGGATAAGGTGCGCCATGGATGTATGCTTCCTATTTCTAAAAAAGAGTATGACGCTTTGAGTGCCGCGTTCCCGGAGAAGAAAGATGAAACGAAAACCGGGAAATAACAAGCGGAAATTTTAAATCAAATCAATTACAATAAAAAACGATGATGAAAAAACGTAAATTTTGGATGAGCCTGTTGACCGTTGGATTACTGACGGCAGGGAGTTTTGATCTCCGGGCTGTGGATACGATGAGCGACACCTGGGCCGCGGAAGACGCGCTGGGACGTACTTTGCCTTTGGAGGATACGGCACCGGCTCCGCGTGATGGAAAATATGTCGGTGTGTTTTATTACATCTGGCATGGAGCGCATAACGGCCCGATGCCGGCCGGGCAGGGGATCGTTCCGATAGATCAGGTGGATCCGAATTGTCCTTATGACAATTCCCTGATCTTGTTGGATCCTCCGGGACAGCGCAAATGGGGCCCTCGTCATGCGTACCATCATTGGGGACAATCTCTCTATGGTTACTATGTAGCGGATGATGAATGGGTGATCCGTCATAACGCGCAGCTTCTGGCGGATGCCGGAGTGGATGTCATCATTTTCGATGTGACGAACGCGCTGCATTACCATGATATCTATATGAATCTGCTGAGGATCTACGCGGATATCCGTGCCCACGGCGGAAAAACTCCGGCGGTCTCTTTCCTGACCAACACTGGTCATGCCGATGTGGTGAATGCTTTATACCGTGATCTGTATTCCAAAGGATTGTACAAAGATCTCTGGTTTTATTGGAAAGGCAAACCGCTGATGATGTCCAAAGATGACGGTTTGTCGGATGAGGTGAAGGATTTCTTCACACTGCGCCGTTCCTGGGCATGGAGCAAGGACGGTGACGGTGAAAAGTGGTTCAAAGATGGTCACGATGCCTGGCCCTGGCTGGATCACACGCCGCAGGCTTACGGATGGCACGAGTCCCCGGACAAGCCGGAACAGATAGTCGTTTCCACGGCGGAGCATCCCAATAGTGATCGTGGAAAGAGCTTTCATGACGGGAGCAATCCCCAGCCGCATCGCACGGAGCTGGGACTTTATTTTGCCGAACAATGGAAACGCGCTCTGGAAGTGGATCCGGAATTTGTCTTTGTGACACAGTGGAACGAGTGGATCGCTATGCGTTTTGTGCATGATGATATTCCGTTCTGGAAGGAATACGCCGGTGAACGTCTGAGCGATCCGGAAGGTATCTTTGTGGATGTCTATAATATGGAATACAACCGCGACATTGAACCGATGACAGGCGGCTTTGGTGATAATTACTATTATCAACTGTGCAGCAATATCCGTAAGTTCAAAGGAGTGCGTCCTTTGCCGGAACCCACTGCCAATAAACCTGCCAACTGGAAAGCGGAAAACTGGGATGATGTTTTGCCTCTGTATAATGACGATCAGGGCGATACCTTCCACCGCAATCACCGTGCCTATGGCCCCAGACTGGGAACGTATGTGAACGACTCCGGTCGCAATGATATTGTGCGTAGCAAGGTGGCTCTGGCCGGAAAGAAAATCTACTTCATGGCTGAGACAGCGGAACCGCTGACAAAGGAGATTGACTCCAAATGGATGAACCTATGGCTGACGGTCGAGAACACGGAGCAGCCGCGGTGGCACGGCATACAGTATCGTGTTACAGTGGACGCAAAGGGAAAGACCGCGCTGTTCCATTCCTACAGTGCCGAAACAGCGTCCAACTGGCAGCAGATCGGCAAGGGAACTTGCACCGTAAAGGATAACCGGATCGTGATCGGTCTGCCTGTGAGTTTACTCAAGGCAAAAGACGGCGAAAAACTGCGTCTGTGCTTCAAGTGGTCGGATAATATGCAGAATGAAAACAACCCGATCGATTGGATCATCAACGGTGACGCGGCACCCAATGGACGCGCTCTCTATCGCTGGGTCGAGAAATAATTGAACAAATAAAAGGGAAGGCCGACATCTGTTACAGACGGCCTTCCATTTTTGACATTGAATGATATGCGGGCTTACGCGATAACCGGCGGGATCGGAATGGGAAAATCCGCGGCGGCTGAATGGCTGAAAGATCACGGGATACCTGTGATCGACAGTGACGATCTGGCGCGGGATGTCGTGCGGCCGGGGGAACCCGGTCTGCGAAAGCTGGTGGATCATTTTGGAGAAGGAATACTCTGTCCGGATGGAACATTGGATCGCCCGTCTGTCGCGAAGATCGTTTTTCAGGATACGGCTGCCCGCAGATTCCTGGAGCAGACTTTACATCCGCTGATCCGTGAACGCTGGCTCCAGTGGAAACAACAATGTGAAAAAAACGGTGAGGCGGTTTGCGTGGTGATCATACCGCTGCTTTTTGAAATCGGGATGGGATCTGATTTTGACACGGTGATCTGCCTGACGACAACACCGGAGATACAGCGCCAGCGCTTGCTGAAGCGGGGCATGAGCGAGGAAGACATTCACCGCCGTATCATGAACCAGTGGCCGATCGAGGAAAAAATGCGCCGTTCACAATTTGTTGTGGACAATAACGGAACGCCTCAGGAAATGGCGAAGCAGCTTGAGAATATCTTTTTCAAGGAAGATTGATCTTCACTTTTCCGTCGCGTGAGATCAGCACTCCATTTTTTACATCGAAAAGATTCGTGTCCCTCATAAAAACTATATAGCACCGGGTCACCGGGAGTTTGTATATCGATTCCAGCGCATAAGTATAGAGACGCACTTGCGGAAGATAGGACTTGATCTTGCTCTGAATGTTCTCCCCGGTGATTTGATCTGATTTATAATCCAGCAGCCAGATCTCGTTTTCATCTATCATCATCAAGTCGATCACGCCTTGGATAACGAGCGTTTCATCTGTTCCTTCAATGCCGGATTCAATACCCATGCTGGTGAATTGTTCCGCGGTCAGACGGATGGAGAAAGAGACCTCTCGCTGGACATATTCCCATTTGCGCAGGATATCTTTGGCCAGATCCGTTTGCCAGAATCTGGATATTTCCTCAGCTGAAATGGAGGAGGCAACCTCTTCGGTCAACAGTCCCGTTTCCGTGAGATATTGGATCATGCCATTGTAGAAATCCGACCCGGGCGGCTCATCCGCGTATTCAGGTTTCATTTGCAGATGCTCCAGCACGGCGTGATACGCGATGCCCCGGCGGATGGGATCTTCATCTACTGGCGGTTTAGCTACCGTTTTTTTGATGAATTTTTTCTTTGAATAATTCTGTCTCTGTTTGCGCAGATTTGCTTCCAGCTTCAGACCCGTGATCGAGTTCTTGGAGGGGATATCCACCACTTGCCGGTAGGGGTATCTCCAATTTTTTATACTCATGGCACGCTCAATGTCTTCCCTGGAAACAGGCTCCTTGTGGGATTCATCATCCTCATCAGTCAGTTCAGGAGCGGCCTTATCCATGTAGGAATGAAGTTCGACCGCGAACTCCACGGAAGGATCAGATCTCGTTTTAAAGACATTTTTTTCAGAGGCGGTCTTATCCTTTGCGCCGTTTGCGATGTCGTAAAAATCCTGTGCGAATGCCTCGAAGCATGGAACTGCGTCACATTTGCATTTGCTGTTCACCCACGGCAGGATCCAGCCCATATAGCTTCTTGCGTCGGCCGGTGTTGTGCTCAGGAATTTTAATGGCTCAAACTTGCCGTCTTTCATCTTGATGTCAAACGAACCGGTGATGATCAGATGTTCCTCAGCACGAGTCAGCGCCACATAGAGCATACGCAATTCTTCCCAGCGGGTTTCACGTTCCTCGATCTGCTTATATACCCAGGAACCCATGTTTTCCGTTTTGACGGGATAGCCATCCTTTTGTGAACATGACGGGCAAATGATGCCCATTTTCCGGTCAATGGAAATCGGGATCTTATTTGAGTTTTTGAAAAAATCTTTATTGGTATTGATCAGAAAAACAACGGGAAATTCCAGACCTTTACTTTTATGGATCGTGCGGATCTGAACAGCATCCGCGCCGTCGCATGAATTCGCGCTGGTGATCTCATTCTTTTCACATTCCTGAAAGACGCGTGTGTAATCCAGAAAACGGCGCGCGCTTTGACGGCGCAGCGGATCAAAATCTTCTGCCATTACCAGAAGCCGGCGGAGATTTTTGATTTTTTGATCTGCCAGCGGCTGTCCCATGATGATGTCTTCATAGTGGGAATTGAGCAGTATTTCTTCCAGCAGCTGTGATGCCGGTAAAAGGCGAAGACGTTCGCGCCAATGGAAAAATTCTTTGAGGAAATGTTCGATTTTTTTCCGGATGCCTTCGCTGAGATTCGGATCAGGATGATCCAGCAATTTAAAGAAACTCTCGCTGAGTGGGGCCTCGCCCAGTGACTGACGAAGTTCCACCAGCTCATTCAGATCCAAATCAATAAAAGGGGAACACAGCAGTCCGGCCAGGGGAATATCCTGCCGCGGATTGTCCAGCAGTGTGAGGAGATTGAGCAGATCAACGATCTCTACGCATTCAAACAGTGAGATGCCCGGCGCGTTGATGGGGATGCCTCTGCGCTCAAATTCACGGATAAAGACGGGTGCTATATTGGAGATACCGCTTCGGCAGAGCAGGACGAATTCACTCCATTTTCTCTCACGGGGCTGCCCATCGTCTCCGACCGTGAGTTTCTGTTTCATTTTGAGCAGTTGATCTGCCACCATGATGGCTTCTTTTTCGACCGTAGTCAGCTCAAGTGTATCCGTGTTTCCACCGTCATATTGACCATCATCGGTGTCCTGTTCCTGGCCGCTTTGTTTTATTTTGCAATTATAAAGCAGCTGGATCCGGGGTCCTTTGGATTCCTTCTTTTTCTTTTGCGGGATCAGCTTGGAGTATTCATCAAAATCAACATCACCATGCATGATTTCCAAAAAGAGATCATTGATGAAGTGGATGATGTCCGGTTGGCTTCGGTAATTCTCATTGAGACGACACAGCTTCCATTCCCCCATTTCTTCGGATGCTGTTTCCTCATATCCGCGGAAAATCTCCGGCGCGGCAAAACGGAAACGGTAGATGCTCTGCTTGACATCACCTACCAGAAACCGGTTCCCTTGTTCGATTCTTTTGATGATCGAGTCCTGGATAGGGTCGATGTCCTGAAATTCATCCACAAAAATCATTTTGTAGCGATCCTGGATGCTTTTCCGGATCTCTTCATTTTCCAGTACCTTGGAGGCGAATTGAAGCTGATCTGTAAAAGTGATCCCTTTGTAAAAGTGTTTCTGTCGTCTGAATTCCTTTTCAAATCTCTGTGTGAACTGGAACAGCAGGGTGATGATCCAGCGTGTGTTATCCCAATCCTCTTTTATATTATTGAAAAATGAGAGATAGTTTTTGAGTTCTTTGCATGGATCACTTTTGAATACTTTTCCAAAATCTTCGGAAAGGGAATCGATCGCATTTAGAAATTTGATTTGATTCTCTCGTGTGGGATCCACATGAAGTTTATGGAAATGGGCTTTGATTTCCTCCAGCAAACCTTGAGGCGCATTTCGCTTGTAAGATTCCTCGTTAAGCAGAATATTTTTAAGTTTTTCGAGCAATTCACCGGAATGCTCATTGCTTCCAAAAAATCTGTCCAGCCAATGATCTGGAGTTTCTGATTCGGCTCTTTCTACCTGCGACTTTATCCATGCCTCCGGATCAGACTGCGACTGGGCATAATCGTAAATCGTGAAAATAATATTTTGCAGCGCTTCCACATTGTTTTCGAGATAGTGTCTCAGGTAGGTAACAGGGTTGCTTCTGTCTATGGTTTCATCCTCATTCGTTTTGTCATGCTTATAATATTCCCGAATGACGATCCGAAAGGCGTTTCTTTTCAACCGGAAGGTGGTCGCGTCATCCAGACTGCGAACATTGATTCCCGGTTTATCAACGTAATCGCGGAAAATGTCAAAATGTTCCCGGATAAGACGGACACAGAACCCATGAATGGTGGAGATATGTCCGTCATCCAGATAGGTGAGTTCCAGTTCCAGTCGGTTTTCTTCCTTGCGGTTTCTGTTTTTAACAGCTTTATCTATTTCCTCACACAGACGATCGCGGATGCGAGTTCTCATTTCTGTGGCCGCGTCTTTCATGAACGTGATCATGAGGATATTCTCCATGCTGACTTCATTTTTCAGCACTCGATCCAGACAGCGTTCCACCAAAACACGTGTCTTACCGCTGCCGGCTCCGGCGGAGACGATCACGTTTCCTTCCGCTTCGATCGCTTTTTTCTGACTTGCGTTGAATTCCATGTTCGGAAATAGAAATCCGCAGATAACATCTCAGCTATCTGCGGATCTCATAATAGTGATTTATTTCACTTCTTTGTCGTTGAGCAGTACTTTTTCAAACTGCTCCAGTGTTGGGTTGGATTTGAACTGGATATCCACTCCGGCAGGCGCGCTGTAATGAATGTCCAGTGTTTTGTCATTGATCTTCCAGCGAACACTGATCACACCTTTTGTGGTAGCGAATTTGCCCTCAGCCCAGGTCAGATCATAGATCCTCGGACTCAGCTCGACAGTCTCAGCCGCCGGCGCGGTCGGTATGATGCCCAGCACGACGCGCGGCAGAAAACGGCTCGGCGCGGATGACCACGCGTGGCAGTGACTGCGTGTCGGGAATGTCGGGATCGTTGTTCCGCCGGGGAAGCTCTCCCAAACGGTGGTGGAACCGATCTCCAGCATCGGCAGATAATTCTTGTAGATATCTTTGATGATCACATCCTGATAGCCATATTTCTCCAGCATCTCATAAAGATAGAGTACGGCGAAAGGCGAACCGATCTTCACCATATTGGCGGGCGGATTCAGCACGTTATTGATGGCGGCTGCCTGATTGGCCGGATCGCAGATATCATAGAGCAGCGAGAGGAAGCTCGTATGCTGACAGATGCTGGGGCTGATCTTTCCATCATTGTGGATGGAATCCGGATAGGATTGTTTTTCACTGTTCCAAAGTTTATTGATCGCTTTGACCAGATTACCGCGGGTCACACGCATCCATTTATCTTCATCACATCCGCCGATGGCAGCGGAGAGATTCAGCGCGGCATCGAGTGCGCCCACCATGAACATGCTGTTATGGATAACTGTATTGGGACCCTGATCAGCTCCGGACCAGTCGAACATATTCCAGAAAGGTCCGCTGAACAGACCATCCTGATTGATAAACTTGGCGGCATTCTTCAAGTTCTTCAGCGCGTAGGGCAGATATTCTTTGACGAATTCCTTGTCACCGGTCTGCCAGTAGTAGTCCCAAACGGAAATGCCCCAGAGGAAGCTCCAGGCCGGCAGCAGTGTGTCCCAGCAGCTGGGTGTCTGACATCCGGCGAAGGGATAATGCTCCATGGATTGCGCCGTGATATTGATACAGCGTTTGGCCAGATCTTCCGCGCCGAACACACCGTATCCGAACAGGGATTCATTGCGCGCGTCACCGACCCAGTGGGTCTGCTCATAGAGCGGACAATCCGTGTAGGTGTCTTCCATGCACAATTTCAGTGTGCGGCTGGAGATTTCCCATATCTTTGTCAGTTGGGAATCACTGCAGGCAAAGGAGCCTTGATAATTCACGGGGTAGGTGGATTCGATCAGATGGAAATTCTGGATCTCCACCGGCGCGGTCATATTGCGCAGGGTCAGGAAAATATAACGTCCGCTGCGGCGCTTGAAGGAGGTCATTTCATTCATTCCTTCTTTGGTGATGTAGCGCATCCCGTTTCGATTCTCGCGAGGGGTCTGCACTTCACCGGTCTTGGCGATGTATTCCAGCTGGACAATATCCAGCACCGTTCCGGCAGGCGCTTTCAGACGGAAGCTGTAGTAACCGCAGCTTTGCTCGCCCAGATCGTAAAGCAGCTGCACGTCACCCCGTTCATCGGGTGTCACCACGGTGGTCAGCGCGTTGTCGTGGATCAGTCCGGCTGGATTTTTCACCAGTCTGGAGGCATCCTGATCAATGATCTCGCGGTCATAGAATTCCCAATAGAAATCCCGCAGCAGCATTTGATTGGAGGCATAGTTGGCCAGACGGTCTTTGTTCTTGGCCAGAAACTCATCCGCGGTTTTCACCTTCAGCAGCTCTGCCATTTTTTCACCATAGATTTTGTTTTTCTGGCTGATCTCCGGCAGGGGCTTGGTGTAGTCGTTAGTGGAGTAGTAGCATTCCGGGAAGTGGACATAAGTCCACGGATTTTCATAACCCGGCTTCAGCGGATTGATCAGTTTGAATCCGTCTGTTTTGCCGCGGAAGCGAAGAGTTTTTTCCCGGTCGTGACCCGTGATGCCGGCAGAGAACGCGCTGATCAGATGTTTGCCGGCTTCCAGCTTCATTTTGCCGGTGCGCTCCGTTCCGTCCACAGCGACCCGGAATCTTTCCGCGCCGCGAATATCGCCGGTGTGCAGGTCTATCTCGCAAGGCTCCGCGTTTTCCAGAATGGTGATCATGCCGCCGGCCATACTGGTCGTATGATTGGCCTCAATAAAACCGGGATAGTTTTGCTGAGTCGGCTGGATGCAGAAATTCAGTCCCTCGGATTTGACCACCTTGGCACCCAGGAAACTCTTGAAGAACATCGGCGTGCGGCTGAAGAGAGCCACATCGCGCGGATTCAGATCTTTCCACGGACCGTCCTGTGTGTCAAAAAGCTCCACGGCACGGGTATAATGTCCCTTGTTTTCCAGCCGCGCGTCGTACAGCTCGCACGCTTCCATCTGGATGCTGGCTTTGGGTGTATTGGAGATCATCTGCGGCAGGCTGGCCGCTGTCCAGGTGTTATCCGTTTTCAGCACCGCTTTACCGTCCAGATTCA
The DNA here is from genome assembly GCA_002308515.1 of Verrucomicrobia bacterium UBA1263. GTDB lineage: Bacteria > Verrucomicrobiota > Verrucomicrobiia > Limisphaerales > UBA1412 > UBA1412. The sequence goes on along the minus strand of DBVN01000108.1, from coordinate 4,864 downwards.
GCTGAGCAATCACACCGGCCTGCTGCGGGATCACATGGAACGTGCCTACGCCGAAATACCGTGCCGTGATAGTGATCGTGTTTTCACTGTTGGGAACCAGGTACGGACTCACATCCAGAATATCATATTGATAATGCTCAGGCCACGCNNCAGCGGCAGGGACCGTCCGCTACCCAGGTATCATTGATCGCCAGCCGGTACCAGCTGTCGGCGCTGATCATCATATTCGCCTCGGTGAAATCCTGAACGCTGACCTTTTTAGCCAGCAGGACTGTTTGATTGTATCCCTTATAGGCGGGGAAGCAGCCTGTGCCTTCATCCGGCATCCATATCCATTTAGCGGTCAGCTCCGGCTGCTGTGTTTTGGCGGCGATCGTGCCGCAGTATCCCCAGGTGAGGGCGGCGCATCCGATAGCTGCTAAACTCGCGAGATACCGAACCGACATTTTATTAAAGAAGAACCCTGTCGAATTATTCATATCGGTTCTTTTATACAGGATTCAGCCGCCGTTTTCAAACAAAATAAAAAAAGCCAAAGGTCTTATCCCTTTGGCTCTTCTGTTTAAAGATAAATAATTACTTCAGTGAATCTTTGAATTCTTTCACCAGATCGTCCAGAGAACTGCCGGTCAGCTCCTCAAAGAGTTCATCTTTGTACTTATCCGCGCGCAGTGCCGCGTTCAGCTTCACCACGATCTCCGGGTTTTTCTTTTCCACGAGCCACGCCAGGAATGCCGCTCCGCCTTTGTAACCTCTTTGGAGATTGAATCTTTCCGGATCGACTTTCGGTCTGGGTGCATTGGGCTCAAATTTATAGAGACGCATATAATCCGCGATGGATTCCGTGATCCAGGGCACATAGGTCGGATAAGCCTGGATGACATGCGCCAGCTCATGGATAACGGCTCCGGCATCGGTTCCGTTTTTGCTGAAGTACTCCTTGGACAGGTAGATATGATCTCCGCCCGTGCCGGCGACACCTTTCGGATCGCTATGGAGGGTGATCGTGACGGTCGGAGCCGGTTTGAACCCTTCGGAGTTCAGCTCAGCGGCCAGGATCGGGTACCACTCTTTGCAGATGGCCTGCATGGATTTCATCCAGCCTTCCATTTCCGGGTAGTCTTTGTAGCGGATGCGGATAGTATAATCGAATTGAAGTGGTTCTTTGACAGCTTCTTTTGTTGTTTTTGCGGCCTGAGCCAGCTTTTTGTATTCAGTCAGGAAATCCGAGACTTCTTTAGTGTAATGCATTCTGCCAAAGTCTTTTTCTTCCGGTGTCAGCAGTACCAGTGTGGGATATCCTTTGATATCGTATTTCTCGGCCAGTGCCCGGCGTTCAGCCTGTACTTCCGGGCTGGGCTTGTTGTCTTTGGGGAAGTCCAGTGCCAGAAGGATCAGATTCTCTTTGGCAAAGTTTTTGAACTCATCCTTGGTCAACACGTCCGCTTGCAGACGTTTGCACCAGATACACCAGTCAGAACCGGTGAAGAGTACCATCAGGTTCTTGTTTTCTTTTTTGGCCTGAGCCAGAGCGTCATTATAATCAGTCAGCCAGCCTTCTTCGGCGGCCTGACTCGTGCCGCACAGCAGCATCACAGTAGCGAAAAGCGCAAGTAATTTTCTCATCATAAATCCTCCGTAGCGCGGAGCTGGTCAGACGGTACCAATTATCCGCATTCAGTGCAATTACGGACTTTGTTTTTCCGTAAATTTTTCGGAATGAACCTTGTTTTGAAGGATTTTAACAGGGTTGTTGTGACAATATGTCTCACATTTACTGGAACGTCCTCTTTTTCCCTGGGGAGATTTTGGTGTAATTCGTTTTTTCGATTCTATTTATAAAAACGCTTGTCAAGCCGGGGAGGTGGTTTTACACTTTTTTCATAAAAGACCTGGGGTCTTATGACTTTGACCCGGGGAACAATATATAATTATGTCTGAGAATCAAACCTCTAAGGAAGGATGCTCTTGCTGCTGCAGCAAAGCGGCGTCCATGTTGCCTCTTTTTAATCCCAAGTCTGTCGCCGTTGTGGGCGCGACTGAGAAGCCGAATTCCGTTGGCCGTACCGTTCTTTGGAACCTGATCAGCAGTCCGTTCGGCGGTCCTGTGTATCCGATCAACCCGAAGCGTCCCAGTGTGTTGGGCATNNTGGAATGTCCGGGCGAGGTGGATCTGATCGTGGTCTGCACTCCGGCCAAGACCGTGCGCGGCATCATTGCCGAAGCGGCTCAAAAAGGTGTCAAAGGCGCTGTGATCATTTCCGCCGGTTTCAAAGAGATCGGACCTGAAGGTGCTGAAATGGAACGCCAGCTGGCCGTGGAAGCTGCCAAGACCGGTATGCGCATCGTTGGCCCGAATTGCCTGGGCATCATGAACCCGGTGGGCGGCGTGAACGCTTCCTTCGCTCCGGCGGTGGCTCTGCCGGGCGGCATCGGCTTTATCAGCCAGAGCGGCGCGCTGGGCTGCGCGGTGCTGGATTGGTGCCTGGATAACGGCATCGGTCTTTCCTGCTTTGCTTCCATCGGTTCCATGATGGATGTCAACTGGGGCGATTTGATCTCCTACCTGGGCGAAGACGAAAATACCAAGTGCATAGCCATTTACATGGAATCCATCGGTGACGCTCCTTCCTTCCTGGAAGCCGCGGCCAAGGTCTCTCCCAAGAAACCGATCGTTGTCATCAAACCGGGCCGTACCGCGGGTGCCGCCAAAGCGGCCGCCTCTCACACCGGTTCCATGACCGGTTCCGATGACGTTCTGGATGCCGCTTTCAAGCGCGTCGGTGTCATTCGCGTGACCGAGATCTCTGAATTTTACAGCATGTTCAACGCCTTGTCCCGCCAGCCTTTGCCTCAGGGCAACCGTCTGACGGTCATTACCAACGCGGGCGGTCCCGGCGTACTTTGCACGGACGCTCTGCTGCTGACCGGCGGTGTGCTGGCCAATGTCTCCAAAGAGACTGTGGAAGAACTGAATACCTTCCTGCCTTCTGCCTGGAGCCATAGCAACCCGATCGACATCCTGGGCGATGCCAGTCCCGATGCCTATGCCAAGACCCTGCAGGTGGCCGGCAACGACCCTGCCAGCGATGGCCTGCTGGTCATCCTGACCCCGCAGTCCGTCACCAAGCCGACAGAGACTGCCGAACAACTGAAGAAGTTCGGTCAGATCGAAGGTAAACCTGTTTACGCCAGCTGGATGGGCGGCGGCATCGTGGCCGAGGGCCAGAAGATCCTCACCGCGGCCGGTGTCCCGGTCTTTGCTGAACCCGATACCGCGGCCAAGGTGTTCACCACACTTTACAATTACAAGAAGAACCTGGAAGCGATCAGCGCTCCCGCCGAGCCGACCGCCACAGCCGAGGAAGGCGCCAAAGCTCGTGCCGCGGCCGCTCAGATCATTGACGGCGTGCGCGCTTCCGGCCGTACCATCCTGACCGAGTACGAATCCAAGAAGCTCCTGGCCGCCTACGGCATCAATACCGTGCAGACCGAGATCGCCCGCACCGAAGAAGATGCCATCAAACTGGCCGAAGGTATGAAATTCCCGGTCGTGGCCAAACTGCTTTCCGAAACCATTACCCACAAGACCGATGTGGGCGGTGTCAAGCTGAACCTCCAGTCTCCAGAGGAAGTCCGCAAGGCTTTTGTGGAGATCAAGACCGCTGTTTCCAACAACCCGAAATGGGGTCCGCAGCACTTCCAGGGCGTTACCATCCAGCAGATGGTCAAACAGGAAGGCTACGAGATCATCCTCGGCTCCAGCCTGGATGGTCAGTTCGGACCGGTCCTCCTGTTCGGTATGGGCGGACAGCTGGTGGAAGTCTTCAAGGACAAAGCCCTGGGACTGCCTCCGCTGAACACGACCCACGCGCGTCTCATGTTCGAGCAGACCAAGATCTTCAAGGCGCTGAAGGGTGTCCGCGGCCGCAAGTCTGTGGATATGAAAGCCCTGGAACGCCTGATGGTCCAGTTCTCACTGGTCGTTGCCGAACAGCCCTGGATCAAGGAGATGGATATCAATCCGCTCCTGGCTTCCGAAGAACAGATCATCGCTCTGGATGCCCGCGTGATCCTGCATGATCTGGATACACCGGTGGAAAAACTTTCCAAGCCGGCTATCCGTTCATAGCAAACGCTTCTCTTTGAGAAGATAAAAAGACGCAAGGTTCCGATGCGAAAGAGGGGGCTTGCGTCTTTTTTTGATAAGATGTTCGTTTACATAATAATAGGATTCATAGCCATAGCCATGCTGATCGCGGTCGCGCTGGTATCCCGCCGGGGATTCCTGACCACCATCAGTGTCCCGGTGGGTGCCTCCCGGATCGGCAAAGAAATTTTCTATGAATGCAAAGGGGTGAACCGTATTGCTATACCTGCCACTGTCAAAGAGATACGCGGCGATTCTCTGGCCGGATGCTCGCGTCTTCTGGAATTTGTGGTCTCCCCCGATAACCCCAGCTATTGCAGTGTAAACGGAGTCTTGTTCAACAAAGATCAGACCGTCCTGATCAAATACCCGGCGGGTCGTCAGGGGCCTTACGTCATTCCGAATGGGGTAGAGACCATCTGCGACCGGGCCTTTTCCTGGAGTACGGGGCTGACCGCCGTCAGCATCCCTTCCAGCGTCAAGAAGATAGAAGACCGGGCCTTCTACAGCTGCAAAAAACTGATCTCGCTGACCACATCTGCCTTCCATGTCCAACTGGGCTCGGACGTTTTCAAAGATACCCCTCTTTCCGAAGACCAGATCGCCCCTCTGCGCTGAAAAAGAACCGCGGATACACACAGATATTGGTTATGGAATCATTTATTATCGCGAGGCCGGCGTTCGGTGCGAGGCCGACGTTCGGCCTTGCGGTTT
>DBVN01000117.1:15786-21999 GCA_002308515.1 Verrucomicrobia bacterium UBA1263 | reverse complement strand
GCCATCTGATCCAGCTCGCCCGGATTCCAGGCCGTAACGATCAGGCGGCGGCTGTCCGGGGATTTCCGTATCTGCTCGATGACGTTGTCTATCTGATTGATAGACCGACCGTCAGGCGTTCTCCAGTCGCTCCACTGCGCGCCGTAGATGCGGCCCAGGTCGCCATTGGCATCGGCCCATTCGTCCCAGATGGTCACTTTGTTCTCGTGGAGATACTTGATATTCGTATCTCCGCGCAGGAACCAGAGCAATTCATGGATGATGGAACGCAGATGGACCTTCTTGGTGGTCAGCAGCGGAAAGGTATCCCCCAGCGGGAACCGTGCCTGGGCACCAAACACGGCCAGAGTCCTGACTCCGGTGCGGTTCGTGGTCCAAGTCCCTTCGGACAGAACCAGTTTTAATAAATCGTGATATTGTTTCACAGCAGGAACGGACAAAAAAGGCGGTCATCCCGCCTTTTCGATCATCATGTAAACAATCACAAGAACCAACTAGCCGTTGGCTCTTTCCATGTATTTACCGGTGCGGGTATCGATCTTGATCTTCTCACCGGTCTTGATGAAGAGCGGAGCCTGGACGTTGATGCCGGTCTCCAGCGTGACGGTCTTCATCACGTTGTTGGCAGAGTCGCCGCGGATACCTTCAGGGGCATCGGTCACGGTCAGAACAACGGAAGAAGGCATTTCAATACCCACGACCTTGCCTTCCACAAAGGTAACGGTCACCATCGCGTTCTCCACCAGATAATTGACAGCGTCTCCCAGCAGTTCCGGGGTCAGTGTCACGGTCTCATAAGTCTCAGGATCGGAAAATACATAATCGTCCCCGTCTTTGTAGCTGAACTCCATCTTCTGGGTCGTCATCGGAACGACTTCCACCTTTTCTGTGGAACTGAAACGGACATCTGTCGATTTGCCGGTCTTCAGGCTTCTGAGAATGACCTGCACGAATGCACGGAGGTTACCCGGTGTACGGTGTGTGCATTCCAGAACGACACAGACGTCATTATTATAAATAAGGGCTTGCCCTTTACGAATATCGTTTGCGCTCGGCATAAGTTTTCTTTATCTATCTTCTCCCACTTGAGCGCGGGAACGCCTTACTTTACCTTTTTGGAATCAGCCATACAAGACGAAAAATCAAGCATCATCCGCGGACGGTCAACGCTTTTGATCAGTAGCCCCGCTTATGATTCCCATTCTTTCTGCCTTATATATTATCCATTTGAAAAAAAACCTTTTTCGGCACATACTTTCTATCGGCGATATGAGTAGGATTATCGGCATAGATCTTGGAACGACCAATTCACTGGCCGCGACCGTGGACAGCGGCATCCCGCTGGTCATCGCGGATGAACAGGGACAGCGCATCACTCCATCGGTGGTCTATTTCCCGAACGCGGAAAGCACACCCGTTGTGGGATATGAGGCGGCGCGCACCCGTTCCCTCAAGCCGGGACAGACGGTTTACTCCATCAAGCGCTTTATGGGACGGCGCGGCAGCGAGATCCCGGCCGAGGAGATGCTGGTCACCTATCCGATCGAAGGCAAAGGCCATGAAGGAGTCACCGTCAACCTGTACGGACGCGCGTGGACTCCCGAAGAGATCTCATCACTGATCCTGTCCAAGCTGAAACACGACGCGGAAGTCTTTTTCGGCGAACCGGTCACACATGCCGTCATCACGGTCCCCGCCTATTTCAACGATGCCCAGCGCAACGCCACCCGCAAGGCCGGCGAACTGGCCGGGTTCGTGGTGGAGCGCATCATCAATGAACCGACCGCGGCGGCACTGGCTTACGGGCTGGACAAGCTCAAAGATCATTCCAAGATAGCGGTTTACGATTTCGGCGGAGGCACTTTCGACCTCAGCATCCTGGAGCTGAACAAGGGTGTTTTCCAAGTGCTTTCCACTCATGGAGATACCCGGCTGGGAGGCGACGACCTGGACAAACGGGTCGTGGAACATCTGTTCCAAATCATCCGGGAACAGTCGGGACTGGATCTGACCCAGAATCTGGAGCAAACGGCGCGCGTGAGAGAAGCCGCCGAAGCCGCCAAGAAACAACTCAGCAAGCTGACGGAAACCCGTGTCGCTATCCCCTTTATCACACCGCAGTACAGTCTGGACTATACTCTGACCCGGCAGAAGCTGGAAGATCTGACCCGCGACATCGTTCAGCGGACCCGTGCCCACTGCCTGCATTCCCTTTCCGACGCACATCTGGAACCGGAAGATCTGGATCAGGTCATCCTGGTCGGTGGTCAGACCCGTATGCCCCTGATACGCAGGATGGTGGCCGAGATCTTCCATTGTCCCGACCCGGATCAGCCTTCCGGCCAAAAAGGCCCGGAACTGAACACTTCCCAGCATCCGGATGAAGCCATTGCTCTGGGCGCGGCCGTTCAGGCGGAGATCCTTTCGGGGAATCTGGAAAACGTCCTGCTGCTGGATGTAACTCCGCTTTCGCTGGGGATCGAAACTTTCGGCGGACTGATGAACGTGATCATCCCCCGAAACACGACTATCCCGACCAAGGCCGGCGAGCTGTTTACGACAGCGGTGGATTATCAGCCCAATATGCTGATCCATGTGCTTCAGGGAGAACGGGAACGCGCCAGCGATAACTGGAGTCTGGGGCGCTTTACCATTGACTTTGAACCGGCTCCCAAAGGGGTTCCCCGTGTGGGAGTTCAATTCGAGATAGACGCGGACGGCATCCTGCACGTGCTGGCACGGGATACCAAGACCGGCAAAGAAGTCGTGGTGCCGATCAAATCCACGATTGATGTCAAAGATGAAGATGTCCAGAAAATGGTGCAGGAATCCATTGACCACGCACGGGACGACATCAAAGCCCGCCAATGGATCGAGATCAAGATCCGCGCCCGCGACACCATCCTGGCGACCCGCAACGGCTTGACGGACTGCGGTCAGGAACTGCCGGCGGCACAGCGCGAAAAGATCGAAACGGCTCTGCGCAATATCGAACAGGCACTGGAAACAGAGGATCCCGTGACCAAGATCGGAGACATCCTGAAGCTGAAAGCCGCCAACACAGCTCTGGACAACTGCACCCGGCCGCTGGCGGATCTGGTGATGGACAAAGCCATGGAAGCCCTGTTGAAAAAACGGGGGCTGATCTAAGTGGTAAAAGCAATTACCAAGGAGGCTGTATCGCCAATGTATAATCCATCGGATCCACTTGATCCATTAGATCGGGATGTTCTTGAATGATGTCGTTTATCCGGTTTATGAATCTTTCAGAATAACCGGAATCTTTAATTTTTTGCCGGTATTCCGTTTCATTAAAATCCGCGCCATATTCACCTCGCTGAATCACATAATCTCTCATTAACTCTACAGTTTCCTCAAAAAAAGATTGTTCATTTTTTGTGATAGCCAATTGATCCAACAGGTTTAAATACTGCTGAGAATCTCCTTCTTTTTCATCGGATCGAACCAGACTCCAAACAGTAATCGAACCAAAGGTATCTTTATAGATCCCATCAAGACTATTGACTAAACTGATAAATATAGAGTTCACCTGCTCATTACGCCCTATAAAATCCTTTATTGCTTCAAAAATACCCAGTTTGTCCTGCAAATCAGCATCTGACCGATTGAAGGCTTCATAAGCTTCTGAAATGGCTTCTTCTCTCAAAAGCTTTACCTTTCTGCGCAAAGTATCTATGTTCAGTTTGTTATTTTCATCATAGAGGCTGAGTTTTGACAACAGGTCTTTATAATCCTCTTCACTGAATTTCCTGAGATATGCCAACAGCATATTTTGTTCATCCCTCTTCAAATCCGGGAACCGTGTCTTATAGACACTTAGAACTAACTGGATAAATTCTTCTCTGTTCGCAGCCAAAAGGATATTCCCCGCACTCACGATTTCTTTGACGTCGATAGAACCTTGCATAATCTGACAAAGAAGAGTAAATGAAGAGGGTGTTTTGATATTCCCCAAAGTATAGATCATACCTAAACGAGAAGTTTCCGGCACAGCCTCCATTTTGTATTCCTCATCCTTGATTTTAAATGAAAAAGTATCATCTTTTTCATATTTATAAAGAATAACATTGTGCCCTCCGGCCAAATAATCACGAATGGCATTCAAGGATCTTTCCCTCTGATTTTGAAGACCGCGAAAAATGAAAAATGCCTCTCTTATTTGGTCATGACATTGTGCTCGCCTCATTTCTATGGATGGAGTTTTTTTATTAAACACCTCAGACCAATCTTTCATTTTTTGGAGATGTCCGATCAATACACTCGGTTCCAGTTCTGGTGAATCCGATTCTGTTTTTTGCTTTTTCAAATTTTCAATTTGAGAATGAATCCCATCCAATTCTGTTTGAAGCTTTTGAATTCTTTCATCCCATTGTTCGCAAGTTGTATTAAGAGCATATCTGCCAGAATACTGTATATAGATAGAAAATCCTATAGACAAACTAAACAGGACTAAACAGGGAATAACAATCTTATAAAACTTTTCCATGAAAGATATTTTTTTGTATTTCTTAACAGTTCCTTATCTTTTCATAATATCCTGAATAAATTCCTTTGTGGAATCATCTACTGTCCATTCCCCTTTTCCGGGATCGGTGCTGGCGGTATGCTGAAGACTGGATCGGATAATATCCAGCAGACGCAACATTATCACATCATTCCCGAATTCAGTCGCCACCGTATTCAAAAAAAGCAATCGGTCATTTGCTTTTTGGATCGTCTCAGAATCTGTGTTTTTTAAATTATTATTATCCGTTTCCTTGTTGTTGATAAAATGAATATAACCTGTTTTTCCACCAAAATCTTCATCTATCGGAAAAAGACTTATAACAAATTGATAACGACCGGATGGAGAAGCGATACTTTTCAAGCTGTTTAAAACAATTTCCGAAGCTTGTGGGTATGCAATGTATTCTTGAGCTATGCCTGCCAAAAAAGGATCTATCTCTTTATGATTTTCCTGTTGATAGAGCATGGCCTCATAACAATATGGGACAATGGAATCGTGAAGAACTTCGTGCGACAACAAAAGCAGATCACTATCAACTTTTCCATTTTCTTTGCACCAAGCTTTTTGTTTCATGAGACCTACGGCAAATTCTCTATCCTGAAGAAGCTGTAGAAGGATGGAGCGCATTGATCTTATTTCAGACGCATTGGCATTTGCATCTTTTTGTTCTCTCATCAACCGATCATACATCTCACGAGCTGCATTGATACAATAAGGTCGGTAGTCGTCGGAAACACTCAGAAGCGTCTCACAAAGTCTGCGCATCTCCGCCACGTCTTGTGCAGCTGGAAGCAGTTGACTGAGTAAATCAGCTGCCGGACGGTTTTTCATTGATATTAAAAGAGTCATTATTTCCTGACGCAATGTCCGGGAAGGATAGATTTTTTTAAGGCTCAAATGAAAATTATGGCCGTTTATGAGGAGGTTTTTAATTGGCGGAAGTGCATTAGTCCCATTAAGCAGTAAACCTTGCAAACAATAGAAAGCAAGACTGTTTCGCTCATATTCATTTACAGAGTCATCTAGTTTGTACAGCTGATTGACCAAGTAAACAGGATCCAGCGGATCGTGAAATTCTGCGTTAATGCGATTTGCTTCTGCCAAGTAAAGAGTATTAGCTATATCTATTTGATTTTGAATCTGATTTTCTCTTTCTTGGTATTGCAGGGTCTGTTCTTGCAGAACTGTCTGGACTTGTTTTTGGGTATATTGGATAAAAACACCTGACGCAAAGAGAGTAATAATCAATAAAATTATTCCGGTCAGAAAATGACTGTTTCCAAAATAGGTATTTTCCCGATCATTCTTTAGCGCGTCCATAAGATACGACTTACTTGCAATTAGTATTTACAATACAGAAAGGATGTCAATGCTTAATTCTCATTATCTCAACAAATTAAAGATAAAATTCCAACATTTTTTAAGAAATATAACAACCTGTTTCTGCCTTTTTATTCTTCAATAAAAGCTTTATCAAATGATTGGTCATTCGTTTTACTTAAAAATAAAAGATACTCACGTTCCCCCTTGAATCGAAAAGGAGAGTTAGTTAAAATCAAAGAGGCGGTTATGCTGGTGGATTTTATAAAAATGAATGGAGCCGGGAACGACTTCATATTGATAGACAATCGAAATGGGAATCTGTCCCTGACAACGGAACAGATCGTTCGACTGTGCCATCGTCA
>DBVN01000117.1:0-15750 GCA_002308515.1 Verrucomicrobia bacterium UBA1263 | reverse complement strand
AGCGGATTTTGCCTGGGGCTTTTACAACAGCGATGGCAGCGAGGCAGAAATGTGCGGGAACGGCAGTCGCTGTTTTGCCCGTTTTATCCAGATGCTGGTGCCCAATATCGGCCCCACGGTGAGTTTTGAAACGATATCCGGCATTATCCACGCGGAATTCCTGGGTGATCAGGTCAAGGTGGAACTAACTCAGCCGCACAGTCTTTCATTGAATATCCACCTGAGCTGGGAAGATCAGACCGGGGAAGTGCATTTTCTCAATACCGGCGTTCCCCACACGGTTTGTTTTGTGGACGATATCGAGTCCGTCCCCGTAAAGAAATGGGGCGAGGCTCTGCGGTATCATCCTTATTTCGCGCCCAAGGGAACAAATGTCAACTTTGCCCAGCGGATGCCCGACGGCTCTATCCGGGTGCGCACGTATGAGCGCGGCGTGGAGGGAGAGACTCTGGCCTGCGGAACGGGTGTGACCGCTACGGCACTGGTCAGCGCGGCAATTTTTCACTTACAGAGTCCGGTCAAGATCCATACCCGCGGAGGAGATATCCTGCAAGTCGGGTTTGTCCGCGAGGGAGCCGCTTTCAAGAATGTGACGCTCACGGGTCCGGCGGAGATCGCTTTCAAGGGACAAGTGGAGATTTAATAAGAACAATTTAAAAAGCTAAGGATTATAGTTATGTTTAAAGGTGTATATACGGCGTTAGTCACACCGTTCAAAGACGGTAAAATTGATGAAGAGGCTTTTGTTTCCATCATCAACGACCAAATCGCAAAAGGTGTGGATGGAGTCGTTCCTGTGGGCAGCACGGGTGAATCCCCGACTCTGACCGTGGAGGAACATCTGCACGTGATCGATCTGGCCGTCAAAACGGTTGCCGGACGCATCAAGGTGCTGGCCGGAACGGGTGCCAACAGCACCACCGAGGCGCTTGCCTTCACCAAAGAAGCCGAACAGCTGGGCGCGGATGCCAGCCTGATCATCGCTCCTTATTATAACAAGCCTTCACAGGATGGTCTGTTTGAGCATTTCGGGATGCTGGCCAAAAGCGTAAAGTTCCCCATCGTGCTCTACAGCATACCGGGACGCTGCGGCATCGAGATCGCCGTTCCCACGGTCAAACGCCTGGCGGAAGCCTATCCCAATATCGTGGCCATCAAGGAAGCCGGCGGCAATTCCGACCGCGTGAGTCAGATCCGCGCCGCCGTCAAACGGCCGGACTTCACCATCCTGAGCGGAGACGATCCGCTGACTCTCTCCTTTATGGCAGTAGGCGCGCACGGTGTCATCAGTGTGGCCTCCAATGTCATCCCGGCTGAAGTCTGCAAGATGGTGCGTTCCTTTGCCGCGGGCAATACCGCCGAGGCGCTGGCCATCCACGAAAAATACTATCCCCTTTTCAAGAATCTGTTTGTGGAAACGAATCCGGTCCCCGTCAAGGCTGCTCTGGCGCTGATGGGCAAGTGCCGGCCGGATGTGCGTCTGCCGCTCTTCCGTCTGACCGAAAAGAGCCAGGCCATCGTGAAGCAGACTCTGACCGATCTGGGCATCATCTAACCCGCCGAAACGCCGAGACCGTATATGACTAATGTCGCGATCATAGGATGCAAAGGCAGGATGGGCCAGATGCTCATCGCCTGCGCGGAACGGATGGATGAAGTCAAGGTGACCGCCGCGGCGGATATGGGAGACGATATCGGAGCCGCTGTCCGGAACTGCGATGTCGTTATTGATTTCAGTTTCCACGCGGTGACAGCCTCTGTGGCCGAGCAGTGCGCCGCGCTGAAAAAGCCGCTGGTGATCGGCACTACCGGGCACACTCCTGAAGAGAAGGAACAGATCACACGCGCGGCCAAACAGATCCCGCTGGTCTGGACATCCAACTACTCCACCGGAGTCAATACCCTTTTCTGGCTGGCCCGCAAGGCCGCCGAGATCCTGGGCACTTCCTTCGACATCGAAGTGGTGGAAATGCACCACCGTCACAAGAAGGATGCTCCCAGCGGAACCGCTGACACACTGGGCCGCATTCTGGCCGAGGTACGCCATCAGCAGTACGAACAGGTCGTCCGCCACGGCCGCGAAGGCATCGTGGGCGAGCGCACTTCCGAGGAGATCGGAATGCACTCTCTGCGCGGCGGCGATGTTGTGGGAGATCATACGGTGATCTTCGCCGCTCAGGGCGAGCGTGTGGAGCTCAGCCACGAAGCCTCCAGCCGCGAGACTTTTGCCAACGGTGCCTTGCGCGCCGCTGTCTGGTGCGCGAATAAAACGCCGGGCACCTATACGATGCAGGATGTCCTGGGTCTGAAATAAACGAAACAGAAACGAAACAAAATTTTTTGATTATGGAAACTAAATTATCCCGCCGTGATTTTGTGAAATCCACGGCTATTCTTGGAGCTGCCGCCGCCATGATGCCCTCCGCTCTGGTACAGGCAGATGATGCCGCCAAAACGACGATCGCTTTTGTCGGCTGCGCACACATCCACACACCGGACTTCATGAACAAGATGAAGGAACGCAAAGATGTGAAAGTGAAATACTGCTACGACCACGATCCGGAACGCGCCAAGAAATGGGCCGAGTTCCAGAAGTGCGAAGCTCTGTCCGATTCCGCTGACAAGGTTTGGAACGATCCCGAAGTGCAGGCCGTTGTGATCTGCTCCGAAACGAACCTCCATCAACCGCTGGTGGAAGCCGCCGCCAAAGCGAAGAAGCACGCCTTCATCGAAAAGCCGATGGGCATCTCCGCCAGGGACAGCTATGCCATGGCCAAGGCTCTGGAAGACGCCGGAGTCCTCTATACTACCGGTTACTTCATGCGCACCGATCCGAAGCACATCTTCCTGAAAGAACAGGTGGCCAACGGTGCGTTCGGCAAGATCACCCGCGCGAGCGCCTGGAACTGCCACAGCGGTTCTCTGGGTCACTGGTTCGACACCGACTGGCGCTGGATGGCGGATGTCAGCCAATCCGGATGCGGCGGTTTCGGCGATCTGGGCACACATATGCTCGATATCCTGATGTGGATCTTCGGCGACGTGGAACGCGCCACCGCGGATATCCAGATCTCTGTGGGCAACTACGGTCCCACCGATGAAATGGGTCAGGGTCTGCTGCACTTCAAGAACGGTCTGACCGCGACACTCACCGCCGGCTGGGTGGATATCGAATGCCCCGTCACGCTGATGATCTCCGGCACGGAAGGTCACGCCATCATTGACCGCGGCGATCTCTATTTCAGATCCAAGAAGGTCGAAGGCGCGGATGGCCGTGAACCCTGGACCAAGCTGCCGAAATCCCCGGCGCTGCCCATCCATCAGTTCATCAACGCCGTCCAGGGCAAGAAAGATGAACCGCTGCTGACTCCGATGGAAGCCGCCAAGCGCGTCGCCGTCATGGAAGCCATGTACAAAGGCAGCAAGAAAGAGACCTGGGTGGATGTCGCCTATTAGTCCTTTTTAATATGGATCACACGGGTCGTATGGAATGACCATACGGCCTGTTTTTTATAAAAGACTTTTTATCATGCCTGAACCTTTGCTCCAGATAGAACACCTCAGTCTCGGTTTCGAGACCGATGACGGACTTTTGCGCGCGGTGGAGGATCTCTCCCTCCGTATAGACACCGGCGAGATCGTCTGTCTGGTAGGCGAAAGCGGCTGCGGCAAGAGCATCACCGCCCAGAGCATCGCCCGGCTCATTCCCAGTGTTAAACACCTGGGAGGCCGTGTCCTGCTGGAGGGCCGCGACACCTTTGCCCTCAGCCCCAAAGAACTGCGCGGCATCCGCGGCAAAGGGGTCAGCTACATTTTTCAGGATCCGGCTCTGGCGCTGAACCCGACCATGACGATCGGCGCGCAGATCATGGAAGCGCTCACCCTGCATCAGCCCGAACGGGCGACCCGTGAGCAATGCGTCCGCGCGCTGGAGGAGGTGGGCATCCCCTCGCCGGAACTGCGGGTGAATGAATATCCGCACCAGCTTTCCGGTGGCATGAAACAGCGCGCCATGATCGCGATGGCGCTGGCCTGCCGTCCCAAACTGCTGGTGGCCGATGAGCCGACGACCGCGCTGGATGTCACCATCCAGGCACAGATCCTCTGTCTGCTGAACGAACTGCGCGCCCAGTACCGGATGAGCATCCTGCTGATCACGCACAACCTGGGGATCGTCTCGCAAATCGCCGACCGGGTCGCCGTCATGTACGCCGGCCAGATCGTGGAAAAGGGAACCACGCGACAGATACTGGATACCCCGGCTCACCCCTATACAAAAGCGCTGCTGGCCGCGGTACCGAGGATCGGCTTCGATGTCAAACGGCTCCACGCCATCCCCGGCCAGGTGCCTCCCCTTTACGATATGCCCCAGGGCTGCCGTTTCCATCCGCGCTGCCACCAAGCCCGTCCCGAATGCCGCCAGACGGCTCCCGGCCTGAGAGAACTGCCCGACGATCCCGGTCATTTCTGCCGCTGTTTTTAGAACAACGAATTTTTTCGACAAGATCAACAGGATTCACAGGCTTTGAATTCATCCTGTAAATCCTGTCCGAATAAAAATCTGTGTTCTTTTGTGTCCATCCGTGGATTCCTTCATTTCACAGGAATCCGGCAACACGAAATGCATTTCGGCTAATGGGAGTTGGCATCACCCGAAACATCACTTAAAGTGCGATAAAATTTTTGAGTTCCAATCATTTTTACCGCGCACAGGTGCGCAGGCGTTTTCTGTACGAATATTTTACCTCACTCATCCTCCCCTTCGCAGGTTGAAAACGCACCTGTGTCCCGGTGTGCTGTAGCACATGTTGCACGAGACACATTTCGAAGGAGAAGTGTCGCTATTCCCCCAACGGTTTATCAGGTCAGGCTCGCACACCAGCGGACGCGACATCGACAGATATTCTATCCTACCTTCTTTCAGGACGACATTCATGTTGTCGATACTTCTATGACCGCCGACAAGTATCACGGGAACATCCACCTTTTCCGCAAGCACAAGAGCAAACCGCTTGAAATACGCTTCGTTGACACCTGCCTTGATACCGCTTACCGAAGTGCCGTTTCCGCTTACCTCGATACTGTCAAGAAATTCCGCACAGGCACGGCAGACACGCAAACTGCCGTTCTCATCGAGACCACCGTACACAAAGTCACTGCAATTGATTTTCATGGAGATGTGCAGGTCGGGGTGATTAGCCCTGATTGCCTTTGCAATGTCGATGATAAGCGTTTCGGGAGTGCTCGTCTGATGATTGTGTGCAGGACTGATATAACGGCTTAAAAAGAAACCGTGGGCGGCGTGTATCTGTACCCCGTCATAGTCTGCAAGAACCGCCCTGTCTGCCGCCTTTGCGAACAGTCCTCGGATTGCGCTGATGTCATCGGAGGTCAGTTCGTCAATCCTCATACCCTGATAATCATCCATGGCAAGCTGGACAATGATAGGCACATGATGAGCATGTACGGTGTCGGTCAGGCGCTTGTGGTCAGGGATGAGCTCATCATTCGAGAGCCTTGCCATACCCTCATGGGGGTAGTCGTCATCATAGACAGAAGTGAATTCGTTGATGATGCAGCCCACACCACCTGCCGCAAGTTCGTCATAGATACGGTAAATCTCCTCGCCGAAGTGACCGTTAGCCTCCGCAAGGGCTTCCCAAGTTGCGGAGCGTATAATGCGGTTCTTGAGGTTGAGATTTTTCATCGCTGTTTTATCGAAGATGGTTTTCATGTTATTTTGTGTTTTTGGATTCTGCATCAAAGTCCTCAGCAGATTTAAAAGGATTATATATGAATATACCAGAAATAGTAAGCAAATTCTTTTATATAAATCCTGAGCGCACTGCCTCCGTGTCCATCCATGGTTCCTTTTACAAATATTGCCATTATTGCCAAAGAGGGTTTTGATTTTGCCGGGGAACAAAATATCTCTCTTGGCAAATGTTTACCCTTAGACCTTATCAACTGGAAGTATTCCGGGACCACAGCACGGGCATCCTGATCCTGCACTGGTCGCGCCAGATCGGCAAAACAACGACTCTGGCCGCCTGGGCACTGGACCGGATCGTGACTCTGCCGGGACACACCGTCACCGTGCTGTCCAATTCCCTGCGCAACGGTTCGGAGTTCATCGGACGGGCAAGCCTGCTGACCGAAGAGCCGCCCTGGGATCAATACGAATTCAAGATCTCACGACACGAGATCCAGACCGATGCCGCCGGTAAACTGAGCCGTATCCTGGCGCTGGCGGCCAATCCCCGGACGGCGCGCGGTTTCAGCGGCGACCTGATCCTGGACGAGATGGCTTTCTATGAAGACATCGCCGGAGTGTGGGACGCGGCTGAGCCGATCCTCTCCTCTGATCCCAGGTTTCTTTGCCGGATCGCCTCCACCGGGAACGGCCGGCACAATCTCTTTTACCGCATGGTGCAGGATCCGCGCTTCCACGTTTCGCGTGTGACGCGGACAGATGCCTGGCACATGGGTGTGCCTATCCTGGATCCCTTCACCCGCACGCCGATCACACCGGAGGAGGCCCGCGCCGCCGCTCTGGATAAAGACTCCTACGATCAGAATTATGAGTGCGCCTTTGCCGGGGAGAGTGCCGCGCTGCTTCTGCCGGAAATCATCCAGGCAGCCGAGGATGCCGCCGCGGGCTTTATCTGCACCGGAGATTGGCCGCCGGTAACGCTGCGGTGCCTGAGAGAGCGCTCTGAACAGGGCGAACCGCTTTTTGCCGGAGTGGACGTGGGCCGCCGTCGTGACCGCACCGTGATCACAGTGGTGCAGTCGGAGCATGGTCTGTGGCAGGTGCGCTCGTTCCTGCGGCTGGAGGCGATGCGGCTGCCTGAACAGCAGAGCCGACTGACCGCCTTGCTGAAGATCCCCCGTCTGGTTTGCGTTTCCATTGATATGACCGGACTGGGACTGGGTCTCTATGAGTACACCCAGCAGATGTTCGGCCCGAACAAAGTGCGCGGTGTGAACTTCGCGTCAAGCGTTCCAGCCGGTCAGCTGGTCATCCCGCGCAATATCAGTCAGCCCAGACTTTCCGCCAAGAATCCCACCGTTCGTATAACAGAATCCATGGCGATGAATCTGGTGAGGATCTACGAGGAAAAGAAGATCCGGCATCCGCTGGATCCTATCCTGCTGGATGATCTGCAGCTGCCCAGGCGCACGGTCACGCCCTCCGGTCAGGTCACCATTTCCGCTGAACGGGACGAGAGCGGCCATGCGGGTCACGCGGATCATTTCTGGAGTCTGGCGCTGGCACTGGATGCCGCCCGTCAAAGTCCGGCACGAAACAAAATCGGCGCGCAGATCATCCAGCCGGCAAGGTATTCCAGAGGGATACTCCTCTAAAAAAAAAAGACATCCGAAAACGGATGCCCTTTTTTAGTATCTTATCCCGGCACTATTTCACAGCGGGATAGGTGACAGTCTCCAGCAGGACGGGACCCACCAGACCGGAATCCGGCACGGGAGAATCTTTGCTCCAGCCGTTGTGGAGCATCCAGATCTTGCGCTCGTTCTCCGGCAGATTCAGATCCCCAATAACACGATTGGCCCATGTGTTGACGATCTCCACCTCGACCGTGTTCTTGCCGACTTTTACAAAATCGGTGATATCCAGGCGATGCGGTGAAGTCCAGACACCGCCGACATAATGACCGTTGATCTTGACCTTGGCCATCATGTGGACTTCGTGCAGATTGATGTAGAGAGTCCCCGCCGGTTTAGCATCCAGATCAAAGGTCGAGCTGTAGCGGATCGTTCCGGAGTAGTATTTCAGATCCTTATCTTCGCTCTTGTTCAGATTGATGAGCTTGTCCATCGTGACGGTCTTCTTGAAATCCATATAGGGATTATCAAAATCCACCGTCCACGGCGCTGTCACATCCAGGAGCTTCTGAGCGCAAGGATAATTCAGCTCAACATCCGCTTTGGCTGTCGTGTCCGCTGTTCCCCTGAAGACGATGAAGACGCTCTCATATCCGTGTAAACGCAGCGGCACGATCGTTCCACTGACGCTGGTCTCATAACCCGTCAGCGGACGGACTTCGCCTGTGGTCGGATACCAGCATTCCGGACGCATTCCCTTAACACGAAATTCCGGGGAGAAGGTCAGCTCGCGGTTGCTCTGATTGGAAACGAAATAGATCTCCATATCTTTCAAAGTGCGGTGAGTGTACAGAGCCGGGACATCCGCCGGGATACGCATATCCGGAGGACAGCCCGCCACGTTCAGAGCCTCTTCCATGGTGACACCGCTCTTGATCAGCAGACCTTTGCCGATCTGATTATAGGTATTGTCGCCACCCCATAACTCATCAGACAGATTCCAGACCTCCAGGTCGGCTCGCGGATAATCCTGATAACTGGGTGAACGGCGCGGCGCGGGTCCCAAAACGATACCGCCCTGCTCGATCAGACTCTTGATCTTCCTGAGCAGTTTCGGACGCATGGTCTCCAGCTGAGGCAGCACGAGTATCTTGTACTGTGTGCCGTGCGGCAGAGTAAAGATGCCGTCCTTCACTGTGAGAGAATTCTCAATAACGTCCGCGTTGATATAATCGAACTGGTATCCCTTCGGCAGAGCCGGATCGGTGATGCCAGTCATCTTGGGCGCGTCCTCACCAATGAAGTAAGCCACATCGGCCACATTCAAACCGGACTGAAGGACAAAATTCACACGGCGCAGATACTCATTGAAAACATGGAGCTGAGGATACCAGCTGCTGAAGCGGTTGAACTCACTGCCGAACCAGGCATTGACACCCGGCTGTCTGTCCTCATACGCCTGCTGGATGTAAACATGCAGCAGCGTGCTGTTGATGCCCTCGGTGAAGAAACGGTCACCGCGCGGCTTCATCACTTCGGGATAACCAGTGAACATCTGCGCGCCGGAGGTAAAGGACTCAGCCCAGATCCGCTTCTTCCCGTAGATATGACCGCAGGAAGAGGATGCGCGGTTCTCGATGTCGCCCAGTGTACCCGTGAACCAGTATTCACCGCCGATCTCGTCGGACTGGCTTCCGTATAGCAGAAACTCGCTGGGGAAACCCCAGTGGCCGTAATTTTCCAGCCAGGTCTTCATGCCGTGCTTGTTGCTGACCTCTCGCAGACCGCCTACGTAATCATAGGCCACCTTGTCCGCGATAAGACGGCGCAGATCCCACAGGAAGCGGTCGGATACATCCTGGCTTTGAATCACAATACCATTCAGTGCCGGCAGGAACGGGACCGGATCATAACCGTAGCGTTTCTGGAAATCGGCAAAAAGTGTATCCGTATAATTCTGACCGCCCATCTCATAGCTGTCTTCCACAACGAACTTCCAGCACTTGCGGTCTTCCGCGGGAATACGGCGAATGATCTCACCCATGAACGCGTCGAAATGCGCCTCCACATGTTTGCGGCTCATCTTATCCACTTCCAATCCGGTGGCTTCCTTGCTGGCCGGAGAATTTTCAACGCCGGTCGGCTTGGCTCCAATGCGCACTACTTCCCAATTCCCGATAGGAGCATTCCATTCCAGCTTGTCACCGGAAAGGTATTTGCTGATGTCCAGCACCTGGGCACTGTCCACCACCTGAGAGATGTCATCCGCTGCCGGCTGGACTTTCCATTGATATTCGTGCCAGTACGGAAGAGGTTCCTGGAACATCTTGGCCAGACTCTTTTCAGGATAACGCTCGACCGTGGCCAGTGTACTCAGCTCGATCTCGGCCAGCCCGACATTGCCGGCATTATTCACTATCAGACGATAGTCAGCGCTCCGTGTCGGCGGAACAGAAATGACGATCGGCGCCAGCGGCGCAAAGCCCACGTTCAAAGCGGAATTATAACGATCCAGTTTGAACTCGGACAAGGTCCTGTAAGTTCCGTCAGGCTGTTTCACCTGGAAGGAAGCGCGGGTATTGACATTGTAATTGTGAGCGTAGATCTTGATCGTCCGAATCACTTCCGGCTGGGACAAGGTCAGATCCATCGTGATATTGCCGTCTTTATCCGCGGCCAGCTTGGTACCGCTGGCCGTATCTCCATCGATCAGCTTGGCGCCGTCTTTCAATTCCGGCGCGGTCGTGATCCCTTTCAGCGCAGCTTTATTCTTCGGCAGTACCGGATAGGCCAATACTTTCACGTCCTGATAATCACCTGCGGGCCTGCTGAGGACGATGCTGACAGGTTTGCCGCCGATCACTTCCGCACGGTCGAATGTCAGATAGCGCATCGCCTGTTCAGGCTTGACCCATGGGCCGCCGGACTGGCTCCAGCCGGGTGAATTGAACATGCCCAGCTGGATGTCCAGCTCGGTCGCTGTCTTCATCGCGGTGTGGAGGATATGCCACCACTCATCACTGCCGAACTTGACCGGCCCATAGACATCATCCAAACCGATATTGCCAATGTACGCCAGAGTGATCCCGGCCTCTTTCATCGCGCGCAAGTCATTGACCACACCTTCCGCGGAAATGTGATCGGAGATCCAGTACCAGTAGCACGCTATGCGCACAGAGCTGGGCGGATTTTGAAAATCGCTGACGGTGCAGGTTTCATTTTTGGTGCATACATCAGCCTGGCTCACCGGAGCGGAAACTAATGCCATGACCGCGAGAGCAAAGAGTATGCTTTTGATTTTTTTCTTTTTCATAAATAATTTTATTATTACTGATTCACTACAAAATTGCGAATTTGCAAAGCTGTTCCTTTGGAGCGTTTATCCGATTCTTTGGACATCCACATCGTGAGCTGATGTTTGCCGGGCGAGAGTTCGCTTTCCAGCATATAGACCCACGGGATAAAAAGGCGGCCGCTCCAATCGGTAAATGTGTTCAGCTTCTTAACGGGCGCGCCATCCACACTGTATTCAATGATGCCCGCTTCGGGACCGCAGACACAAAAAATACCGATGGCTGTTCCCTCAAAATCCAGTGTCAGCTTGGACTCCGGCTCGCGGACTTCCAACATGGGAACATTCACAAAACCTCTTCGTTTTTCCACCTTGATCTCGGAATCCCAATTTTCCACACAGCTCCATTTATCTCCCAAGACGGCCTGATGGATGTCCAGAAAATCACCATTGAAATAGCTGTGCGGATCCATCGGTTTCGCCGGGATGGGATGCGCGGTCATCTTCGTCTGGGCAATACCTTCCTTCCACATCAGATCCATCACACGCGCGATGGCCGCTGTGTAAAATTTATGTCCAAACCAGGAGGGATGCGTTCCGCCAAATTTCTTCCAGTCAAACTCGCCCGCTTCCATTCGTTCGTACACTTCCTGACACAGATTGATGCTGGGGATCTGGTAATAGCTGGCCACACACTCATGATTCAAAATCACGTTAGGAATGTGACCCTGACGGCAGACCTCAATGAAAGGATCGTAGATGAAATCCAACATGATGATGTCCATCTCCGGGTTGCTCAGCAGCGCGTGACGGATCTCGCCTTCCATGCCGCGGATCTGTTCCACGGGCGGGAAAAAGTTGGTATCGTCATTGACAGCGGCTTCCACAAAAAGCAAATCTATCTTGCCGCGGCTCAGCACGTCATGCTGAAGACGAAACGCGCCGGGCGTACTGCCGGTGGAACCGATGCCGGCTTCCACAAAATCAAACTGCGTCTTTGGGAAACGCTGGCGCAGCATATCCATCACCTGATTATGCCAGCCGCGCATCTCTGTAATGGAACCACCCAGGAATGCTACACGACCCTCCAGAGTCGTATCGAATTTCAGAAAAGCGTTACGGAATTTTCCGCGCAGCGTGTAGTATTGTTTGGACTGATACTGGGGCTGATTGCGGATCACAAAATCCACGATCGGCCCCGGGTTCTCCAAACTGTGCGGATGATGATCTACACCCGGCTTGACGATGACCTCCACAGAACCGCCCAGTGCCACAAAACGGGAGCGCAAAACCTCCATGTTCTTCTCATAAGGCACGACCTTGTCGCTGCCGCCGCACACAGCAAAGATAGGGATCCCCGCCGCCGCGATCGGTTTCAAGTTTTCAATGTTGATCGGATTGCCGGGGAAATAGTCCATGCCGTTGTCTTCTATGTTCCATTCCTTGAGCAGATCATTCCAAAGCTGTCCACCTTCTGTATTGGTTCCCCGGCCCGGCCATGTGAGGACATCGCACACAGGCGCGTCCAGGTACAGACACGCCACGCATTCCGGATATTTAGTGGCCCAGTTCAGCGAGCATAAACCGCCGCGGCTGAAACCTTCCATCGTGACCTTTTTGGAAAGTCCCTGCTCGGTGGTCATGTACTGATAGAAGTCATGCCCCAGACTCATCGCCCGCGGGCTGCCGTAAAGATGTGTCAGATCATAGTAAGCGACATGGAATCCTTCCGCCAGCAGAGCCTTGTCCACCGAGGGAAAGGCATCAAAAAACGCCGGTCTCCAGATCCAGGGATTCCCCGGACGGGCTTTTTGCGGAACGACCAAAATGGCATCGCGTCCCTGCACATGGAAGTCGTAGCGCGCACCACCATTCCATTCTGATTGTTTTCCCGGAAAATCGCTCTCGATCCCGGCCCATCCTGTTACACAAAATAACAGGCTCAACATACTTACTATGATTTTTTTCATCTTCTGCAATTTCAAAAAATTTATTCCACAGATTATCAAAACGGGAAAGGATTGTCCGCATCGATCGGTTCAGCCGATTCCGTTTCGGCCGGCTTTGTTTCCTCCGGCACATACAGACGCATACTGTCATCAAAGACCTTCGCTTTGCGGATGTGGTTGGAACCCTGGATCACTAACGCTTTGTATGGAACCACGGGGCAAATATTCTCACAAGCACCGCAGCCGATGCAGACATCTTCGTGGATGTACGGGATGTAGAGATGTTTCTCCGGTTTATAGGGAAGCATCTCGATAGCCGCCACAGGACAATGTTCACCGCAGGCCGAGCAGTCTGTTTCATCCTTCTTGACCACGCACAGATCCTCGCGGAAGATCGCTGTTCCCAGTTTTTCCAGTTTCTTCTCCTCAACCGTCAGCGGGATCAGCGCGTCGCTGGGGCAGACTTTTGTGCATTCTATACATTCCTGCACACAGAAGCCTTTATCAAAATTCATGAAGGGGCGCATGATCCCTCCCAGTCCCCACTCGGTGATGCTGGGTTTGAGCATCTGTGATTTACAGGTGGAAACACAAATCTGACAGCCGGTGCATTTTGAGAAAAAGCGCTCCAGACTTCTGGAACCCGGCAGCGGTGTCAGTCTCTTATCGGGGCGTTTGCCATCCACATAATAGGGGCTGGCATCCGGCAGGATCACATACGGCTTGTCGGAGTCTTCCGGCTTCGGCAGGGGCTGGCCTTCCTTCACTTTTGCCGCCGTACCAAACAGAGCCGCGAACGCCGGCAAAGTTTTTACAAAGGCTCTCCGGTCCATCGTCCTTTGTGCTGATGAAGATACTGGACTCTTCTCTTCTTCGATCTCCGACAGCGGTTCCTCTTTCTTGGCGGAGCGGTATCTCCATGTGAAATGCACCGCGCTCTTGCGGCAGGTACTCGCGCAATCCAGACAAAGCACACAGCGCGAGAAATCCAGATTCCTCCGGCGGGAGTCTATGCACTGCGCTTTGCATATCTTTTCGCAGAGACCGCAGGCAATACATTTCGCCGGATTCAATTCCAGTTTGAACAGGGAATACCTGGCCAGAAATCCTAAATACCCTCCCACCGGACAAACCGTATTACAGTAGAGACGACCCCTGACCGCGGAGAGAAGGAAAATCGCGCACAGGATGAAAAGCGCCAATCCAAAAGCAGGCAGCGCGACCTCGGCATGACCGCTCACCGAAGGAACGGAATAATTCCCGCGTGCCGCCAGGAAGTTGCTGATCTCATTCGTTCCGGCAGACGCGGCCGGATAAACGATGCATCCAAAAATTTTTCCAAAAAGTGAATACGGTTCGATCAGACCCACCAGGGCAGCGCCTCCAAAGGCGATCAGCAGTATCGTGATCCCTACAAAAAAAGCACGCACCTTATTCCAGGCCGGGCTGAAAGCGATCCTGGCAAAGTTCTGTTTGCAAAACGCGCCCAGTTTAGTGGATTTGAGAAATTTGCTCTTCGTCGGATAAGTCGCGAGCCAGCGGACAAAATCCATCAGGATCCCAAACGGACACAGAAAAGAACAATAAGCGCGCCCAAAGATGAGAGTCACCACACTTACCGTGATGAACGCCGCTCCGGCCAGCACACTGCCCGTACCCAGCAGATTCAGAAGCGACGGGAATAATTGTGCTTTCGTCGGATGATATTCATACCAAATATCCGGCAACTGATGATAGACATCCAAAAACTGGGCGCTTATCGCCACGAAAAAGATCACCGCAAAAATCCTGCGGAACCAGCGTACAAAACGAAGAGTCATTTCAATTCCTATCGGTTTCTATTGAACAAAACACAGAAGAACGATTTTTTCCACCGCTCATCTGTGTTTTGATTTTTTGTTCTATTGATTATCACCTATGCCATGGTGATCCGCTTCATATTGAGCTTCTTCAGATCCATAGTACCAACACCGGCTTTTTCCGCCAGAGCCAGATATGTGATCTCGTCCACGGTATAAGCCTTGCCCATCTTGGCCTGTTTGGCCACTGTGGCAAAGATCTGGGTCGCCGCCACGTCCGCCGCCACCATATCCGTAGAAATGATCTGGTACTTGGCAACCGTTGTGAACTTCGGATCGTTTCCGCGAGGACCGTGTTCCAGCATGACACGGTAAGCGTCCACGATGGTCAAAGTGGTCTTCTGATAGGTCGCGAAATCCGCGATGCACTGCGGCAGATTGTTTCTGTGCCAGTACTGACGGTCTCTGATACAGCCCATGTAGTTCTTCAGCGCGCAGGTGATCTTCGTACCGCTGTGGTTCTTCAGGACCGGCATATTGATGAACACATCCGGGTTGATAGCCAGCTTGTGGACATCCGCTTTCTTCAGGACGACACCCTTGGGGATCTCCTGTTCCTCGAACATGGCATCGCTTTGACCGTCCACCATCTTGCCGCCGTTCTTTTCCACAGCGTCTTTG
This sequence comes from Verrucomicrobia bacterium UBA1263, assembly GCA_002308515.1. Classification (GTDB taxonomy): domain Bacteria; phylum Verrucomicrobiota; class Verrucomicrobiia; order Limisphaerales; family UBA1412; genus UBA1412. Next base: position 682 of record DBVN01000117.1, on the reverse strand, counting down.
ATGCCGCTCATCTTATAGCGGTTCTGCCAGTCGTTTCCGCAGGTCTTATCAAAGCAAAGGACTTCCTTGGCTCCCAATTCCAGACAGACCTTGGTCACATAACCCACCAAATCAGGATCGGTATTCGCGCCAAATTCCGGACCGCGATCCCAACCGATATTCGGCTTCAAAATGACTCGCTGTCCCTTCTTGACAAAACGTTCCATCCCGCCCATCTCGGCGATGCCCTTCTTGAACATCTCCACGGCAGACCCGCCATAAATGGCGATCATATCCAGAGGCTTGGAGGATTCGGTTGTCTCTTCAGCGGCAAAGAGGGTATTTCCCCAAACGGGTGCAGTCGCCACGGCGGCTGTGCCCACTACTGTCGTCTTCAAAAAATTTCTTCTGTTCATATTTGCGCAAATATCTTTTACGTCCCTAGACGTTCTTGTTTTATAACATTTTTTCATCAAATGTCGAGCCTTTTCAATACTTTTATAACTCTTTCAGCCATTCTGAGACCTGTTTATCCGCTTCGGCTTTATCATTTTGCGCGATGTGGCCATATATCGCGAAGCTGTTCAACAGGTTTCCTTTGACAGTGTTTTGGATATAGCTCGGAGTCCTGCCGATCCCGCTGCCTTCATGAGTGCAGAAGGGAGCGATGTTTTTATCCCAAAAACGCCATTAGGGTTGGAAT
>DBVN01000003.1:43893-58812 GCA_002308515.1 Verrucomicrobia bacterium UBA1263 | reverse complement strand
TGATCATTTATCCGATGAACGCGCTGGCATCCGACCAGGCAAGACGTATCGCGGGTTTGATCTATCACAATCCAAAACTTCATGGAAATATTACAGCAGGCATGTATGTGGGAGGACATGAATTGCATCCTCAATGCCTGATGGGTGAAACGAATATCATCACGGATCATGATACCATGCTGAATAGTCCACCGGATATTCTGCTGACCAATTACAAGATGTTGGACTATCTGCTGGTTCGCCCGAAAGATGCTGCATTATGGTCTGAGAATAAAGCAGATACGCTGAAATATGTGGCAGTGGATGAACTTCATACCTTTGACGGGGCACAGGGTACGGATCTGGCCTGTTTGCTGAGAAGGTTGAAAGCGCGCTTGGGAACACAAAGAGGATGCCTTTGCTGTATAGGGACATCTGCCACTATGGGCGGAGAAGAGCATTCACAGGCAGTGATAGAATATGCCTCGAAAATGTTTGAAGAACCTTTTGATAATAAAGCAGTTGTTACAGAAGATCGTTTAACGCCGAGCGAGTTTTTCGAGAAAAGTGAAATAACGGATTTTACCTTTCCAGCCAATGAACAGGTGCAGGAACTCAATAAGCTGGAGGAGCAGGAGGATGAATATGAATATCTGAGGGCTGCCGCTAATGCCTGGCTAATTCCGCTGGAGGAGGAAAAGGACCTAAGAACCCCGGAAGCACGGATCGAGCTTGGGGAAAAGCTGATGCATCACAGCTTTATGCAGTCGATGATCACCCTGATGAAGGGCGATTATTGTCAGGCATCCTACATTGTCGAGGAGTTGAAGAACATGTATCCCGGCCTGAAAGAATTAAAGCTCCCAGGGACGGCACTCAATGCGTTGTTTGCCCTGATTTCGCATGCCAGGAGCGGGAGCCGTGAGCATTTGAGGCCGTTCCTGAATGTGCAGGTGCAGTTGTGGATGAGGGAGCTGCGCCACTTGGTGGCGAAAGTCTCCGCCAAGGAAGTGATATATTCGACAGCAGACGAATTAAATGTGCCAGACTTGAAGAAGTGTCTGCCTGTAGTGAACTGCAGCGATTGCGGAGCGACGGGATGGGTATCCATATTGAATGAACGGGATAATGCCGCGATCCATAACCTGGGGACGTTTTATAACCTCTTTTTTAAGCAGGATGAGAGGGTTTGCGCGATGTTCCCGTATTTTCCCGATGGTGCAGAAGGTGAAGCAGGTGAAGGATTGATTAGAAAGAGGCTTTGTCCCGAATGTCTGCAAGTCAAAGCGGGTGAACAAGGCGGTTCAAATTGTAGGGAGTGCGGTAATGAGATGATCGATGTGCAGATACCCTCTTTGAGGTATGCCCAGCAGGAGAGGCACTATGTCTGTCCCTTCTGTGGGAGTCATCGAGGGCTTTCACTGGTGGGTATCAGAAGCACCACGGAAATCAGTGCCAGCATTTCGCAGTTATTGACATCCAAGTTCAATGACGACAAAAAGACGCTTACTTTTTCCGATAATGTACAGGATGCGGCGCACAGGGCGGGGTTCTTTAATTCCCGCACATGGAAGTTTGGGCTTCGAGTGTCGATTCAGAATTATGTGCAAAATGGAGGGGCAGGGCAGAATTTAAAGGATTTTACAGATGGATTCATCGAGTATTGGGTAAGGAAACTGAATAGAGAGGATTTTGTAAGCCGTTTTATCGCACCGAATATGGTCTGGATGCAGGCTTATGAAAACATGGTTGACAGGAGAGAGTTAAATGCTGATCAGAATGCTGCGAGGTTGATAAGTGATATTGAAAAACGCCTGGGGTATGAAATCATGTTGGAATATGGCATGGGCAGTCGTATTGGGAGAACGCTTGAGAAATCCGGCTGTTCCGCCCTGGGATTTGACAATGATGCTGTTCGGGAAGCAGCATCCACAGTTTGTGAACGAATACGCAATGAGATTGGAGGTGCCAGACAAGTCTCTGAGGAGCAATGCCGGTGGATGGTCATAGGTTTTTTGAATTTGATGTGCCGGAACGGAGCTTTTAACGCGCCAGAATTCTTTAAGGAATATCTTGAAAACAATGGGAATGATTATTTACTTACAAACCAAAGAGTTAAATGGATGCCTGGTCAACAGGTCAGACGAAATGTGCCGAGGTTTGTTGCTGAGAGAACAGGTGGAGGACATGGAAAGAATTTTGATCTTATTGACAGAGGAAAGTATGAAGATTGGCGCAAATCCTGTCTGGGCAACAATCTTCTGATACAGGACCCGGAGAAGATATGTAAGACCATCTTAGAAGAATTGCTTAGGAAAGATATCGTTGTTCAGATCATTGAATCACATGCGCTGGGTAAGGTTTATGGCGTTGATAGAGGAAAAGTGTTTGTCTGTGAGGATGTTATTCAGTTGAAATGTGATCAGTGCGGAGCCATGCATCCAGTTGCGAAAGTAAATCAGGAGTGCTGGGAAGGGGCTCCCTGCTTGAGGAAAAAGTGTACGGGTTCGATGCGTTTGGTTGAAGAAGGCGGACTGAATTATTACGGGAAGCTGTTTAGCTCAGGAGATATAGTGCGTATCAATGCCAGGGAACATACCGGGTTACTGGATCGAAACAAGAGAGAAAATCTGGAGGAGAATTTTAAGCGTGGACAGGATACAGTACGGCCCTGGGATCCCAATGTTCTCTCATGTACACCTACGCTGGAGATGGGAATCGATATTGGAGACTTGTCCAGTGTTGTTCTTTGCAGTATACCGCCATCCCAATCACAGTTTTTACAGAGAACAGGACGTGCCGGTCGTAAGGACGGGAATGCGCTGACGCTGGCAATAGCAAATGCAAAACCTTATGATTTGCATTATTATACGGACCCTCTGGACATGATCAAAGGGAATGTGGTCCCGCCCAGGATATTCCTGCAGGCGCATGCTGTTTTGGAGAGGCAGTTTATAGCCTATTGTATGGATTCCTGGATCAAAGATGGCAAAATCAAGGAGAACGCTATTCCTGGAAAGGTGGGAGACTGTCTTGCTTATTTAAGGGGAGATCCAGCTGACGGGAATATTTTCCCATCTAATTTTCTAAATTATGTGCTGGGTCATCGAAATTCTCTGTTAAATTCGTTTATCCAACTATTCGAGAAGAATGAAGCATTTGATGAATTAAGGAAACAACTCCAGGCCTTTGTCCAAGGGGATATAAATGAAGAGAGATCGTTTCAAGGGTGCATATTAAAGGCATTCCAGGATTTGGAAAAACAAAGAGTTGCTTTGTCTGAAAGTATACAGCAACTCAAGGCTAAAATTAAAGAATGGGAAGGCAGACCACAAGATCCAGCATATCAACAAGAAATCCAAAAGTTAAATGTAGAGAAAAGAGCCTTGCAGCATGTTAGGAGTGAGCTGGACGATAAGAATGTGTTTAATTTTCTGACTGATGAAGGTTTGCTTCCTAATTATGCCTTTCCAGAGCAAGGGGTTATTCTGAAAGCTATTCTTTATCGAAAAGAGAATATCGAGCAAAATAATGGTCAAAGGAAAAGTGTTTATGAATACAGCAGGGCAGCATCATCCGCTATCAGTGAATTTGCTCCTAATAATAGTTTTTATGTGGATGGGCATAAACTGACAATCGATCAGGTGGATTTGAGCAGTGCGCAAAAAGAGCCATGGCGTTTTTGCCCTAATTGTTCTCATGCCCAAATACAGCGAGAGGGTCAAGATGTGGCGTATTGTCCCAGATGTGGAAGTCCTGCTTGGGCTGATACAGGACAGTGCAAAGATATGCGGAAGGTTCAAATGGTTTATTCCAACGAGGATTATTCTAAGAGCCTTATTACAGATGACGTTGAGGAGCGTAGACCGATATTCTATTGTAAACAGCTTCTGGTAGATGTTGATGAAGAAAATGATGTATTAGAAGCATGGCAGATGGAGAATGACGAGTTTAATTTTGGGTATGAATTTGTTAAGAAAGCGATCCTTCGCGAAATCAATTTTGGGGAAAGTGATTTAATAGGTGAAAAGTTGACGGTAGCGGGAGTAGAAGAAATACGTAATGGATTCAAAATTTGCCGATACTGTGGGAAAATCCAAAAAGAGAATAGACATGTTCATACTCTCTATTGTCAGGCAAACGGGGCTGAGAACGCGACTGATTATGAGGAGTGTCTGTTCTTATATCGGGAGTTTCAGACAGAAATACTGCGTCTGTTGATTCCAGCCACAACATTAGACTTTCCGGGGCTAAAGACGGAGTCATTTGCGGCGGCATTTATGCTGGGCTTGAGAGAATACTTCGGGAATGTAGATCATTTGAGATATACAGTTTGNNATGCAGGCAGATGCCTATGAGGAGTGTTTATTCCTTTACAGAGAATTCAGTACAGAGATCCTGCGGTTGCTTGTACCTGCAACAACAATGGATGCATCTTCTGTGAAGCTTGAGTCCTTTGTGGCTGCCTTTATGCTGGGAATGAAAGAGTATTTCGGCAATGTGGATCATCTGCGTGCTACCGTCAGCGAAGTACCGGTGCCTGATGCGGATTATCGGAAGCAGTATCTGGTGATATATGATTCTGTGCCGGGTGGAACGGGATATCTGAAGCAGCTGATGAGGGAGAATGAATTGGTAAAAGTCTTTGAAAGGGCTTTGGATGTTATGAAACATTGCTCTTGCAAGGATAATCCATTAAGTGATGGCTGTTATCATTGCCTATTTGCGTATAAACAGAATCGCAAAAACAGTAATATATCCCGACGTGCTGCAATGAGGATTTTGGAGCAAATCCTTAAAGGCAAGGATCATGTTGCTAGGATTGAAAAACTGAAAGATATACAGGTCAATTCATTGCTGGAAAGCGAGTTAGAGAGTCGTTTTATTTCTGCTTTAGGACAGATGGGCAATGAAGAAAGGAAGGTACATATTGAAAGGGCACTGGTTCACAATAGAGAAGGATATATTCTTAAAATAAATGATTCTACCTGGGAAATTGAACCGCAAGTTGAGTTAGACCAGACGGATAATGTTCGAGTGCAATGTAGACCAGATTTTATAATCAGGCGTGTTGGCAGGAAAGGCAAGGAGATTGCTATTTTTACAGATGGTTTCCAGTATCATAAAGATAGAGTAGCCGATGATACACTCAAGCGAGAGGCTATCCGTCGCAGTGGAAAATATCGAGTTTGGGTATTGAGCTGGCGGGATGTGCTGTCCGTGACACAGAATCAAGGAGATTATGCAGCAAAGACATTGATACCGGGTGATATGTTTAATGCAAATGATGTATATCACGCAATCATACAGAATAGGAATGGGAATGGCATACAACCCGATGTGATGTCTCCTATGGAGTTGCTGATGAGATATTTGCAGCTGGATGAAAACGAGGCAGAGCGGATATTTAAGGTGCATGCAGAGGCTTATTCGTTTGCGTTATTGGATAAAACTCAAAAGAGGAATAAAGCAGCTTTTGATGACTGGATAGGTTGCGTAGAACAGGTGAAAGATCAAACGAATTTTACAGATTTGCATCATGATTTTGGAAATACAATCTTTGGAAAATGGAATATGCAGGGTAATAATGGACATGTGAATGAGCATATAACAGTATACTCTGGGTGTCCGGATCGACGGCACGCATCGGTATCGGTATGTATCGTTTTGAACGATCAATCTGATAAGGGGGTAGATCGATACGAGGCAAATTGGAATGGATTCTGGCATTTCTTTAATCTAATGCAGTTTTCTGATAGATTTATTGCTGTGAGCAAAAAAGGGTTGGAGCAATCAGTATATGAACCACTCTCCGTTCGGAAGGGGGAAATACCTGTTGCTAATCCAGCAGATCCATGGAATGAAATCAAAGAAATCTTACTGGATGATGAAGCCATAAAGATGGTTGATAAATTAAGAAGATTAGAAGTAGACCCTCCAGATATGGTGGGGGATGATTTGATGGATAATGAAGAAGTTATTGCAACAGTGGAGCTTGCATGGAGTGATCGAAAAGTATGTTTTATGACAAAAGAACAATCTGTTGATAGAAAAGAGGTTGAGGCTAAAGGATGGAAGGTTTTTACTTCCACCGATGAAATTGATATATCCTTATTGAGAGGTGAAAATAATGAATATGAACATGAACATTAAAGTTGCGATATCATCGGAATTTCTGACGGCATTTTCAAGATTGCCGCGGCAGATTCAAGGGAAGGTTACAGAGTTTATTAATAAATTCAGGAATAATCCTCAGGCTCCTAGCATTAATTATGAGAAACTGAGAGATTGCAAAGATAAGAAGCTCTTTTCTGTACGAATTGATGATACTTACAGGGGAATTGTGGTACGCCAACAGGAAACAGGTGTATATCTCCTTTTATGGCTCGACCATCACGATGAAGCCTATGAATGGGCAAGGAATAAGAGGTGTGAGGTCAATGCAAAGACAGGAGCAATTCAGGTTTTTGATGTGGTAACTGTTCCGAACATAAATAAGACAGAGAAAAAGGACATGCTATTCAACAAGACCACTGATAATGAATTGTTGGAATTGGGGGTTCCTGCAGATCAACTGTCCTTTGTTCGATCTATAACGGATTCATCGGATTTTTATAGCAGGAAAGCTAGTTTTTCCATAGATGTCTTTGAAGCATTATCTTGGCTTGTTGAGGGATTCCCTGCGGCAGAGGTCATATCTATGTTGATTTCTGAGCGAACGGAGGACCAAGTTTCAGATAATCTTGTGGATGCGCTTAAGAGCCCCGAAACATTGAAGTCTTTTGTTGTTGTTGAAGGAGAAGAAGAGTTGCGCAGAATTATGGCAGAACCCCTTGAAAAGTGGAGAGTCTTTTTACACCCGACACAGAGAAAGATTGTAACTAAGTCTTATTCAGGTTCTTCTAGGGTTCTCGGAGGGGCAGGGACGGGCAAGACTGTTGTTGCAATTCACAGAGCAAAATATCTTGTATCTAAGCTGAAAGATAGAGAGAAAATTCTGTTTACAACCTTTACTGCCAATTTAGCTTCTGATATTAAGGACAATTTACGTAAAATCTGTTCTGGAGAGGAGATGAAGAAGATCGAAGTGATCAATCTTGATGCCTGGGTGTCTCGATTTCGCCGCGAGCATAATTATAAAGCAGAAATAGTATATGATGACGATAAATTGGACAAATTATGGAAAAATGCTGTCTCTAATCAAGAATTTCCAGTTAGTTTTTACAGGGATGAATGGCATCGGGTCGTTATGGATCAGGAGGCTCTTAGCAAGGAAGAATACATCAAAGCTAGCCGCACAGGACGAGGGACCCGGCTTGACCGCAAAAAACGTTTGCAGGTTTGGGAGGTGTTTGAGAATTATCAGGATCAAATGAAGGAGAATAGTTGTCTGGATATTGATACAGCTATGTATGAATGTCGTCAAATTATTTCAAAAAATGCTTCTCCTGAAGGATATTATAAATACGTTATTGTTGATGAGGGACAAGATTTCAGTGCAAATGCCTATCGTCTTTTGCGTGCTATTGTGGGAGAGCATGAGGATGATATATTTATTGTAGGGGATGCCCATCAAAGAATCTATAAAAACAAGGCAGTTCTATCGAAGTGCGGGATCAATATTCGAGGAAGAAGCAGTTTGCTTAGAATTAATTATCGCACGACAGAGGAGATAAGAAAGAATGCATTTTCCCTTTTGAAGGGTATTTCCTTTGATGATTTAGATGGGGGAGAGGATAATGATATCCATTGTCAGTCTTTAACCCATGGTGAACTACCACAAAGACGGCTCTTTAACACGCCTAATGATGAATTTGATGCAGTATATAATGAAATCATGCGTCTTAAGGATAATGGTGTAGCTATCAAAGACATCTGTGTTGTTGCTCGGACTCATAAGTTATTAGATAGTTACATTGAGCAGTTTGCAAAAAAGGGTATTCGTTCATTTGAAATCAAACATAATAAACCTGATGATCGTTCTTTTGATGGTTTACGGGTGGCAACAATGCACAGAGTAAAAGGTATCGAGTTTCAGTATATTTTTATAGTATCTGCAAATGAACGAGTTATACCATATACTCCATCTATTGATGTAAATGACTCTGTTAGCAAAATGGAAGCGCTTGCTGTTGAAAAATGTTTGATATATGTGGCTCTAACAAGAGCTCAGAAAGGTGCTTATATCACTGGATTTGGAAAGGGATCTAAGCTTTTGTTTGGCTCTTAGCATGAGAATTGGAAAGTATGTTGGTGTGGTACTAGGTTAGTCACAACATCGCCAATAGAAGAGGAAATTTCACAAGAGGGGCTTAGCTCCCTCTTTTTTTTGTAGAAAGGTGGGTTTGTCGAGTTGAGAGATCGGTGAAGCATGAGGGCCCTGGTGCGGATATTTTGGGATATTTCGATAATGGTGTTCGGTGTATTTCAGCATAAAATACCTGTTGGCCCCCAGGGGATTATTAGTATTTCCTCTATGTAGGCTCCTATAGATATGCCCTGCACAAATCCTGAGTGATGAATAAGCTAAAAGGACTTACCGAGAAGGAAATCTCTTTTCTTTCAGATACTGATTTCGATAGACTTTCAGGCACTGACTCCGGTCAGGGAACGTTCTTCAGGCAATATGATTGCACACCAAAGGCCGCTTTTATCGCTGCGGCATACTTACGACTTTGAAGAGGTTCTGCGGTGGGTGAAGTGGCTGAAGTATCATTTCAGATACACGCCCATTCTGGCACTTGAACCAAAGATAGACGGCATAGCTCTTTCTATTGTCTATGACGAGCGTGGGCGCTTTCAATCGGCGACAACAAAGCACCGAGGCCAGAACGAGGACTATGATGTAACGGAGAAAATCAAGGTGGCTGGTTGCGTGCCCCCATACGGCCCCGAAGGGGAACAGATCACCGGTGGATTCGTTCTGATTGGTGAATCATGGCCGAAAGAATACAAGACGCGGCGCGGCGTTGCTTGTGCCTATCTTCAAAGCAAAAGCAATGAACTTGCAAAAGAAAGGTTTGCTTTTTTCCCTCACGGCTTGGGCTGTTCTAATGAATACTACATGGAGAAAAAAGAGAGACTTTGCAAGCTGTACGGATTCAAAGAATTCGACTACCGCCGCACGGTTGAGGAAGATTTTGAATGCACTTTTAAGACATTTGAAGTTATGCGGCCATTCTGGCCCTTCGTGGCAGATGGGATCGTGATACGTGTGGATCACTTGGGCGATTTTTATTCCTTGGGCGATAATAGAAGATATCCACTTGGGGCTATTGCATTTATGTGGAAGGAATACGATTTTGGGCAAAAGATAAAGGAACTGGAGAAGTTTGCAAATAAAAAAACGCAGTTTTAAGACTGTGCTCTGTAGAGCCTTAACGTGTGATGCTTATAAAGTAAAGTTGTATAACATGCTCTTGTTGTTTTGTTTTTATTGTAAATCTTATGCGTGCAATGTCACATAAGACAACACGCTTTTTTCTCCCCTATGTGATGATAGTGTTATGAATGATGGAACTTTTAAGATAAATTTGGATGAATCTCTTGCAGATAAACTCAGGGATACAATCAATAGCGGTCTTAATCTTAGTATGCAGAAGGAATATAGATATAAGAAATCTCCGGCTTTTCTGCGGATATGTGCTATCATGGATCGCTTGCATACAACAGCAAGATATTTAAATAATCTTGAATTAAAATACAATCCGAACGAATTTCATTCTTTTAAATTTTGTGATTTTATAAATAATGCGTATGTTTTAAAGGAATGTGTGGATGCCATAGGGGAAATGTTTGGTTATGACATGGATAAAGTCAACTCATTACATAAGTATTTCCCAAGATCTGAGAAAAATAATGGAGGGAATGATTGTAGTTATTTTAGCTATTTAAGATCGCTTGCTTCTGTACATCCAATAAGAACAGATAGACACCCTGAATATATAGATGCGGTTTTTGAATGTTCTCCCTATATCACTTGGAAAAATGCTGATAAAAAGAGACTTTTTCTTATTGTATATTATTATGATGAGAACAAAAGCATCAGAACTAAAGAAGTTAGGATAAATGTACAGAGAGTATTTGATTTTGTTGAATATAGATATTCACTTTTGGATGAAATGATTTTTTATGTTAAAAAGTATCAGTCAAAGGTTTTAAAAGAGCTTCAGGGAGGAATAATAAAAACGGAGAGTGAATTTTATATAGATTATCTTGAAAATCTAAAAAATGAAAACGAGAAAAGGTATCCAAATAAAGAATCTTATGAATTGAAATTTGCTATTCGATTTTTTGCTCTTAAATTGACCGATCCAAAGAACCAGAAGTTGTACAATAAATACGCGAATGCCCTCCGATATGCAATTCAGTTTAAACATCAGGAGCTTCAAAATATGACAACTGAAGGGTTTAAGAATTGTGGCTTTAAAGATGATGACCCTGATAACAGTTTAGATTCCACATTATTATGGAATTTGTGTATTTTGCATCATGATGGGGTAGGTAAATATGACACTCCTGTATCAAATTCTGTAGAAGGGTTAGAAGTTTTTTCTGGTTTGTCCGACTGTAATCCTGATTATTCTTGGAATGTGAGTGATAATTTTTCTCAAGCAAAACCATTTTTGGAACAATATGTTTCTTTTGATGGGTTATCTATTGATGATAAAAATGATTCTTTTGAATTTTTAGCACTTATACACATGGCACTCTATCAAAGTTGTCTAAAGTGTGATTGTAGCGTTAATAGGAATATCCCCAATAATTTGAAATACAGATTCAAACTTAAACCTAAAGAAGCGAAAAATAACTCCGTTTTGTAAATAACGCCATGTTCGCGTATTACACAAAGAACAGTTACGAAAAGGTTATTCTCCAGTTCTTTCATGAAGTGATTGTGCGTGATTATGTTATGGTCTTGGCTGTAGTCAAGGAACAGGCGAAAGGTATCTTCTTTTGATCCAAGACGTTTATGAACCGCTGAGTCGCTATCGGGATGAATTCGAGCAGAAGTTCTTCCGGCTGGCGGCGGAGAAATTTGAGGAATTAAGCCAAGCCTCTGGAGTAGATATAGAGGCGAACCGTCGTTTAGTCGCGGAGATCAAGGAGCTGGAGTCCCAGGCAGAGGAAAGCATCAATAGGAGAACGAACCTCGGCTGTTTTTTCGTGCTATTGATGTCGGCAGGGATTGTTGCTTTTATTGCTGATTATAGTAGGATGGGGGATACTGCTTGGCTTATTCCACTCGGTTGTGTGTGTATCATGGCCTCTTTGTTTTTGCTTGCACCACTCCAAAGAGCTTCTCAGCTGTATAAGGATCTGAAAGAGAAAATTGGAATAAAAAGGGAGATTGCCTGGCAGCAGATGGAGCCGCTGAACGCGCTTTATACGTGGGATATCCCGGTGAAACTTATCCAGGCAACAGTGCCGCGGCTGGAGTTCGAGCCGTATTTTACCAAAGAACGGCTCAAGGCTTTACAGAAGCAGTTCGGCTGGGATAATAAATTCAATCGAAATAAGAGCATCCTTTTTGTCCAGTCGGGCGTGATCAATGGCAATCCTTTTGTTTTTGGCGAGTATCGTTACATGGAGTGGCAGGATCATCTCTATACTGGGAGCAAGGAGATTTCCTGGAGAGAAAAGGAGAGAGACTTCGATGGAAAAGTGCGCACAGTGACCCGTCATGAGACTCTGATTGGCACAGTGAGGAAACCGGAACCGGTTTATAAAAAAAAGAAGCTGCTCATCTATGGCAACGATGCTGCTCCGAATTTGAACTTCTCCCGTAAGCCTTCCGAGCTGTCCAAAGGGGATGATATACTCTTTACTGATATGCGTAAGAGATACACGATTAAGAAGTTGCAAGAATTTTCTCGGAATCTGGAGGATGAATCCCAGTTCACCCTGATGTGTAACCATGAATTTGAGGCATTGTTCCATGCCGTGGATCGCAATAGCGAAGTGGAGTTTCGGCTACTTTTCACAGCACTGTCGCAGATACAAATGCTGAATCTGCTGAAGGACAAGAATGTGGGTTATGGGGATGATTTTACCTTTCAAAAGAAAAAGAAAATCAACCTGCTGACTTCAAACCACTTGGATAAGAACCCCATTGACACCGATCCAAAGCGCTTCCATGACTGGAATTATGACCATGCTAAAGAAAATTTCCTGTGTTTTAACGCAGAGTATTTCAGGAACATTTACTTCTCCTTAGCACCGCTCCTAGCCATCCCGCTTTACCAGCAGACACGCACTCACGAGGAGATTTGGAAAGATGTTCGCCGCGGCAGAAAGGAATCTTGTTTTTGGGAGCATGAGTCCTTGGCTAATTATTACGGTTCTAAACGGTTCAAGGCTTTTGAATGCGTGACTGAGTGTATTCTCAAGACCTCTCTGAGGGAACAACAGAAAGGGGTGAGCGCTGTGGAAGTGACCGCCTACGGCTACAGAGGGGAACATCGTGTAGAATATGATGAAGTACGTGGCGGCGACGGAAAATGGCATAAAGTCCCCGTGAAATGGATTGAATATCATCCAGTGGAAAACTCTCGCATAATGTATCTGACCGAACGGGACCGCCCCTCGGAGGTTTTCTCCAGAAACGCGAGCTTATCCGCTCAAAACGTCTTTCGCCGCAACATCTATTCTTATTTAAATGACGACGAGTACTGAAATTGCCTTTCCGACGCAGATGTTTGTATCGATTCAAAATGTTTGAGCAGAGGTAGTTGTCCTATGTGGCGTCTATTGGGTGGGAGGATAAATAGGCTGAATAACGCACATATTTGACTTGTGGGACGTTTTTATTTCTAAGGAGTGTAAATGTACTACATAAAGAAACAAAATGCCTTATAGAGGGTGAGTATAAGAGGCGTCATCTAAGAATACAGGATAGGAGAATAACAAGAGTATCTAATAGGGGAGTATATGAATTTTGGAGTGACAGTATCAATTTTAGGGAGAAGACATGGTATCTCTTATATTAAAATGGGGGAGAGGGTGGAATGGTGGCTACACCGTTTTTTGAGACAGTACTCTTTCTGTTCTAGAATGGATCTTTCTCCCTTTGTTTTTACTTTTATTTACGGAAATCCTTTTCTTACGAGAGCCAGTTAGGCAACAAGGCAAGCACAAGGTAGAGACTGCCTTGCTTTTAACAATCTAAAAACAAGTAAGTTATAACTGAAAAAGGTAAAAAGGTGGATTTTCAGAAAGTAGGAATCATTCTTTGAAAGGGTCTTTGTTGGAAAATTCCTTTCGGATGTACTCATCATCCGGGCGGTAGTAGTGTTTTCGGATAACCTCTTCTACAATGGAACCAAGGAGCTTTTTAAGTAGTTCCATAGGTACCCCGGCTTCGAGTGCCATTGTTATGAACGAACCTCGGAAACTATGCCATCCAATAATCTCGTTTTCTGCTTCAGTGTTGGGAGAAGATTCTTTCTTTTCCACGGTATCAGACAGAGACACACGGCCTCGGATGATCTGTTTTCCGGATAGCCTTGTGGCCTCAGTGAGATAGCCGGAAACACTTCCTTTGCTGATTTCAAGTTTGAGAGCGATATCATCTACAGTGCAATCATTGAGAATGTATTCGGTCAAAATACTGAGAGCTTTCTGTTTTCTTTTGATAGACAGCTTGGAATTGTTTATCGCCACACTGACAGGTTCAAATAATTCTTGCGGTAATTCATTAGCCACCCTAGGAGCAGAAAGCCCTTCTGGAGCCGATATCACCCCGGCAAGAGCCAACACACGCTTGAGTTGGTCAGTCAAATAAGACTTGCTTCTCGTTGTTGCTTCGGGCAGTACAAACTCTGAGGAAGCATCTGCCGTTTGCTGCAGCCGTCTAAGTTCAGTCTCTAAGGGTTTCCACATTCCCAAAGTAACGGTGCCATCATTTTTGAAGGTAATAAGCGTGATTTTCCTTTTTTCAAAATCTATGCTGTTCCATTTTAAGAATCGGATATCTTTGAGCCTTAGCCCGGTACAACTAGCGATAATCACCATGGAATAAATAAGGGAGAAAGAGGTATCTTGCAGGGCTAAGTCTTTCGCTGTCTGAAAGATTGCTTCTATTTGCTCTTTTGTAAATAACTTGTGAGGGGTGTTGTCCTCTGTTCTGGTTCTAAGGGTTGTGAGCTTCATGGTGACTTCTATTGAAGGATAGAAAGTTCTAAAAATCCGCTTTACAAGTCTGAGGTATTCATTCCACGTTCTATTTTTATTTCCTTCATTTTCAATTATTTGCATAAAAGCAAGAATATCCTCGAAACTCACTGAAAACAACGGCAGATTCAGTCCCTCATTATGTCGTTCTGCAACAAAACGGGCAAAGCGGTTTGTGTATGTTTCATAAGCCTTTACTGTACCGGAAGTGCATTTGAAAGAGCCAACTTTCTCTTTGTAGTCGTTCCACAATGTGCCAAGAATAACCGGGTGTTCCAGATCAAAAATTCTCTTGTCTAGTTCTGCACGTTGTTCAATCAGTCTTGCTTTTGCGGTTTCTGTCGGAGTTTCTGAGCGTTCTTTCTTATACCGTTCCAGATTAGTTATGGCCGCAAAATAGGATTGCTGGAACAAAATGTCACCGTCACCCTTGAGACAGTCAGAGGCTTTACCGCTGGCCGGGGGAGTGCCTTTCCAGTCATTAAGCCGGATGTCTCTCAGCCGTTTCCCGTTTAGTGTGAAGTTTCCATAAAAACAGGGGCGGAAGTCCCCGGTTACTGTTTTTAACAAATAAACGCCCATTATTTTCCCGTTTAATAAGTTATAATAGTTAAAATAATAGCTCTTGACTAGAGCTGATTAAGTTTGATATAATATAAATAATTTGTCAATCTTATTGTCGACAAAAGTGTCGACAAAAAAGTTAAATTATTGATATTCAGAAAGTTATACATTAAAAAACCTGCTTTACACGCAGGATGTCGGGGG
>DBVN01000003.1:0-43868 GCA_002308515.1 Verrucomicrobia bacterium UBA1263 | reverse complement strand
CATCGTCCACCATTTTTTTACACTTTCCCCACTTTGTAAATTCTCGATTTTATAGCGCATTTATCCCAAAATCGACATTAGAAATCCAAAAGTCATCTAAAATACAAATAATATCCTTAACAATAAGGATTTACTTTAGAGATAAGTGAACCGCTCGTCTTGGAGACGCAAGAATCTTACATCTATACAGAACATATTGATTTTGAATATGTTATGATAAAATTGAAATCTTAATGGCGTTTGGGAGTTAAGTAAATTTGTGAAAAGCGCGGCAGTGTTTCTTTTGTTATTACAGATTTTCTAAAAGGAGGTGATGGATGCCTCCGAATTTGCCGTTGCTGAAGGCGCAGATGATGTCACCTTCTTTGGCTTGGGAGGTGAGCCATTTGACGATTTGATCTATTTCGTTAAAGTGAGCGGCCGGGATATGAAAATCGGAGCGGATATCTTCAACCAGTTTGTTCACGTCCAGCCGTTCTTCTTTGGACAGCAGGTTTTCTCTGGCTACGGCGCTGATGACGGCTCCATCGCTTTGTCCCAGAGCCTGAGCTAGTTCCTTTTGAAAAACATTTCGGCGGGTGGTATTGGATCGCGGTTCAAAGGCGGCCCATATCCGTTGTCCGGGATAGCGTTTGCGCAGGGCTGCCAAAGTCTGGATGATAGCGGTGGGATGGTGGCCAAAGTCATCTATGACGGTGACACCGGATTTTGTGCCGACCACTTCCATACGGCGGCGGATGCCCTTGAAAGTGTTGAACGCGGACTGGATCTGTTCCGGTGAAAGACCGCAGTGAAGCGCGCAGGAAGTCACGGCCAGTGCATTACGAACATTCAGCTCGCCTGTCATGGGAATGGAATAGGTGATGCCATTCAGCTCAAAACTGGAGCCATGATCGGTATAGGCACAGTTTTTGGCGATGTTCTGGCAAGCCTCGGTCAGGCCAAAGGAACATGTCGGACAGAAGGTGACCCCGTTCGTGATCTCCCGCAGATTGGAGTCATCACCGTTGAAGAGGACAAGACCATTGCCCGGTACGGTGTTGATCAGGTGACGAAAAGTCTTTTTGACCATGGACAAGTTCTCAAAAATATCGGCGTGGTCGAATTCCAGATTGTTCAGGATAGCGACTTCCGGGCAGTAGTGGATGAACTTGCTGCGCTTGTCGAAGAAAGCGGTGTCGTATTCGTCGCCTTCGATGATGAACCAAGGACTGTCCGTAAAACGGGCTCCCTGACTTAAATTAGTGGGGATGCCTCCAATCAGGTAACTGGGGTTGAATCCGTTGTGCTCAAAGACCCAGGTCAGGAGCGAGGTGGTCGTGGTTTTGCCGTGAGTGCCGCAGACGACAAGGGAACGTTTGCCCCGGATGAAATAATTCTTGAGAAGTTCCGGCAGCGAGCTGAAATTCCAGTGCTGGTTCAGGACGTACTCGACTTCCGGATTGCCTCTGGAAAGAGCGTTGCCGATCACAACCAGATCCGGTTTGATTTTCCTGAGATTCTCCTCGCGATAACCGGGCAGGATCTCGATGCCGTTGGCAATGAGAAAATCCGACATCGGCGGATAAATGTTCGTGTCGGAGCCCATGATCTGATAACCCTTTTGTTTCAAAGCGACCGCGGCGGAAGCCATAGCCGTCCCACAAATCCCAGCAAAGTAAATCAACATATAAATTATTTATTCAAAAAGTGATAGAGTCTCTAATGTTTTTTCAGAATGAGCGTGTGTTCCATTCTGCGGGTCTGGGCGAATTCCAGCGGCGGCAGATCCGTCAGAGTGGGGGATTCCACTTCATTCAGTGTTTCTTTACAAAGTTTTTTGAAAGCGTTCCAGCGTTCATTATTGAGTTCAGAAGAATGCGCGACCTGACGCATACGGCTCCGCCACTCGATGATGATACGGTCAATATCACCCACGCCCAGAGTTGGAGTGGTGAATTGAGCCTTGATCTCCGGATTCTTATGGATGGCGGCGATCACTTCGCTGGCACCGAAGCCGTATTCCGGAGGAACCCCGTGTTCCAGATAACCGGGAGCGGATTGGCCATTGTATGTTTTTTTGCTGACATAAGCCAGACGACCACTCCAGCGGTTTTCATCCCCGGCGAAACGGAAGCCCGCGTCCAGGTTGGCCAAATCGTAAAGGAGTTCATTGAGAGGATATTCTTCATCCTCGATCGCCGCGGCGATCGCGAGACCGCCGCCGGTGGAAAAGAAACTGGCGATGCGTCCACGCAAAGTTGGTTTTCCTTCGGCAGTGATCAGTCCCAGCCGCAGCCAATTCAGAACCGCTCCGGGAGAGGTGGACTGCTTTTTGCAGACAGGGATCTGGGGGCAGTTTTTACATTTTTCCGGATAAGATTCCCGTGAAGCCGGCTTATACAGCGCTACTCCGTGTTCATCCACATGACAGCTCAGAGTCATTTCGCTGATATCCAGATACGCGACGTACTTATTGGTGCGTCGTTCAATTTTGATCAAACGTGTTTTCTGCTGTTTGAAGGCCTCTTTGATACGGGGAATGACACGGTTTTTCCAGCTGTTGGGAGCGACATGACGACCGCTCCAGTTGATGAGCCGACGGATGTATTTGACCAGATATATGTTTTCTTCGGGATAGACTTCCGCCAGAGTCAGAACACGGCCTAAGATCGTTTTGGTCTTTTGTTTACCCTTCTTAGGCTGTTTTTCTTCCTCCGCTGCTGATGGGGTTTCTGTCTCATTCTCTTGGATTTCAGACGATTCCTCAACAGATGGAACATCAGGAACGACAACATCGCACAAGAGACCGATGCCTACTTTCTCGACAGCGGAACGCTGGGTCAGAGCCGGCAGGAGAACCGGTTTTCCGTCTTCTGTCAAAGCCGGAGCCCATTGTCCTTTAGGGAGATCTTTGGCCTTTTGTGTTACAAAAATATCTTTCAGCGGGCATTCCTTGGTGAGCGGAGCCTTTTGCCATTGTCCCTGACTGTTGAAAATTTCGTGGATCGGTTTGCGGATGAAACGGGCTCTTTCCGTGTCGGTGATCAGACCGCAGGGCATATTGGGGCTTTTGATGGATTCCTCGATTCCCAGCGGGACCAGGTTTGCCGTGAAAAGCCGTTTCTGTACCCTCATCGCCTCGGAAAACGGTTCTTTGCCGATATCAACCGCGGCCTGCATTACTGTTAGCAGGGCGCTCCAGTCAATAGATTTACTGCGGCTGAGATGGCAGGAATAGCCTTCTTTGAGTCTCACGCCTTTTTCCGAAGTCAGGACATAACCGGTTTTATCTATCCCGCGGCGGCCCGCTCTTCCAAACATTTGCAGGATCTCGTCCGGGCGGATGGCGTATTCGATGCCGCCTCTCCGGTAGGAATCCGCGGCCAGAGCCACGGTGCGCAGAGAAAAATTGATCCCGGCGGCAAGCCCCATAGTCGCGACTACTACACGCAGTTGTCCCGCTTTTGTCAGCGGTTCGATGACACCGGCGCGCGCGGCATAGCTCAAACCGCTGTGATGGAAGCAGACCCTCGACTTGAGCATCTTCGCGATGGTCTCGCCCACACATTTGCGCTGTTCGGGCGTGAGCTTGAGCGGATTGGGATTCGGCAGATAACGAGCGATCTCGGCCGCCAGTTTTTCCGCTTCCGTTCTCCGTGGAGCGAAAATCAGCAGGGGACCCAGGTCTTCCGCGAGTGCTTTGGCAGCGATGCGCGGCCAGAACCCACGGATATTCGAGGGAACATGGTACTGAAGATTTTCGATCAGAACTTCTTCCAGGGGAACAGGCCGATGAGTCGTTTTGACCAGCACGGCATCACGTCCCAGCTGGGAGAACCATTTGACGATGTCCTGCGGATTGGCCACACTGCCGCTGAGCAGCAGCAGCTGTGTATGCGGAGGTGCCATCGCCAGAGCCAGTTCATAGTTCAAACCGCGGTCTGTGTCCCGGATCATCTGATATTCATCCACGACCATGAGTGCCGGGCCTTCCCCGCGGATGAGTCTCAGCTTTTGAGTTTCCAGTGTGGCAACGATGATGGGAGCGTCTAAGTTTTCAGAAAGATCCCCGGTAGCGATCCCGACATTCCATCCGCGGGCGCGCCATTCGGCCAGCTTATCATTGGCCAGAGCGCGAGTCGGGACGGTGTAAATAGCCTGACTTGAGTTTTTCCCCAGTCGGGACCAGTTTTCAAAAATAAAAGTTTTTCCGGCACCTGTTGGAGCTTGTACGACAACATCCTTTCCTTCCTTCAGTGCCGTGATGGCCTGCTGCTGCCAGAGGTCTGGAACGATGACCGAAGACCAGCCGGGAAATTCCAGATTGGCTAATGATTCGGAGAAGGAAGGTTTTTCGGGAGATGAAGACGGATCATCGATATTCATAGTGTCGGGATATTTAACATACTTTAAATGAAAGCTTTTTTATAGAATCTCTGCCCAGACAGGCTTGAAGACGCTTGAGGATATCATTTCGGCGAAAGCGAACGATCTCAGACAACCAGGTGTTATTCTCCACACTGATAAAAAGAGTTCCATTGGAAAGTCTTTCGGGATGAGCGTGTGCCCGGATCTCAGGATCCATGGATCGCTCCCAAACAAAGATCAGCTGCTGGTGTTCTTTTTGACCGTTGAGGTCTATCTTTTGCCTTTCCAGAAGAGCGGGCAAAACCAGAGCGGGTGTCGTATAGCGTGGAAAGTTATTCCGAAGCGCATCTTCATCAAAGTGCCTCCACTGCCGCAGGATCTCCTGTCTGGCATAGTCCACCCATTCTTTTTTTCTCTGTTGAGATTCCATGTATCCTTCAGAAACGGCTTTGATATAAAAACATAAGCGGGACGCAAGCGTATTGCGGTCACCGCTTATAGTTTAGGATATTTTTCTATAGAGACAAGTTTTATGACTTTATCTTCTGCAATGTCCGGTTTAATCGACTCGGGCCTCTTTGAGGGCATTGTTCATGCGCTCAATGGATTCATCCACCTCCGCAATACTCTTGAAGCCAATGACTGCCGCGTTGATATCAGGGATATTCATCACGAAGCGCATTGTCTTCTCACGGTCAGCCGGATTCTTGAAATCACCGTTGCCTACCAGTTTCATCGCAATCACGCCTTTGCCTTTGGCAGAAGCTTTCTGCAACAAATAAAGCAGGTTAGGGATGAACTCGGGAGAGCTTTGAGCATTCCATTGCTCGGATTCTGAGTCCGTCTGATGACCTAACGGATTGACACGAACCAGCATGGTCTGACACCAGTCGCAGGCGATCGCTCTGCGGATGGCGGGCAGACTGTGAGAGGAAATGCCGTGTACACGGATCATCTTCTTTTCTTTAGCTTTCTCAAGCCCTTCCATGACGGGCTTCATCTTTTCATCCCAATCATGAGCTACCTGACAGTGTATGAGGAGAGAGTCGATGTAATCTGTTCCCAGCTCTTTCAGGTAACGCTCCACGCGTTCAAGTGTTTCTTCTGTAGTTCTTACGCCACCGGGAATCTTCGTTTGAATAAAAAGTTTTTCGCGGGGAATGCCTTGGAGTGCCTCTCTCAGCCAGGTATGTGTCTGATAGGATTCCGCTGTGTCATAATAAGTGATTCCGCGTTCATAAGCGTGGCGGATGACTTTGTTGAATTCCTCGTGTCCCAGATTTCTTTGAACCTGACCACTGTTTGTGCCTGCGCCAAAACCGAGACGACTGAGCTTGATCCCGGTGTTGCCCAGAGTGACCTGATCTGCCGCGGTACGGACGTTTTTTTCGTTAGAATCCTCAGCGAAAGAGGATTGAGTGTTCAAAAGAGCTGCTCCGACTGCCGCTGCAGCAGATGTCTTCAGGAACGTTCTGCGATTGATTGAAGATGTAGTTTTCATGATGTAAGCACAACTAACTGAGAAAAGAATAGTGTATCCACGAGGGGATATCAATGAAAAAGCCCTCAAAAGGGAGAAAAAAGATGTTTTTGCGAAAAAAAGCGACTTTTTTTCAATTTAGTGTTGCAAAGATACAGGAATCTGGTAGAGTCCTTCCCCGTTGCGCTGACCCTATGGTCTAGCGGTTAGGACACCACCCTTTCACGGTGATAACCCGGGTTCGAGTCCCGGTAGGGTCGCCATAACGGCGAAAGCGCGATAGCGGTTCGGAATGGGGTCGTAGCTCAGTTGGTAGAGCACCACAATGGCATTGTGGGGGTCAGGAGTTCGATCCTCCTCGGCTCCACCATTCCGGAGAGGAGAGGGAGTGAAGAGTTGATCTTCACTTTTTTTATTTTTCGATTTATCCATTATTTTCAGCGTAACGCTGAATAATATTACCCGCTGATTCGTCTAACTTACGGCATATCGTGTCGGCATCCGTTGGCATAAATATGTCTGCTATAAGATTGATTTATAATTTATGAAGATAAATGTCTGTCAGTGCCGGTCTTGGCTGGCAAATCGGGGCGTTGCCGTTTCTCACAAGAAGAGTGGTTTTACGCTGATTGAGGTGTTACTGGTGATCGTTATTTTGATGATGCTGGCAACGGTTTTAGTGGTTTATGTGCTTCCTCAGCAAAAAGCCGCGGAGAAGAATACGACCCGCCTGTTTTTGCAGCAGATACAAAGCGCTTTGGATAATTATCGCCTCAACATTGGTCACTATCCTACTGAAGATGAAGGCGGTCTGAATGCCTTGATGCTCAAACCTTCCTTTGAAAATGAACGTTTGGGTGAGAAATGGCAGGGACCGTACCTCAAGCCTGGTACCCATTTTGAAGATGCCTGGGGCAATGCTTTGGTTTACGAGCCGGCGGATGACAGCACCGTGAGTCTTGATGACGCGAGCACGACTTTGACTCTGCCTTATAAACTCTATTCCATGGGTGAGGATGGTCAGGCGGAGACCGAAGACGATATCACTTTGGTGAATGAAAACGAAGCCGAAGAATTGACAAACGGTGAGAATTAATTCAACCCGTTAATTCTTAAATCATTATATTTTATGAACCACCAGCGCGGTTTTACTCTTATAGAGCTGTTGCTGGTGGTTGTTGTTTTAATGATCTTCATGGCATCGGCGGTCTTTTATATGTCGCCGGCTTTGAAGGGGATCCGTCTGGAAGAAGGTGCCAGCCGGTTTGAAAGTCTGCTCAAGTTTGCCAGCGCGGAGGCAGCGCAAAGCGGCAAGCGTGTCGTTATCAAGTTTGTTTCCACCAATGATGTTTCCGGGCAAGTGGTTTATATTCCCAAAGTCGCAATCGAAAATGACCCGATAGGCAATCCCGGAGTGTTCCTTGATCTTCCAGAAGTCTCTTGGATGGACAAGGAAATAGGGGATTTGGTGCAGGTGACACGGGTCACATTAGAGGGACAGACCGAACAAACTAATACAGAAGAGGAAGCAGAGGAAGAAACTCCAAACCTCCGGGAACAGATAGTGAGCGGTGAGGCTGAAAATACGGATACCAATGGAGTTGTTCTGGCGGAAAAAGAGAATTACTTCGCGATACTGGGAGATGTGCAGGACGGAACCAATTCTGTTCAAAGCACGAATCAGGTGTCGGATACATTGGACTCTGAGACGGTCAGTGAACTGGAATCAGAAGAAAAGAGTATCATCTTTTATCCCGATGGTTCCTCAGAAACGATTGAAATTGAAATGATTTCCTGTGATGATGAGGACACTCGCAAGGTGATCATTTCGCTTAATGGGGTCACAGGATTGATTGAGAAGAAAATTTACAAGACCTCTGAAGACGAAACTGATGAAGATACAGAAGAAGAGGAAGAGGAACTTTTAGAAGAGGAAACCGAAGAAGAGAAGGATACCTTGGAAGCTCCGCAAACACAGACTACCAATACTGTTTCAAAATGATGATACCTATCCGTCAGCAATGCAATCAGTTTCAGATGAAATACCATCTTTCGGGCGGTGTTTTGCTGGAGGTGCTGATGGCATTGGCTTTGATTTTGGGTGCGGCATCGGTCATTACGGGCGGTTTACAGTCCTCGGTCGATTCAGTTGAGAGGATGAAAGCAAATCTTCATGGAGTGAATCTGGCGGTCAGCGTTATTTCTCAAATACAGATGGGAGTGATCGCGGCTGAGAGTGTGGAAGGCACCCAGTTTGAAGAACCGTTCCAGGATTGGTCTTATGATATTGAAACGGAAGAAGTCAGTACCGAGGTGATGGATCTGGAAGGAGACGGGTTGGAACTGCCACAGCTCCAGAAGGTAGAGGTTGTGATCCATGATCCGGATGGAAAAATCGTCAAGCGCTTGAGTCAGTATATTTTATATAAAGAGAACGAGGATAGTTCATCAGTCGAATGAGATTCAGTTTGTCCAACAAAGAAAGCCGACGTGGGTATGTTTTTTACAGATCCGCTTTGTCAGCTTTTACTTTGCTGGAGGTGATCCTGGCGGTGACGATCGCGATCGGTATCATGACTGTTGCTCTCTATTTCTATCAGCAATCCAGTATGTTAAGAAAGGACGCGCTGGAGGAGATGGAGCGGATAGCCGCGGTTCGTCTGGTGATGGACCGGCTGGGAATGGAACTGCGCTGCGCGGTCAACGGCTCTGAACTGTTGCCGGGGCTGACTGGAACTTCTTCTTCTATTGAATTTACCNNCCGCCGGTGAGAGGATCACTTATTACCAATGAAATGGGACAAACCTCTCCATCCCGTTTGCAGCCGACCTATAAAAAGATGATCTACCGCATAGGTGGCGGCAGTGACGGACTGTCCGTTTTAGAGCGGAGTGAAGAAAATATTACTCTCAAAAGCAGTTCATCGGCTTCCGGGCAAACCAATTCTGCCAGTATGAGCGCGGGCTCGACAAATGATGTTGATAGTNNCGGAATTTTGACTTACTTTCCGGCGCGACGAATCTGTTTTCGTCTGAAACTTCTTTAACCAATACGGAAGAAGCTCTTACATCTGAAATTGTTTACGCGGGAGATTCATTATGGAATGGAGATACCAATTTGCGGGACAGTGAAGGATACATGGCGATGGAAGGCTTTATTGATGAAGGAACCAACCGCCTCCAAAAAGTGACGGTCAATACTGTTTTCGCGAAAGGGATCGGCTATTTCAATCTGCGGTATTATGACGGTTCGCAATGGGTCAACAGCTGGAATCAAAAAGAACTGCCTTTAGGAGTCGAGATCAGGATAGCTTCGGAAGATCCTGAAACAGAGGAAGCAAAAGCCGAAAAAGAATTACAGGAACAAACAGACAGTTTTGAATCCGCGTTTGATTTGACAAGTGATTCCGGTAACAGCGAAACTACCAACAGTGCCACCACGCTGGGGAATGATTTGCCAAACTATGACAATGACCGGGAGCCGCTTCCATCGGAAGGAATCGGTCTGTCCAGCGGACTGGATACGAATGTCGTTGTTTTTCAGCGAATTATTTTTCTTCCAAACGCTAAAAAGAAAGTCACTTCCGGTACTTCCAGCACAAATCTTTTCGGGACGGGAAGTGAAGACCTGTTTGATACTAACCCGTTCAGAATGGAGGATGTTCCATGAAAACGATCCGAGCAGCTTCCAATCAGGGATTTGTCCTTTACGCTATTCTTATCGTGGTGATTTTGAGCGCGATGGTGGCGGTGAGTTTGCTGTATGCCACTAAGTCCGCGGAAAAAGCGTCTGTGGCCGGAGAGCAAGGAGAACAGGCATGGGCTGTGGCGATGAGCGGGGTTAATAAAGCTATCTGGATGGCACTCTCCGCCAAATCAAGTTCCGAGGATCTGACAAACAATCCGGATGAATTCAAAGAACAACTGGTTTTGGATGACGGTTCCGACAAGTGGTATTTTACAGTCTATCATTGGAATGGAAACGAGGAGAATGAGGACAACATTGCATACGGTCTGGAGGATGAAGCTGGTAAAGTCAATTTGAAATACCTGCCCAAGAGTGTGTTAGACGCGGCGAAAGAGACCGTTTTATTGTCAGCGCTGAATGAGAAGAGCAATTCATCTGATGGATTCGATCTCGCGGCTTTAGATACAGATCTCTTTTCAATGGAAGAGGATAGCAGTTTAGCGATGGAAGATGCCGCTTCGAGTGAAACAAGCGAAAATGGAAATGGGGAAAACAGTTCAGAAAAGGCTCCGGAAACAAAGAAAGAACTGCCTGCACTGACGGGAACAGATACTGCACCTCAATTTGAATTTTTAGATGCATTTGTCAAAGAAAAAGGGTATAATGTGCAGACGCTTTACGGCAGGGATTTGGATATGAATTTGAAAGCTGACAGCGGTTCGGAAGATGTGGGAGACGCGTTCCAAAGTGGGATCGCTTCGGGCAGCCTGGGCATGGGACTGCGGCACAGTTTGACAACGATCTCCTATGACTTGAACATCAACAGTTCCGGTGAGGCGAGGATCAATCTGAACAGTACGAATTCCAGTCTGAGTCAGCTAGGATTGTCCGAGCAGACCCAGGCGTTCATTGAGGCTATGCAGAGAAATGGCAGAACGATCCAGAATCTCTCCATGCTTTTGAACGCGAATGAGCGCCTGCAAAATGAAGAAGGCGCGGAGCAGGAGTATCCTGTGGAACTGACGGATGAAGAAATGGAAACCCTTTTTGACAACTGCACAACGATAGATCAAAAGTATTTGCCCGGTCTGATCAATGTGAATACCGCTTCGGCTGAAGTGCTGGAAGTGCTTCCCGGTTTGAATGAGACAGACGCGGAGGCGATCGTTGACGCACGGGAAGGGCTGATGTCGGATCAGATGACCACTCCCGCCTGGCTGATACAGCAGGGAACACTGGATACAGAGAAGTTCCAGGCGATTTATCCTTACATTACAACGCGTTCCTGGCAGTATCATTTTTATGTCGCGGGTTATTCGATCCCTTCTGGCCGTTATTGTGTTTTAGAGGTGATCGCGGATACTGCGGAGGGACAGCCCAGAACATTGATGCTGAGAGATTTGACACGTTTGGGAATGCCTTTTAAGGTAGAAACGGAAGAGAGTGAGAACGCCGTGGAAGACGCGGCATAGGAATAAAAGCGTGATAGGTAAATTCAATAAAAACGGATCGCTGGCAAAGCTGCAGGAACTTTTTAAAATGAAGAAAGCTCCTTCATCCGTCGTTGTTTTAGATATTGATGACCGGTGGGTGACATTGCTTTGCGCCTCGAAAGGGATCGGATCGGGAGCCAAAGCTGTAAAATACACACGTTATGAAGAGTTTGAACTAGAACTGCCCGAAAATCCGAAAGAAAAGGATATCGGTGCGGCATTATCCAGAAAGTTGAAAGAGCTAAGGGTTTCGACTGGGAATGTTGTTCTGGGGATCCCTCGATCAGAAGTGATGCTGAGACAGATGCTGATCCCCTATGTGGAGAACGAAGGAGAAGTCGCTTCGATGATCCATTTCCAGATCACACGTGATCTGCCGTTTCGTCCTGAAGACGCGGTTATTGATTTTTCTATCAACGGAACGATCGAAACACATCTTTCCCCGGAAGCTTCTGCCGATAAGGAGAAGGGAAAAGGTTCAGTTCAAAAGCAGTTAGAGGTGACAGTCGCGGTTGTGCCGCAAATACTGGTGAATCATTACCAGGAGATCGCCAAAGCCGCCGGGTTCAAACTGATCGCGTTGGGGTTCGAGTCCGCCTCGCGTGCGGTCGCATTATCTGACATAGTCCCACCTTCCGTTTCATCTGGTTCTATGATGCTTCTTTCTGCCGCCAAGAGTACTGTGACCATTGATATTTCCAAAGGGGGACGTTTGGTCGTCAGCCGCGAAGCGACATTGGGACCCAGAAATACGGAAGATCAGTTCAAAGAATGGCAGGAACAGCTGGTAATGGAGACGATGCGTTGTATCCATTCGTATGAACAGGATGATTTTCACGGTTTGATCAACAGGATCTATGTGACGCGTTTTGGTAGTGAGACTCAGCGGCTGGTGGATGCCCTGCGTGAAAAAGTGGATTCTTCAGATATTCTGGTGGAAGAGTTCAATCCGGCCAAAACAATCCCGCTTAAGGACGCAGTAATCAAGAATGAGTCAAATATCGTTTTGACATCGGGATTCGCGTCAGAGCTGCTGAACAATGGAAAACTTTCGCTGGATTTCCTGAATCCCAAGCAACCATCCATTTCCGATTCCGGCAAAACAAAGCAGATAGTTCTGGGAACGGTGGCTTTGCTGCTGGTGTTCCTGATGTTTTTTGTGATCCGTTCTCATGTTATCCAGGTGAGGACGGCGGAGAAGGATGCTGTGCAGCAGCAGATTACCAAGCTGTCCAAGAATCAGACTGTCTGGAGACAGAACATATTGCAGGCTGTTTCTTTGCGAACCTGGCAGAAGAGCGAAAACTACTGGCTGGATCATCTGGCGGTATTGAGTTCACTGCTGCCCAACGCACAGGAGCTGTATGTGACGAGTTTTTCCACGGGAGCCCGCAGTAATATCGTGCTTTCAGTCCGTGCAACCCATAGCGATGTCATTACTAAACTGGATACACAGCTAAGAGAAGCCGGATACCGGCTGAAGTCTCCGGCGATCATTCCTGTCGGCGGAAAAGGCGGCTATGCATTTCAAACGACTTTTGAACTGTTGCTGCCGAATAGCAAGGAATCTCCGGATCTGGAATCATTGAACACGCCACCTGCGCGTCCGGAGGACGATATATCTTCGATGCCGGTGCAGGAACGGCGTGAAATGGTGAAAAAAGCAGAAGAACAGGCTAATCCTAAGCAGCAGCGCAGAGGAAATGGCGGACAGCAAAGACGGAAAGGGGATCAGTAGAGATGCAGATACAAGGTCGTGAAAAAATATTAGGTATTGCGGTACTCTCCTGTGTAGGGATCTTTATTATCTTTATGCTGGTGCAGGGAGCGATACTCAAGCCGGCACAGGAATTGAAACGACAGAAAGCACAGCTTGTTCTCAAATTGAATAAAATGAAGAAAGAACAAGAACAGTATAAGATTGCTGAAAAAGAGGTGACTGCTGCGGGAAAAATGATCATCAATGGCAATTCTGATCAGGTGAATGGGGAGATGGGAGAATTTCTGAATGAAATTATCCAGAAGGTAGAATTGAATCCCCGTGCCTTTACAAGGTCGCCTGTGGGACCGAATCGAGTGGGCAAAGGCGGTGCGAAAGAGATTGGCTGGACTGTTCAAGGGGAAGGATCTTTAGAGAAGATCATTGATCTACTCTATCTGCTGGAAAATTCTCAGGCTTTTCACAAGCTGGATGGGATAAAGTTTACGCCTGTGAATCAGCCCGGTTGGGTCAAGGTTGCGTTCCGTTATTTGACGATCGTGCTGGATCCGGTTCCGGATGCTGTAAAGAAGAGCGGAGTTACTAACATTGTGGTTGCTGATTTAGCAACACCTGAACGCCAACTGTACCAGGGAATCGTGGCAAGGGATATATTCCGACCTTATGTGAAACGTCCTCCGGAAGTCAAACCTCAGGAGCCTTCGCCCACGAATCAAGAGCAGACTATCAATAATCAGCCTACATTCAAACCAGAGATATGGAAAGTGGTTTCGCTTTCGGAATGGGCGGGGAAAGTGGAGATACATCTGATGAATACAGAGAACAATTCCGTTCATCTCTATACTCCGGGGGATAAGATCGAAGGTTGGACCCTGTTGGGAGTGGATTATCGGAGAATGCCGATACCCAATTCTATTCTGTATTCGGATAGTCGAGTTATTTTACAAAACGCCGAGGGATATTGGGCTGTAGAGCCTGGATCGACCTTGGCACAATTGCATCAAATGAAGGTGGAAAATCTGCCTTCAAATCTCAAACCTAAAGAAGAATTTATAAAAGATAATGACAATTAGACGCGCACTCAGACTTTCGACATTGTTAAGCTGCATGGTGGCCAGTTTGTTTTACGCGAAAGCGCAAAACGCTTCTGGTACGGCTAATGTGGCAACAAATGTTTCCGTTGTGGCTCCACCTTCCGCAAACGCGGACACCAAACCGGATACGAAAAATATCCGGTTCCAATTTGATGGTGTACCCTATAAAACAGTAGTGGAACGATTTGCCCAGATGGCAGGAAAGCCCCTGTTGGTGGATATCGATCTGGAGGGAACTTTAAGATATTCAGATCCGGAACCGTATGACTATCAGGAAGCGCTGGATACTCTGAATTTGATCCTGAGTATGAAGGACGCGACTCTGGTGGAGCAGGATCGGTATTTGCGCTTAATGCCGCTGTCCAAACTGAAGCAGACACCGCTCAAAATACTCAGAAACCTGGAGGAAAGAGGCGATGTGCGTCCGGGAGAGATCGTAACGGTTGCTCTTAATTTCAAGAATCTGGATCCGAATGAGATCGCCCAATCTACGACAACAATGCTATCCAATGCGGGATCGATTTTCCCCATGGGAAGAGGCAAGGGCATTCTGGTGACGGATCGTGTAGAGAATATCGAGCGGATCGAGAAACTGCTGACACTGGCAGATGTTGCGCCGCAGGCCGAACGTCAGATGCGGACGTTCAATATCGTCAGTGCGTCCGGCCCGGTGCTGACAGATTTGATCAACCGCACATTCGGTATCGCGACGGCACCGGTGAGAAGCCGCTATAATCAGGAGAAGAATTCCTATATGCCGCTGCCGCCAAGCCCGGAAGATTATGTGACCGCGGTGTGGGATGAGGCATCGAGAACGATGGTCGTCTTTGGCCCGACAGAGCGTGTGGATCTGGCAGAACAGCTGATCAACCGCTTTGAGAGCAAGGAAGGTGTCGCCCCCACAGATGTGAGGATCTTCTATCCCGTAGAGATGAGCGCGGCGGAGTTGGCCACGATGGTTCGGCAGACTGTTTCGGGAGTAGCGATGCCGGGCGAAGGACCCGCGGCCTCAGCGACAAAAGCCCGTTTGGTCGTGGATAGCCGCTTGAACCGGTTGATCGTTACCACACCGGTTGCCGGACAGATGGAGACTATTGAAAAAGTCATCGAAAAGGTGGATTCAGCTTCTGCGGGTAATGATACCGCTGGGAGCTCGGATATGCGGATCTACTATCCCAAATTCACCAAACCGGCAGAGTTAGCTGGTTTTATCAGGCAGTCTGTCAGCGGTATCGCGGCACCCGATGAAAGGATATCTAACAAGGCACGCCTGGTCGTGGATGAAAAGCAGGGACGACTTTTGGTCATCAGCGGGGATCCGGAGCAACTGGCGATTATTGATAAGGTCGTTCAAAAGCTGGATACAGATGGTGAACGTCCGGAAATCATAACCGATACAAAGATTTTCTATCCACGGCAAATGAGCCCGGAGGAACTCTCTGCCATGATCCGTCAGATGGTAAATGGTATCGCGGCACCGAATGAAAATGATCCTCAAAAGGCCAAGATGATCGTGGATCCCAAGCTGAATCGCCTGGTAGTAATGAGCGCGAATCAGAAACTATTGTCGGAAATCCAGTCCGCGGTTGATACGATCGATACTACTGGCGCTGATGATAATAAAGATTGGACAGAGAGCGAGAATGTCATTGGTAATTCGGAAATGCGTGTGTATTATCCCCAATATATCACACCGACAGAGTTATCCAACTTTTTGAATCAAGCCGTAAGCGGTATTGCCGCGCCGGGAGAAAAGGCTTCCAATCGCACCCGTTTGATCGTAGATACCAAACTGAACCGTCTGCTGGTGATCAGCGGCGATCCGGAGCAACTGGCTATTATTGATAAAGCTGTCAAGAAACTGGATACAGCCGGTGAGCGTCCGCAGCTGGAGATGGATACTAAGATATTCTATCCGCGCCGGATGACTCCTGAAGAGTTGGCAGCGATGGTGCGCCAAATGGTGAGCGGGATCGCGGCTCCGAATGAAAATGATCCGCAAAAAGCAAAATTGATCGTGGATCCCAAGCTGGAGCGTTTGGTGGTGATGAGTGCCAATCAGAAGCTGATGAACGAGATCCAGACGGCTATTGATAAAGTGGATGCCTACGAACCAGGAATGGCTGATCAGACCGCGGATGGGGAAGATCTAGCCAATCTGGAAAAGAATGAAACATGTGTCATCCGATTGGAATACGCTGTGGCGGCCGAGCTTGGAAATCTGATCCAAACTACCTTCAATGACCGTCGTTCTGGTTTGCGTGTGCTGACGGATGAACGCAGCAATAGCCTGGTGCTGAATGGCAAAGCTGGTGTATTAAAAGCGGTGCGCGAAGTTGTAAAGGATTTGGATGTGGAATCTTCTTCGGTAACGGGACGACAGATCCGTTTTATTGATGTGCAGGGGGATCCTCAGCACATCAGTAATCTGGCCATGCAGCTGCTGATGGAACAAAACCGCAGTGAGTGGGCAGGTAAGAATATTCAGGAGCGCCGCAGACAGATGCAGCAGCGCGCGGACGCGCCTCGCATCATCCCTGAACCTTATACAGGACGTGTGATCATTTGCGGTACAGATGAGGAACAGGAAAAGATCAAGAAGATCATTGAAGAAATAGATCTTCAAACCGGCGGCAGCACAGGGATAAAAGTTTTTCACTTACACGGCCACACGTTGGGCAGTGACGGCGGTAATCCTTATGAATTTGCCAGTGTCATCAGAAACTATTTAAACACGTATAAAGGGAAGCGAAGAGGAGGACCGCAGCCTTCGGTTTTTGTAGACGGCCACAGCAATAGCCTGGTTGTTTGTGGCTCGGCAAGTGATATTCAACAGGCGGCTACACTGATCGAAACACTGGATGTGGATCAGGAGAAGGAACCTCGTATCGTCAAGGTATTCAATGTCAGAACGAGAGAATATTCCGCGTTTAGAGAGTTGAATTCAAATTTGATGACTCTTTACAGGGAGCATCTGAAATCGAATCCGGAGTTAGGCGCGGTGAACGCTGTTTTCCTGCCGTCCTATGAAGATTCCAAACTAACGATTTCCGCGACAGACGCGCAGATGAAGGTGATAGAGGAATTGTTCACACTCCTTCACGGGACAACGCCCAAATCAGAAAAAGAGTTTCGCCAATTCAAGATCAAAGGTGGTGATATTGGGATGGTAAGTGGTCTTTTAAGGATGGCGCTGACTCAGAAAAGTAGATTTCGTGAGCGTCTGTGGATCGATGAAGACTGGTCGAATCACTCAATTTATGTTTATGCTTCTCCGGAAGATTTGGAAACGGCCGAGAAGCTTATTACGCAGTTTGACGAAGTGGGGGCCGGTTCTAACCGCGAGATCCGTGTTTTCAACACAAAGGTATATGATGTCTGGGATTTTACGGATAATGTTCGCAGACTTTATCGGGATCAGGTTCAATCCACCAAAGGAAAAGGCGGTATAGACGCTCAGTTCATCCCTGATTACACCGGGCGCATATTTGTTTCTGCTGATCAAAGTCAGATGCCCATGATCGAGAAGATCGTGGAGACTCTGGATCAGGAAAGAACGATCGAAAGTTCTCTTCGCATTTTCCGGTTGAAGCAGGCGGATGTCCGCAATATATATCCAGTCGTACAGCATGTCACCTATAACCGGGAAGGTCCCAGAAGTCGTGGTGTAAGACCTCTGGTCACGATGGATGTAAACCGGAATGCCATTATATTCTACGGCAAAAACGCGGATCTGGAGCAAGTCCAGATGATCATAGAAAGATTGGATACCGCGGAGATGCAGCAGGAACGTGAGATGAAGACCTATCGGATCACGTCCCGCAATGTCAATGAGCAGATGAACCGGATTCGCACCTTGTACATGGATCAGATCAAAGCCAAACCGGATCTGGGTGTGGCCGATGCGGTTTTTCTCCCGGATAACGAGAACGGCAGGATGATGGTCGCGGCATCCAAGGAACAGCTAGAGTTGATCGACAGCATTATCAATTCGATGGAGGATAAATCCGCTCTGCCGGATATGCAGCTGCATCTTCTGAAGCTGAAACACGGTAACAATGTGGAGATCGCCAATGCCTTGGGATATGTCGTTCGCAGTCGCCGCGCTCAGCGTCCCGGTTACGCTCCATGGATTTCCCCCGAAACAAAGACGGGTGGTATCTACGTTTTTGGTTTGGCTGAAGATATCGAATACGCGGAACAGCTGATCAAAGAGTTCGACAGCATGTCTGACGGTATGCAGCGGATTCTCTGTACGTATGAGGTACAACATGCCAATATGACCCTTTTTGCCAACAACGTCCGGGCCCTTTATCAGAATCAGATGAAGGACAAAGGGGGAGTCGGTGTGGCGGATGCCTATATTTTCGGTGATGACTACAGCGGAAAGCTGATCGTGGGGATCCGCGAGTCCCAGAAAGAGATGATGGACGAAATCGTTCAAACCTTCAAGGATAAGAGCGAAGCTTCGGAACCTACAGTTAAGACATTCATAGTCAAATCGGTTCGTCCATCCCAGTTGGCAACTGTGCTGAATTCTGTTGTTTTCAGCAAGACTTCCCGCACTTCCATCGCGACAAGGATCCTTCCGGATGATCAGAATAATAAAGTTGTCATATCCGGCAATACGGGTGAAGTCGAGCGTGTTTCTAAGCTTATTGAGGAACTGGATGTTCCCGAAGTTCGCGACGCGCGCCAACTGAAGATGTTTGATGTAAAAACATGGGATGTGTGGAGCTATTCCCAGCGGGTCCAGCAGCTTTACCGGGATCAGGTCAAGGGATTGACGGATGCCGGTCCGGCGGATGCGTTGATCCTCCCGGATGATTATTCCGGTCGTTTGATCGTGGCTTCCAGCGAGAAACAGATGGAACTCATTGAAAACATCATGAAGACACTGGAGGCTGAACTTCCGGAGCGTCAGTTGGAGATGAGAACGTACAAGCTGGAGAATATTTATGTGAGCCAGGCTGTACGTACCGTGAATACTCTCATGGACGGTGCCGGAATGCGCCGGTTTGGATGGGGAGGAGGCCGCAACAATCGTGAAGCCTTGTCCATAACATCTGATGAGAAAAATAACAGCCTCATCGTGATGGGCTCCCCCAGCAGACTGGCAATGCTGGAGAATATCCTCAAGACGATCGATCAGAAACCGGAAAAACCGGATAGAGAAGTTCGTTTCTATACACTGGTCAACGCAGATGCTTTGGATGTGGAGCTGCGGCTGGATGAATTGTTCAATGACAAGAGCAGACCCGAAGAAGCCATTTTTGAATCAGATCTTCTTTCCAATACGCTGACGGTTGTCGCACGCGAAAAGGATTTTGAGGAGATCGAGTCCATGATCGAAAAAATGGATAATGTCGCCCGCGACCTGACTGAAATCGTGCGACTGATCCCCATCACGACTATGCCGGTCGATCAGATAGCGGAGATCTTGGTCAACATTTATCCTCAGGTTTCGCCGTCCGAGCTGGAGGTCGTAGATAAACTTCCGCCTCGTTCGCATGATTCCAATGTTGGTAAAAACGGTTTCAAAGTGCAGACACAGGAAGAGCGAGACGCGCAAAAAGCGGCTGAGGCTGAAGTCCGCCCGGAAGATTTGAAGATCACCTTGGCGGTTGATACTAAAGCCAATACACTTCTTGTTTCGGGCCCCAGTTTTGAAGTGGACAGGATCCGTTCCCTGATCACACAGCTGCAGGGTTCATTCAATAAAGGAGATTCTGAAATCAGAATGTTCAAGTTGAAAGAAGCGGATCCGGTTTTACTTGCCAGAACGCTGACTGAACTCTTTAGAAATCCCTCTGCCAATGGGGCCAATGCCCAGGCAGAGAGACGGAGAAATCCGCAAGCCCAGGGGCAGGGACAACAGCAAGGGCAGCCCGGCGCGCAGCCTCACCCAGAAGGCGGTCAGCCTGGTGGTCTTCCGCCTGTTCCTCGCGCGATCATCGTGCCGGAGACCCGCACTCACAGTCTGTTGATACGGACAAGCCAGGCAGACTTTTTCGTCATTGAGTCCTTGATCAAGCAGTTGGATGAGGAAGGGATCGATTCTCTTTTACAGTGCAAGGTGATCGAGTTGAAGAACGCGAATCCGACTCAGATCCTTCGTATCGTGAACCAGGCTGTGGCGCAATTCAAGACGGTGCGTCCGGGAGATATGGTGGCAGTCACAGCGGATGAGCGTACACGCTCGCTGTGTGTGATAGCCAGAGATACCATGATGGAAAGAGTCGAGCAGATCGTTGCTCAGCTGGATGTGGAAACAGACACATCAGAGATGGATGTGAAGGTCTATCCGTTGAAGTATGTTTCTGGGGCGCAGATGGGAACACTCCTGCAGAATATGTTCAACGCTAATGCGGGCGTCTTCCGTCCGGGGATAGGAATGCAACCGTCTTCTGTCCAGCGTTTGAAGCTGAAGAAGGAAACGGGCGAAGATGTTTCTCTGGATCTGAACAAACCGATTCGTGTCATCAACGATACAACATCTGCCGGGATCAACCGTGTGATCGTCGCGGTGCCCAAGGTGAATGTGGAGGCGCTGGATGCGCTTGTTCATGAATTGGATCGGGAACTGCCGGCAGATATGAACGGGGTTCGGATCGTCAATTTAAAGAACGCGGAAGCATCTGTGTTAGTTGCCTCCTTACAGCGTTTGATGAATGAGCGGGTACGCCGTGGTCAGACGGAAGAGATCCGCTCGGTTGTTATGGCGGATATACGCAGTAACAGCCTGATCCTGGGCGGTTCCAACGCGAATATGCAGTTGATGGAGGATCTGGCCAGAGAGCTGGATTCCGCGGAGTCCGCGCTGATGAATAATATCCGGATGATCCCGCTTGAACATGCCACAGCACAGCGTTTGGGAACGACATTGACAACACTTTTCCAGCGTCGTGCGATGACAGGCGGAGCCCGGAATCGGGCGGTGATCATGCCGGACGCGCGCAGCAACAGCCTGCTGGTGGCGGCAAACGATGAAGACAATCGTCTGATTGATGATTTGCTGAAAAAGTTAGATCAGCCGCTGGATAATCCTAATTTAGAGCCGGAAGTACTCATGTTGACTCAGAACGATTCCACTCGTTTGGCGGCGACCGTTCGCAATGTGTTCGCGGCCAGATTGCAGGCTCTTTCGCAGGCCGGGGTCCAGCCCGATCCGCAGGATCGTGTGAGCGTGGACGCGGATATTTTGAGCAATTCTTTGATCGTTACCGCGAGCAAGGAGAATCTGCAAGTCGTCAGGGACTTGGTTTCTAAATTGGATCAGGAACCAACAGCGGCCGGGATGATAGAGACTCTTCATCTGAACCATGCTGATGTGCAGAGAGTCGCGACCATGCTCCGCACGTTGGTGCAGCAGGGTGTCTATCGTCCGGGTTCCTCAACAATGGGGAGACGGGGCGGAGGGAGGGAAGCCTTCTCCGTGATCCCGGATATCCCGTCGAATACGCTGATCATTTCCGCCAGTCCTGAAAATATGGCGCTGGCCAAGGAGTTGATTTCCGAAGTAGATACTGCTGAAAATCAGGCTCTCATTGATGTAAAGACCTATGTACTCAAGCACGCGAGAGTGGGTTCACTGGTCACTACGCTGAATTCGTTCTTCCAGGCCAAGAGCGCAGCCGAGACACGTGCCGGTGTCAGAGAACGTGCTATGCCTGTAACGATTGCCGCGGATGAACGTGCGAATGTTCTTCTGGTGACCGCCGGCAAAGAGGATACGGAGCTTCTGGAGAAGATGCTGGTCGAGTTAGATGTGAAAGACGCGAACAGCCGGATGAATTTCAATATTTATACTCTTACGAATGCCACCGCGTCCAAGATGCAGATGACTTTGCAGCGTCTGTTCCAGAACCGTCCAGCCAAAGCCAGAGGGACTCCGGCTGATCCTATCACGATCGTGGCGGATGCCTGGGCGAACGCGTTGATCATCGGTACCAGTCCGGATGATGAAGAGATGGTACAGTCTCTCATCACGAAACTGGATAAACCGGAAAGTGACGCTTTGAAGGTACACGTTTTCCCGATGGCTCATGCTGACGCGCGCCGTGTGGCGACAACAGTGCAGGCTCTGCTTCGTGGTCAACAGGGCGGATTTGGTTTTGGCGGCGCGGCTGGTCCGACTGTCAGCGCGGATGAACGGATCAACGCGATCATTGTTTCCGCTGGTGAAAGCGATATCAAACGTCTGGAGGAATTGGTTCAGAAACTGGATACCGAGCAAGTCGCCCGTATCAATGAGATCCGCATTTTCCCGCTTACTTTCGCGAGAGCGGCGGAATTGTCCACGATCTTAAATTCCGTGCTGAATACCAATCCCCGGAATCTGACGGAAACCAGCGCGGCCCGGCAATCGCTGCTGCAGTTCATCACACGGACTCCCGAAGGTGAAAATCTGGTCTCCTCCGCGCTGAAAGAGGGTATTCTCATTACTCCGGATCCGCGTTCCAATTCGCTGGTCGTTTCCGCTCCGGTGGATTACATGGAGTTTTTGGATTCCATGATCAAGAGCATGGATCAAAGCTCACCGCAGGAAGCGAAGATCCAGATTTTCTCGCTCAAGAACGCCGATGCCCGCCAGATGGCGCAAGTGCTGACGGCATTATTCCGTTTACAGGCTGCTGGCGGCGCGGCGGCTCAACGTTCTGTAGAGTACACTTTNNGTCAAGCCGATGAGTGACGCTGTCAAGGAAATGAACGAGGCGGAGGGTGGATCATCAGAAAATGAAAAATCGAAAGCGGTCGTGGGTTCTGCTGAGCAGTACGCGCTGACCGTGACGATCGATCTGCGCACCAACACGGTATTAGTAGGGGGAACGGAACACTATGTCAGCCTGGCGAGTGATATCATCAGCACTCTGGACGCTCATCCGGCACAGGAGCGCACAGCGAAAGTTTATCGCTTGAGGAATTCCCGCGCTCAGGAAATGGAAACAGCCATGAGGACTTTCCTGCAGCAGGATCTGAACCGGACGATCTCGATCCTGGGACAATCTGCGGCAGGCGCGGCTCAGACGATCCTGGATCGTGAAGTTTCCATCGTCGCGGAGACCGTCAGCAATTCTTTGCTGATTTCCGCCAGCCCTCGTTATATTGGCGAGGTGGAAGCTCTGATCGAAGAACTAGACCAGCCTCAGCCGCAAGTACTCATTCAGGTCGTGCTGGCCGAAGTCACTCTGGACAGTACCACGGAGCTGGGTGTGGAATGGAAATATGTGGATTCCGCTGGCGGTACGCCTTTCAGTTTGGGAACGGATTTTGGTGTGGATGACGCTCTGAAGAGCGCGGGAGGTTTTGGCGCGGCAGTTGCCGGCAGCAAAGTCAATTTCCTGCTCCGTGCTTTGCAGGAAGATGGACGCCTGGAAGTGCTGAGTTGTCCTCAGATTTTGACAGGTGATAATGTGGAAGCCAACATCAACATTGGTGAAAGGATCCCCATCATCACGGATACACAGTATAACAGTGTGGGCAATCCGATCAGTACCTATGCCTATCAGGATATTGGTGTGATCCTGACGGTGACACCCAGGATCAGTCCGGATGGAACTGTGAAGATGGATGTCAACCCGGAAGTGAGTCAGCTGACCAGCAATGAGATCAAGATCAGTTCCGATGTATCCATCCCGATCATCGCCCAGCGCACTGCTAATACCACTGTGAGTGTTCAGAGTGGTGAGTCAGTCCTGATCGGGGGGTTGATCAGCACTGTGGATGATTCACGAACAAAGAAAGTGCCTTGGATCGGGAATATACCGGTGATTGGCGCTCTCTTCCGCAGCAAGAAGTTTGAAAGTGACCGCAAGGAACTTTTGATCGTCCTGACTCCTCAGGTCGTCATGCCTTCTAAACTGAATACAACGAATATCGTTGATATCATGGATATGACAAAAGAAGGGTTCAAAGATTCTATCCTGGAATCTGATTTGAATCGGGATCCTCTGCAGCAAAAAGTGTTGGAGAAGATCTTGCCAGAGCAGGATGCGGATCCAAACGCTGTGGAAGATGAAACTAAAGAGAAGAAAAAATCCAATCGGACGATCAAACGGGAAAATTATACTAAGGAACTTTTGATCGATCCATGATCTATGGGAAGCGAATTTTATACCATGCGGCTTTTATAATGAGCTGCGTGGTGTGCGTGGCGGTGCTGTCGGGCTGTGAGACGACTTCTTCAAGCATTGTCAATGGCCAGACAGATGACGCCGGGAGTTCAGCGCCAGCCTATAGAACAAGGGATTTTGCCGAGTTGAATCTGCTGCAAATGCCTTACGCTTTGGATCTGGACAAAGATCTGATCCCGGACGCGATCGCCATCCAGGTCTTTGCCGTCAAACCGGGAAAAGCGAAAGGTTCTGACATCGTTCATGGTGAATTAGAAATCACCCTTTTTGACGGATTCCGAAAAGGGGAACAAACAGATGATTCTCTGCGGATCATCAAGCGGCAAACCTATACGGCGGAGGATCTGAAACCTTTTGCTCAAAAAAGCCTTTTGGGGATCAGTTATCATCTTCTGCTTCGCTGGGACAAAGAAAACGCTCCTAAGGAAGGAAAAGTGACATTGCGTGCTCGTTATACCGATCCTCAAGGCGGAGTTCTTTACTCCAGCGATAATGTCGTTCCTGTTGGATCGTAAAAAATATTTTGTTTTTTGAGTTGTGTGTTTGTCAAAATGTCTTGACCCTCAAAGGATAGACAATCAGACTGTGTGGGGATGGTGTACATCACGGTGAATAAAACCTGCTAAAAATGCCGTCAGTATATATCAAAACATTTGGGTGTCAGATGAATAAGCGTGATTCGGAGGCTTTGGCCGCGCGTCTCACGAGTGTTTATCATTACACGCTGGCCGCCTCTGAAGAGGACGCGGATGTTGTTCTTCTGAACACTTGCAGTGTGCGGGACGGCGCTGATCAGAAAGCGATTGGCAAGATGCAGATGCTGATAGGTCAGGCGAGAGTCCATCATCGCCAGTGCATATTTGGTTTTCTGGGCTGTATGGCTCAGGCTCAGGGGGAAAGATTGATGACCCTTCTGCCGGGTTTGAATCTCGTTTTGGGAACACACCGCTATCATCTGCTGGGGGATTACTTATCTGAACTGGTTCAAGGCAAACAAAGCCGGATCGTTGACTGCGGAGGTGTCAAGGAATGCCCGCCGTTTTTCGATGAGCACCTGATGGCTGCGAATACTGCCGCGGAGGAAGAGGATAAAGACGGTGCCGCACATCTGAGTCCAACGGCTTATGTAAATATCATGCATGGGTGTAATCAGCATTGTACCTACTGTATTGTGCCGGAGACCCGTGGACATGAATTCAGCCGTTCCATAGACGGGATCGTCAAAGAATGCCGTTCGCTGGCGGATTCCGGAGTGAAGGAGATCACACTGCTGGGGCAGATCGTGACCAGTTTTGGACGTTTTGATATTCCGGTCTCGGCAGACGGACGCAGCGGTTTTGTGCAGTTGCTGGATGCCATCGCGGAAATCGAAGGGCTGGAACGGATCCGTTTCACCGCGCCTCATCCTAAAGGCTATGGGAAAGATTTAGTTGAGGCTTATGGACGTATTCCCAAATTGTGCGAAAGCGCTCATATCCCGGTGCAGAGCGGCAGCGACCGTATTTTGAAACTCATGCACAGGGGCTACACGGCGGAAAGATTTTTGGAGATCATTGATCAGCTCCGCGCTGTCCAGCCGACGATCGGACTGGCTACGGATATCATTGTCGGATTTCCCGGTGAGACAGAAGAAGATTTCCAGGCAACAGTTGATTTAGTGCGGAGAGTCCGTTTTGATAACGTATTCCTGTTCAAATACTCACCGCGTCAGAATACTCCCGCGGCGGTCATGCCGGATCAAATACCGCAGGAGGTCAAGGAAGATCGTCACGCGCGTCTGCTGCAGGTGGTAAATGAGTTAGCACAGGCATCTTATGAGCAAAAAATGGGTGCCACGGTCGAGGTACTGGTCGAAGGAGTCAGCCGCCGGAATGTGAATCGCTTGCAGGGAAGGAGCCGATGTAATAAAATCGTGGTCTTTGAAGGACCCGCGGAGTGGGTTGGAACGATTCGCAAGTTCAAAGTGACTCGCGCAGGGCAATATTCTCTTTATGGAGAACCGGTTTAAGAAGAATATATAAAATGAGCTTATCTTGTTTATCATTGATCCTGGGAGCGATACTGATCCTCAGTTCCGCTTTTGTATTTGTTCGTCCGGAACAGACCCGGAAGTTTCTGAAAGCTTTTCCGCGCTCTTTGCCGATTGGGTATTTCTTTCTGATCGTGAGTACAGTTTGGTTCTTATATTACTTTAGCCTGGAGAATGTTTCGGACTTTGCCGCGATGAAAAAGCCCATGTTTATCGCTTTTATCGTGATAGCGGTGGGTGTCGGCCTTTATGTGAAGGATTTTTTGGCGGTCAGGGCCTATTCGATCTTTATGTTTCTGGTGGCCAAGCTGATCTATGACACCGCGCGTTACGCGGATTGGGGCTGGGCTGTGCTTTTCCCGTCAGTGGCAACG
The DNA here is from genome assembly GCA_002308515.1 of Verrucomicrobia bacterium UBA1263. GTDB lineage: Bacteria > Verrucomicrobiota > Verrucomicrobiia > Limisphaerales > UBA1412 > UBA1412. Next base: position 17,508 of record DBVN01000003.1, on the reverse strand, counting down.
GTATTGATCATCTTTGGAATGTGGTTTACCGCGACACCTTGCCGTATGCGCGATGTCTTGAACTGGCTGACGGATAAGCCTAAACGGCTCAATATATTAGCAGGTTTCCGCGCGTTGCTGGGTGTTATTTTTATCATTTTGGGAATCATGGGCGTACATTGATTGCGTCACATTTAATACATACGACTTAATAATATGAATTCAAATGAGTTGGCTTTAGCCTGTGTGAAGTTTGCGGAGAACCGCAAGGCGGAGAATATCACGGTATTGGATGTTCGCGGTGTGACTTCCGTGACCGATTTTTTTGTGATATGCAGCGGATCGAGCGAACCTCATCTCAAGGCGATCATTAATGAGATCCGTGAGAAAGTCTTTGAGGCATACCATGTTCATCCGACCTCTATGGATGGGATGGTGGGTACCAGCTGGGTCGTTTTGGATTATTATGACGTGATCATCCATGTGATGCGCAGTGATACCCGTGAGCGGTACGATCTGGAAAACTTCTGGGGTGACGCGAAACGCTATACTGTGGAAGATGTGGAGCAAATCATTTCGGCGGAGAAGCCGGCATCACGCGTGACCAAACGCAAAACAACCACTGCAAAAAACGGAACCCGTTCCCGTACCTCAACCGCTAAAAAGACTGCCGTAAAGAAGACGGCTAAGACTGCCGCCAGCCGGACTCGGAAGACCACAAAAGCAACGACCGCTAAAACAGTTAAGGCTAAATCAACAACAACTGCCAAAAAGCGGACTACCCGGAAAAAGGCAGAATAGCCAAATATCTTTGGCTGAAACCGGCAGCTGACCATGAATGATACTATCGCGGCGATTGCGACTCCCAGCGGAGAAGGCGGCATTGCTGTCATTCGTGTGTCGGGGAACAAGGCGTTTCAAATTGTTGATGCCTGTTTTAAAGCAATTTCTAAAAATTTCCATTCCCTGACAGAAGTTCCGACTCATACGATCCATCATGGTCATATCATTCAAGGTCAGGATATTGTGGATGAAGTTCTCGTTTCGGTTTTTAAATCGCCTCGTTCCTATACCGGCGAGAACAGTGTGGAAATAGGGTGTCATGGCGGCTTTGTCATTGCCCGCAAAGTCTTAGAGACGATTTTAGATGCCGGTGCCCGATTAGCGGAACCGGGAGAGTTTACCCGTCGCGCTTTTCTCAATGGACACTTGGATCTGACTCAGGCCGAAGCGGTAGTGGATCTGATCCATGCCCGCACGGAACGAGCGGCCCGTGCCGCGTCTGAGCAGCTGGCCGGAGGGCTTTCCCGCGTCTTTGATGATATTCGGGACGAACTGCTTCAGTCGCTGGCTCATGTGGAAGCGTATATAGATTTCCCGGATGAAGATATCGCGCCCAATGTTTCGGAAGGTCTCAGACGGCACCTGATAAAAGCCAAAGAAACGATTTTTGACGCTTTGGAAACATTCCGGGAAGGTTACATCCTGCGCAACGGTTTTTGTGTGGCGATCGTGGGACGGCCCAACGCCGGAAAATCCAGTCTTTTGAATGCCTTGCTCAAAAGAGAAAGAGCCATTGTCTCGGAAATACCGGGGACCACACGAGATGCTATTGAGGCTGAAGCGGATATTGGTGGAGTTCCCATCACGTTTGTAGATACCGCGGGTGTTCGGGAATCCGAGAACGCGATCGAGATGGAGGGCGTTCGCCGCAGTCGTCAGTGGATCGAGAGGGCAGATGTTATTCTTTGGGTCGTAGATGGTTCTGAGGTGTTTTCTGAGCAGGATGAAAGTTTCTACCGGGAGATACGGGGAGAGACTTCTTTGATAGTTGTTGTCAATAAACAGGATCTGCCGTGTCTATGGGATTCGGAGAACCGGCTTGGCAGAGAGGATGTCATTCCGGTTTCATGCCTGTCGGGTGATGGTCTGTCCCGCCTCAAACAGCTTTTGTGTCAAACAGCTTTGGGCTGTGAGGCTTCCTATAAACAAGGATCCGCCAATATCAACAGCCGTCACAGACAAGGATTGACACGAGCCCATTCGGCTGTAGAGGAGTCACTTAAACTGCTTTCTTCTTCTGAACCGATCGAATTGCTGGCCGGAGAACTGCACATTGCTGTTAATGCTATCGGGGAACTTCTGGGCAAAACGACGACAGAGGATCTGTTGGATTCCATTTTCAGCCAGTTCTGTATTGGCAAATAGCTTTAATCCCAAAAGGGAGAATAAGATAAAAGAGTTTTTTATGAACAAAGAAAATATGACAATAGAAAAAAGTGCATGGAGCATATCAATAGCGGCAGTTGGTTTAGCCGCATCCTTTACAATACTGGGTACCTCAAATGCGTATGCAGATGTGGGGGATGATTTCAGCAAAGATGGTTTGAAATATACGGTACTCACTGAAGATGGGAACAGTGGAACTGTGTCTGTAGCAGAAGATTCCGATATACCAAAGAATATTAATATTCCATCCTCTGTAAAAAATAAGGATGTCACATACAGTGTCATTAAAATTGAAGATGCCGCATTCTCCGGCAGTGAGGATTTGAAGAGTATAACGATTCCTGACAGTGTCACGGAGATTGGAGAGAACGCGTTCGAGGGATGTGATAGTTTGAAAAGTATTGTTCTGGGCAAGGGCGTTACAGTGATTGGAGAGTATGCATTCTCCGGATGTGTCAGTTTGAAAAATATAGTTATCCCTGATAGTGTTGCAGAGATTGGAATGAATGCGTTCGAGGAGTGCGACAGTTTAGAAAGTGTTGTTTTAGGCAAGAGGATTACTGTGATTGGGGAAAGTGCATTTTCTGACTGTGGCAGTTTGAAGAGTATAGTCATCCCTGACAGTGTTACGGAGATAGGAGAGAGCGCGTTCGAGAGCTGTGGCAGTTTGAAAAATGTTGTTTTGGGCAAGAGTGTTACTGTGATTGGAGAGTATGCGTTTTCTGAATGCGTCAGTTTGAAGAGTATAGTTATCCCTGACAGTGTCAGAGAGATTGGAATGAGCGCGTTCGAGGATTGCGACAGTTTGGAAAGTGTTGTTTTGGGTAAGAGTGTTATTGAACTTGAAGAAGATGACATATTCTCTGAATGCTGCAATTTGAAAAGCATAACAGTCAGTCCTGATAATCCGATATACAGCAGTGAAAATGGGGTCTTGTTCAATAAGAATAAGACTATATTGATACAATATCCTGTAGGAAAAGAAGAAAGCAGCTATACTATCCCCAATAGTGTTAAAGAGATCGAAGTTTCGGCATTCGAATGCCTCAGTCTGAAGAGTATTACAGTCAGTCCAAATAATACGAAATTCAGCAGTAAGGAAGGAGTTTTGTTCAACAAGGATAAGACAACATTGATCAAATATCCTATAGGCAAAGAAGAAAAAAGTTATACAATTCCCAACAGTGTCACAAAAATCGAAGATAGTGCATTTTCTGAATGCAGCAGTTTGGAAAGTATAACTATTCCCGACAGTGTTACGGAAATTGGTATAATGGCATTCTTTGGCTGCAGCCGTTTGAAGAGTATAGTTATCCCCGCCAGTGTCAAAAAAATTAGTGAGTTGTCATTCGCTTTGTGCGGCAGTTTGGAAAGCATAACGATCCTTGATGGTGTTACTGTGATTGGATATGCTGCGTTCTCTTTGTGCTTTAGCTTGGAAAGTATAACGATTCCTGAAACCGTTACATTGATTGGAAAAGAGTCATTCATTGGTTGTGAAAGTTTAAAAAGTGTTTACTATAAAGGCAATGTGCCCAAGACCGAAAGTAAGATATATCACGCTGCTCCCGACACCCTAACCAGTTACTATCCCAGAGGAAACGATACCTGGAAAGAAGCGATCAAGGATGGAAAATGGGCAGAACGCGGAACCGCTGAATGGGATCCGAAGACAAATCCATAAATGAGGAACTTTCATGCAAGTTCCTCGGTGAACACTAACAACTTCTTTTTAATGGCGATTTTGGGCTTTGTTCAGTGAAATATTGCCTTTTTATGGAAGAATGATATAAAATTTTCATGTGATGAAGGATACGTGTAAGTATTATTCTATGAATTTTTTGACTGGTCTGATTGCCGTGACTGGATCGTTTTTTCTTGGTGTACAGACTTGGGCGGCAACACCCATGCCCAGTGAACTGGATAGGGCTCAGAAATGGGCGGAGGCTCGTTTAGCGGGCAATGTTGATGTCCAGCCACCAAAGGCCGGATTGCAGGTATTTGCCAATAATGACCCGGTGCAAAAGCGCTCCCGTAACGGCGGGCCGATGAATATCTCCGGAAAGCTTTATACAAGAGGTCTTTATTGTCACGCAGTCAGTGATGTCCTGGTCACATTGCCGGGCAAAGCCAAAACTTTATTTTCCGAAATCGGAGTGGATACCAATGGAGATACCTCCGGCGGAAGAGGAAGCGTTGAATTTATCGTAGCTGTTGGAGATAAAGAGCTTTTCCATTCGGAGCTGATCCGCGAGGGAAGAAAGCCGCAGGCGATCAAGGTGGATCTGAACGGAGTGAGTGAGTTCTCCCTGAAGATCAGTGACGGCGGAAATGGCATCGCGTGTGACCAATCCGATTGGGCTGACATTCGTGTGGAGATGGAAGACGGTTCTATTGTGTGGCTGGATGAGCTTCCGATCCTGGGAGGGGAAAATCTGCCGCTCTCTACAGATCCGCTTTTCTCATTCACTTATGATGGAAAGTCTTCCAAAGATCTGCTGACCAACTGGAAATTTAACCGCAAGGCGAAGAAGTTCGCGGATAAGACGGCTTATGATTTGACCTGGAACGATAGTCAGACCGGGCTGGAAGTCCGCTGCGAAGCGATAAAATACGAGAATTTCCCCACAATTGAGTGGACTGTTTATTTCAAAAACAACGGCAAGGAGAAAACACCCATCCTAGAGAATATTCAGGCGCTGGACGCTGTGTTGCCAATTGAGGGACCGCTTGATCCTGTCCTTCATCATCAGACCGGAGCGCCTTCACGCAGTGATGATTACAAGCCGATGCAGGCGGCNNNCCCCAGACAGTTCGTTTTGTGGCAGCCGGCGGCAGAGGCACGGATGAGCAGTATCCTTACTATAACGTGGAATATCCTGGTAACGGCGGCTTGATCGTTGTGGTAGGCTGGCCCGGACAATGGTCAGCGGATTTCACGAAAGTGGTTGAGGAAAAATGGAAAGCTCTCCGCGTCCATGCCGGACAAGAGCTGACTCATTTATACCTGAATCCCGGTGAAGAGATACGCACTCCGCTGATGGTCATTCAATTCTGGGAAGGTGATTACTATCATTCTCAAAACGTGTGGCGCAGCTGGATGCTGGCGCATAACGTCCGCCAGATAGACGGAAAACCGGCTCCTCTGCATTGGGCGGCTTGCAGTTCTCACCAGTACCATGAGATGATCAACGCTACGACAGATACTCAGATCCACTTCATTGACCGCTATTTAGATGAGAAAATCGGTTTGAATTACTGGTGGATGGACGCGGGCTGGTATGTGAACAATGGCGATTGGCCGAACACCGGCACCTGGGAAGTTGATCAAAAGCGTTTCCCCGGTGGGTTTAAGCCTATCAGCGATCATGGCCATGCCAAAGGTGTGAAAACTTTGGTCTGGTTTGAGCCGGAACGTGTGAATCCCGGTACGTGGCTTTATGATCAAAAGGCATGGCTCCTGAGCAATAAGAACCCGAACGGCGACAAATTGTTAGACCTGGGGAATCCGGAAGCCTGGAACTGGCTGGTCAATCATATTGATAAGCTGATCACAGAGAATGGGATAGATTTATACCGGCAGGATTACAATATTGCTCCGCTGAGCTATTGGAGAAATACAGACACACCTGACCGTCAAGGCATTACAGAAAATCATTATATCCGCGGATACCTGGCCTACTGGGATGCGCTGATCAAACGTCATCCGGATATGCTGATAGATTCCTGCGCCAGCGGCGGCCGTCGTAATGATCTGGAAACGATGAGGCGTGCTGTTCCGTTGCTGCGCAGCGATTACATATTTGAGCCTGTCAGTCAGCAGGGCCATACGTATGGGATAGCGTTTTGGATACCTCTTTTTGGTACAGGTCAAAGAGCTTCGGATGACTATGGTTTCCGCAGCTGTATGACTCCGTTCATCAATACTTGCTGGGATATGCGCCCGGAGGATGTGAATTATGACGCGAACCGCAAGGATTATCAGACCTGGGCTCAGGTCAAAGAATACTTCTATGGAGATTATTATCCGCTGACTCCCTATTCTTTGGATACAACTATATGGATGGCCTGGCAGTTCAACTGTCCAGACACCGGAAAGGGGATGGTAGAAGCTTTCTGCCGGGCGGATTCCATTTATGAATCCGCGCGTCTTCGCTTGAAGGAATTGGATTCCTCGGCTGAATATCTGGTGAAGGATATTGATGGCGGATTCAAGAAACAGGTGAGCGGATCCGAACTGATGAACAAGGGACTTCTGCTGCAAACAGAGGAGTGTCCGCACGCCTTTATCATTACATACGAAAAAATAAAGTAGTTTGATTTTAAGACAGTGCGCGGGAATGGATTGAAGTATTCCCGCGCCTTTTGCCAATGTTTGGTTCAAAGTTTAAAAATACACAAACGCCCCAATTATGGGTGATCCCGCTGAGTTTTCTCTTTTTGATTATTGTAGGGACACTCTTTTTTAAACTGCCGTTCTCGTTAAATCCCGGAGTGACTCTCACTTGGACAGATGCCTTTTTCACAGCGACTTCCGCTGTCTGCATCACCGGGCTTTCTACGATTACGGTGGGGGATGTTTTTAGTTTGCCTGGTCAAATGATGCTCTTGTTCCTGGTGCAGATGGGCGGTGTTGGTATTTTTACATCCAGTCTGATCATGGTAGTGGTTGTGGGACAGCGTCTTTCCCTGGCTGATGAACAAGTCATTCAGGCGACTATCGGCAAGATGAAAATGGTGCGTCCGGTGGATGTGTTCATCTATGCCTGTTTCTTTATTTTCTTTTTTGAGGCGTTGGGCGCTATCCTTTATTTGCTGGGTTTGATCAATCTTCCTTCCTATGAGATCATGTCAAATGTAAGCAAATCGGAATTGAAGCCAATGGAGAATGCTTTGTTCATGTTGTGGGATTCGGTTTTTCACTCGGTGAACGCGTTTTGTAATTCTGGTTTTTCACTTTACCCGGAGGGAATGATCCGTATGAAAAACAATCCCTATTTCCTCTCTCTGTTGGGAATGCTGGTATTTATCGGCAGTTTGGGTTTGATGACGATGATCAACCTGCGTTTTTACTATTTCTGGCGGCGCAACGCGATGCTGAGAGGTTCATTACTGCTGCAGACAAAAGTGACAGTTTTGATGACGCTCCTCACCGTAGGAATAGGGATGATTTCATTTCTTGCCTTTGAATGGGACGGAACTTTGCAGAACAGGGATGGAACATGGCTGAAAACTGTCACCAGTTTCTTCCATTCTGTGAATGCGCGTTCCGGCGGCTTGAATTCAGTGAATCTGGCTGAAGCGGATACCTTGACATTGTGTGTCATGATGCTGCTGATGTTTATTGGCGGCGGTTCCGGATCTATGGCTGGCGGTATCAAGGTGACTACATTCTTTGTGATCGTTGTCGCGGTTTACTTTGTTTTAAGACGACGTGAACATATCCAGATTTTTGATCGCAGGATCCCTCCGCAGCTAGTTCATGTGGCACTGATGATCGGGTTTCTCTATACCGTTGGAATGGCATTGGGGACTTTTTGTGTAATTGGTTTTGAATCAGAGGCCGTGGAGCAACTCAAAGATAAGACGACAGACATCGTCTTGGCCTGTCAGCTTGAACAAGGCTGGCTGGGAGTTGTTTTTGATTGTGTTTCGGCTTTCGGTACAGTAGGACTCAGTACCGGGGTCACACCTGCTTTGACTATTGCCAGTAAGTGGGTATTGATGGGGATGATGTTTGTGGGGCGTATTTTGACGCTGACATTATCCGTGTACTTACTGCGGCCTTGGGAAAAATCTTATGTGAAATACCCGGAAGAGCAGATCGCTCTGGGGTAGTAATAAGCTTTCTGTTTTTGGCATTAGGAGGTAAACTTATTTGAGCGGAGCGATTCTATCGCATCCGCGCGAGTGCGATTGTTATCTATTTATGAGTAGACGTGTATTTATTATTGGCGGTGGCAATTTTGGTTCTCAGCTGGCAAAACGTTTAGCGGAACTTGGATCAGAAGTGATTATCGCTGAGCAAGATTCTAAAAAAGTAGAAGAACTTTCCGGCGATGGTTTCCATGTGATGGAACTGGACGCGGAGGATGAATCGGCACTGATGCAGGCTGGAGTCCAAAACGCGGATGTCGTTGTGGTCTCCATTGGGAACAATATGCAGGGAAGCATTATTGCTACATTGGCGCTGAAGGATTTAGGTGTTAAGAAGATCGTGGCTCGCGCGATAGATGATAAACATGCCAAGGTGCTGGGCAAAGTGGGCGCGGATATCGTAGTTCTGCCTAACCGGGACATGGCGGAACGTCTGGCCGAGCGACTGATGGCCAAAGTCATGGGTGAGCGCAGTCCGGTGATAGATGATTTTCAAATCGCTCATATTTGTGTGGGCAGCAGTGACTTTGAGGAAGGAAGCCTGGCTGATCTGCGTTTACCTCAGAAACATAAGATCACTGTTTTGCTGGTGCTGCGCGGCGAGAAGGAAGAGGATCGTGATGTGATGGAAGCTACTCCAGATCTCTTTATCCGCCATGGGGATATACTAGTTGTTTTTGGCAAGCGTGAACGTATCAACTACTATGAACAGCGTTACGGCATAACCAAGGGCACTGAAACTAATTAGTTTTGTCAGAGTACTTTATTTTAGAACAGGCAATTCTATTTCCGCGTTGCGGCTTTCGATGAAAGCTCCGGCGCGCCGCTGGATATTGATATTCAGTCGGACTTTGGAATCTTTGGGTTTCAGATACAGAGTTCGAGCAAAGTCTAAGACAGAAGAGGCTTGTGTTCCTTCGATCCCGTAAATCAGCATACCGGGGCGAAGTCCCACTTTTTCAGCCTGAGTTCCGCTTTTTATTTCCATGATGGCGAAAGCGTTCATCATCTGAACTCCAAGAGTTTCAGCGGTTTCCTTAGTCAGCTTCTCGACTTTGATCCCTAAACGCTGATAGATATAATCTTCATTAAAGTATTCCGACTGAGGAACAAGTTTTGTGGAAACCGTCAGGGGCTTGCTGTTTCTTTTGAGCGAAAGAGTGATGGGTTTGGATTTAGCAGAGGACTGCACGATCAGATTATTGGCTGAAAAGAGATCTGTCACATCGGTTTTATTGATTTGGAGCAGAACATCTTCAGCCTGAATGCCAGATTGCGCGGCCGGGCTTCCTGCTTCAACGGATTTAAAAGAGAGTATTCCCTGTTTTTCCTCCAGGATGCCGCCAAACCATAATTGAGACACATTTTCCGGTGTCAGGATATGGGAAAGAGCTTCGGAAACAGCCTTGATGGGAATCGCGAAACCGATGCCGTCACCTTGTCTGTAGATGGCAACATTGAGTCCGATCAGATCTCCGTTGAGGTTGATGAGCGGGCCGCCGCTGTTGCCGGGGTTGATCGCGGCATCGATCTGGAGCCAGTCCTGAATATCCAGATCGGAATCCTCCGCCAAGGGGCGGCGGTTTTTACTGCTCAGGATGCCTTTTGAAACAGAACCACCTAAACCAAAGGGATTTCCCAAAGCGATCACTGTTTCGCCCAGAAAGAGATCGTCTTGCGCCGCGAAATGGATCGGAACGAATTTTTCTTTGTTTTCGGTTTTCAGCTTCAGCAGGGCGATGTCACTGCTGGAGAGGGAGGCAATGGTTTCGGCTTCCAGCTTTCTTCCGTCTGAGAGCGAAACCCAGATCTTGGTAGCTCTCTGCACGACATGAAGATTAGTGAGGACATAACCCTCTTCATTCACAATAACTCCCGAACCGAGACTGTAGCGGATATCTTTTTGCCGTCCATAGTAACGTCCAAAGAAATCTTCCCATATACTGTCGAATGGATTCCTCTGTTCCACAACAGTTTCCGTACTGATATTCACAACAGAGGGCATAGCCCGTTCGATTGCCTGGACAGTCGCATCACGGCGTATTTGGATGTCTGTGTTGGCAGGGTTTGCAATGACAGATTCGCTGTAAAAAGCACAGCTTGCGGCGATGATGGCCATAGCGGTCAGGAGTTTTGACTTCATTTCAGGGTTAGGAATTGGTATTCAGGTATTTCTTATATTCTTCGGCGATAGCGCCTTCTTCGTGGTTGCCTTTGTGCAGAATGATCCGGTATTGGAAAACAAGGCTTTCATCTTGTTTCAAGCGCATATCCCCGGCATTTGCGGGAGTTTTTTGCCCGTCTGCTGTCTTGGGTTCAAACTCGTGGATGCCAAAGGGATTCGCCGCGAATAACCCGTAATCACGGACATGCCACCATGTTGGATAGCGTGGATTCTTGGGATGGTCGAAGATCGCGAGACCCATGATTTGATCGTTCACCGGACCATAATAATCTACCCAGGAAGACCTTTTGCCCCATGTCTCAATGTCTTTGAGTCCATCGGCGTTGATAATGTGGCCTTTGTTCAATCCACCTTTGACACGCATGGTTTCCGCCAGACGGATGCCGAAAGTTCCTTCCTTGGTATCACCAAAGACAGCATCGGCCGCGATAGCGGTAAGCCGTACATAGAAATCGAGATAGCGCTTTTGAGGTGTTCCAAAGAAACTGATTTTTCTTTCGTCTTTTAATTGGACTGTTTTTCCGTCCGCTTTGATCCAGTAATGGTGAGCGGCGATAATGCCGATATTTCCGTCTTGGATCTTAGAAAAATTCTGGTGGACGATCTTGCCCTGTTTAGAACCTTCTGTCCAGTAATCCACACCGTTGACAGCGCCATGCGTGAACCAGAAAGCCTTTTGATGAGGATGGTCATGTTCTTCACCTTGAACATCTTTCATTGGGAAATTGCGAACCATGAGCTGGTTGTCCGGCCCATAAAGCGGGTAGAGGTAAGGTTTTGCCGCGTTTTTATAGTTGTATGTGAAAAAAGGATCATTCCCCAGATATGCTTCGAGAACATCTCCGGTGTCGCGAATGCTCGCTTTCAGGGAGGAAGCTGGTGTTTCCGCGGGTGTTGGGATTACCGTCGCGGAACGGTTGTCATTTCCAATCGTTGCAGACATGGCATTATTGAAAGGGATAAGTGGCAGAAAGTCAAGTTGGAAGGGAAGCGATTTTGAGCTGGTTGTTTAGCGAAAAAAGGTTCATAGTACTCAGGCCATGAAGTCTATGACTGGATATGGAGGCGCATACGTTTCCAAAGGTGGAATAAAGGTGACTGTGGATGTCAGCTCTTTGAATCGTAAACAGGGCGAAGTCTTCGTTAGTCTGCCCAGGGATTTTGATTCTCTGGAACCCCTGATACGGGAAGATTGCAACAGTTTGATCTCTCGCGGACGGCTTTCCGTGCGTGTGGGCATCCAAGTGGAGGAAGGTACTCCCACGATGAGTTTCAATGAAACGGTCGCCGCTGATTATATCAAAGAAATACGTATCCTGGGCAAAAAACTGGGTCTGCCGGGAGAGATCAGCTTGGAAAAGCTTCTCGAAGTCCCCGGTGTGATGGAAAGCAAAACATCTTCTCTGACACCTGAAAAGGTTTGGCCTCAGGCGCGCGCCGCTTTGAAAAAAGCGATGAGCGAACTGATCGCCATGCGGGAGCGTGAGGGAAAGAATCTGACCAAAGACCTGGTCAAACGTGTGGAAGGTCTGCAAAAGATCCTCAAAAAAATAGAAAAAGAAAGCAAAGGTCTGCCCGGTAAATATAAGGAGATTTTCCTGAAACGCATCCAGCAAGCCGGCATCACGAATATCCATCCGGATGATCCCAGAGTCATTCAGGAAGTGGTGATCTTTGCGGATCGCAGTGACATCACTGAGGAGATCACACGACTGAAAAGTCATTTTTCGCAGTTTGATCACGCGGCCAAATGCGATAAGCCGGTGGGAAGGATGCTGGATTTTCTGGCCCAGGAAATGGGACGCGAGATCAACACGATCGGCTCCAAGGCTAATGACGGAGTAATTGCCAGTTGTGTGGTGGAGTTCAAGACTGAGTTGGAAAAATTCCGCGAACAGGTTCAGAATGTAGAATAAAGAAAACCGGTTTAAAAGCAAATGCCACTTTTGAAGATCATCAGCTTGGGAATGAAGATTTATACCCTTTGCAGAAAGGGGAAGAATATTTATGGAAAAGCGGAGATGGTCAAGGATAGAATAGAAAAAACGCAGACTTACGCTGATCATGTATATGAAAAAGCAGGACGGCCTGATTCGGCTCAAATTGGCGCGGCGCTGGGAAGAGGGGCAGGACGTGCGTTTTTGAAATTTAAGAAATGGCAGCAGTCTCGTTCAGAAGAAGATAAGTTATAGAAATTGAATTTATGGAGTCAAAGTTAAGAGTAGGTGTATTGGGAACGGGTTCATTGGGAAGACATCACGCGAGGATCTATTCCGAACTGGCTAAAGCCGGACAGGTGGAGTTTTCCGGTATTTATGATGTGGTGTCGGATTCGGCCAAGGCGGTGAGCGAAAACTTAGGCGGTGTGCCTGTATTCCGCAGTGTGGACGACCTTGTTCAGCATTGTGACGCGGTGAGCATCGTCACGCCTACAGTGACACATCATGACCTGGCCAAGCAGCTGCTGACGCAGCATAAACATGTGCTGGTGGAAAAGCCGATGTGTGACCATGCGGATCAGGCTTATGAGCTGGCGCGTCTGGCTGGTGAACAGAATTGTGTGCTTCAGGTTGGCCATGTGGAGCGTTTCAATCCCGTGTTTGGATTTTTGCAGAAGGCGGCTACAGATCCCCGGTTCATCGAAACTCATCGTCTGAGTCCATATCCCGCGCGCAGTACGGATATTGGTGTGGCATTAGATCTGTTGATCCATGATCTGGACGCGGTTCTGGCTTTTGTGAAGTCACCCGTGATCCATGTGGACGCGGTCGGGATCCCGGTATTGAGTGACTCAGAGGATATTGTCAATGCCCGTTTGAATTTTGCCAACGGCTGCGTGGCCAATATGACGGCCAGCCGGGTCAGTCCGGACCGGATGAGAAAGATCCGTGTCTTTAGCGGCGGTGCGACTCCTTGTTATATTTCTCTCGATTATAAAGAGCAAAAGGGATACATCTACCGCATGGCTCGTGAAGATGAAAAAGAATCCAACATTTTCAAAAAACTTTTGGCCGCGGCGACTCCTGTTTTGAGCAACAGCGCCATTGTCAGCGAATTCAGGGGAAAAAGGATTGTGCGGGAACCGGCTCCGATCGAGAAAGAAGAACCTCTCAAGCTGGAGTTGATGAGTTTTGTGGATTGCGTGAAAACTCATCATGCCCCGGTCGTGACCGGTGAATTCGCGTGCAGAGCTTTGGATCTGGCCTTTGAGATCACTCGTCAGATCAAAGAGAAGATGAGCAAAGAACTGAAACGATGAAGGACAAACTTTCAGTGATGTTTCTTGCCGGTGAGGCCAGCGGAGACGGCTTGGCCGCGGAGCTTTTGCAGGGGCTTCGATCTTTGTTGAGCCAGACAGGGCGTTCCGTGGATGCCTTTGGAGCCGGGGGCGAGCGTCTGAAAAACGCGGGAGCGGAAATAGCGATCGACCTGACTCAGCACGCGGTTGTCGGTATCATTGAAGTCCTGAAGCATTTCGGCACACTGAAAGGTTTCTTCTTAAAACTTTTGGATTTGGCCAGAGAGAAACGCCCGGATGTGATCATTCTGGTAGATTATCCCGGATTCAATCTGAGATTCGCGAAGGCTTTGAAAAAGTGGGTGCGTCAACATCCTGATTTTGGCTGGGATCCCAAGGTCGTTCAATTCATTTCTCCTCAGATCTGGGCCTGGCATGAAAGCCGCATCCATCAGATCGCCAGAGATATGGATATGGTTTTAAGTATTTTTCCCTTTGAAAAGGCGTGGTATGCCCAGCGGGCACCACAGCTGCGAGTGGAGTATGTGGGACATCCTCTGATGGATCGCTATAAGGAATATGCTCCGCGAGTGGGAACACGTCAGCCGTCTGAACCATATCATGTGCTGCTTTTGCCGGGAAGCCGTGAGAAGGAATTGAATCGTCATCTGCCGGTATTAGGCGAGGCGATGGCTTTGATTTCAAAACAAGTCAAAGCGGAGTTTCGTCTGGTCGTTCCACAGGAAAAACTGATCCCGTATGTGCGGAATTCCCTGTCGGATGTGCTGGATCGAGTTTCACTGGAAATCTTGCCGAAGAAGTTGGCGGAGTCTTTGCTGTGGGCTGACAGTGCCATCGCCTCCAGCGGGACGGTAACAATGGAGTGTGCTTATTTTCAAGTGCCGACGGCTATCCTTTATAAGACCTCACTTTTCACGGAGATTCTGGGGCGGTTGTTTATCAAGGTGGAATATATCGGGATGCCCAATCTGCTTTTGAATAATAGAGAGGTCTATCCCGAATTCATCCAGCGGGAAGCGACACCGGAAAATCTGAGTGAAGCGACCTTGCGTTTCCTGACAAAAACAGATGTGCGGAACAGTGTGCAGGCAGATTTGCGAAAAATGCTTTCCGAACTGGGCGGCGAGGGAGCCTGCAGGCGCGCCGCTGAACAGATATTGAAGCTGATTGATGTTTAACGTGGGGCAAAGTGATATTCAATGGATGCGCAGAGCGTTGGAGCTGGCGGCCAAAGGTCGGGGACATACTTCTCCGAATCCGATGGTGGGCGCTGTTCTGGTGGACGGTAACGGTCAGTTGCTGGGTGAAGGCTGGCATCATCGCGCGGGTGAAGCTCACGCGGAGGTGAACGCCATCGCGGACGCGGTCGCACGGGGAAATTCTATCCGGGGTGCCACTCTTTATGTGACATTGGAGCCTTGTTCCACAACGGGGAGAACAGGACCCTGTGTGGAAGCTATATTGAAAGCCGGGATCGCTCGTGTGGTTTGCGCGGCGACCGATCCCAATCCTGCGCATCAGGGACGGGGACTGGAGCTGCTTCGTCAGGCAGGTGTAGAGGTGGTCAGTGGTGTTTTATCTGAAGAATCGCGCAAATTGAATCGTGTATTCAATCATTGGATCGTAAAGCGCACTCCATTCGTTACGCTGAAGAGTGCCATGTCTCTGGATGGAAAGATCGCTACTGCCGCGGGAGAATCTCAATGGATCACCGGCGAAGCATCGCGCAGACACGCGATGGAGTTTCGCGCTCAGGTGGACGCGATACTAGTGGGGGTTCGCACCGTTTTGGCAGATGATTGCGCTCTGACGGTTCGTTTGCCGGGATATGAGGGGAAACGTCTTCGGCGTATTGTATTGGACTCGCAGGCTCGGACTCCGTTGACTGCCAAGGTCGTATCTGACGCGCGGCGTTCTCTGACAACGATCGTTGTTTCGGAAAACGCTCCGGTGGACCGTGTGCGGGTTTTGCGTCAAAATGTGGAAGTGTGGCAGCTGCCGGCAGACGCGGAGGGTCGTCCCCGGATCTCCTGTCTGCTGGAGAAACTGGGAAGCGAATCGGTCACTCATTTGCTGGTGGAAGGAGGCGCGACGGTCGCGGACTCTTTTCTCAGGCAGGGCTTTGTTCATCGAATCCATTTTTATTACGCGCCCAGGATCATTGGCGGTCAGAAAGCGCTTTCCAGTGTTTCCGGAAAAGGGGTAAAACATTTATCGGAAACGCCGTTGATCCAAAACCCGGAGTGGATGCCATTGGGAGATGATTTTCTTTTGATGGCGGATGTGGCTCCGGTTTCCCGGTAGGAGGTTGTTTGCGCTATGGATATGGCCGCACATAGATTTGAGCAGCATTTTTGTGTCAGAGAATGCCGTCGTGTTCTGTCTCTGTTATGGCCAACAGGAGGAGAAAAGACCATCTGTGTCGCGGTATCCGGCGGAGCGGATTCGGTTGCCCTGTTGAGGGTGTTATGCGGTTTATATCCAGTCGAAAAGCGTCATTGTTTGAAAGTCCTCCATTTCAATCATCATTTGCGAGGGGAAGAAAGCGATCGGGATGAGCAGTTTGTCCGCCGTATCTGCCGGGAGTGGGGCGTGGATTGCGTTGTTGGGGAAAAGGATGTCGCGGCATCTGCCAAAGGATCTGGTTTGTCTGTAGAGATGCAGGCCAGGGAATGCCGGTATCGTTTTTTCAGTGAACAGCTTCAGCGTTTAGGCTCGTCCCTTATTTTTATGGGGCATCATGGCGGAGATCAGTTGGAGCTTTTCTTTTTGAGACTGCTGCGCGGCGCGTCTGTGGAAGGACTCCGGGGTATGCGGGCTATCAGTGAGTTTCCTTTTTCAAATCAGCAAGATATTCGGATCGTTCGTCCGTTCTTGAACTGCACCCATCAGGAGCTGACAGACTTTCTCCGTTCTGAAAATTTGTCGTGGGTAGAGGATTCTACCAATTCTCAGCAGGACGCGCGCAGAAATAAGATCCGCCATTCGCTCCTTCCGCTTTTGGAAGAGATACAGCCCGGTGTGTCCCAGACACTTTCACGCACAATGGAGATCTTGGGGGTGGAATCAGATTTTTTAGATCAGTCTCTTGAACGGCAAAGAAAAATCTGTTCAGATTTTGAAACCTGGCATTTGGCGTTGCGGCGGCGTGCTGTGGCTAAAGAGCTGATCCGGTTGGGATTAGTTCCAACTTTTGAATCAGTGGAGTTTTTAGTCAAAAATCCGGAGTGCGCTCACAGCTGTCAGGGGAGAAATTTATACCGGGAAAAGAATTCTGCCGCCTTGATTTTACAAAAGGAAACAACGTGCTGGAATGATGATCAGGTTGTTGTGGAATTGAAGCCAAATGACGCGTGTGAGATCACGCTGCCGGGGAATGCTGCTTTGCGCTGTGAAGTTCTTCCACGTGAAAAGGCTGGAGAGATCAGCCGAAAATCGGATGATCAGGAGCTTTTTGACTTCTCCGCGGTCGGTTCACCGATCGTGTTCCGCCACTGGCGCAAGGGAGATCATTTTCAGCCTATAGGGATGGCGCATCCTCAAAAATTGCAGGATATTTTTGTAAATCAAAAGATCATACATGAACAGCGTCACCAGCTCTGGCTGGCGGAAGATCAAAATGGAGGCATATTCTGGGTGCGGAATTTGAGGATCAGTGAAAAACACAAACTCCGCCAGGATACAAACTGGGTTTTAAGACTGACTTTTTTATCGTAAAATTGCCGTTAGAATTTTAATTTTATCAAAACATATTCAAATCAATATGTTGTGTAGAGGTATAGGATTCCCGCGTCTCAGCTCCGAAGGAGCGACAGATCACAGACGGGGATGGAGCGAAGCGGAATCCCCGGTAACGATTCCCCACAAAATCAACCCCCGACGGGGTGACAGAACCGAATGTTGACCTCGCAAAAAATTATAAAGAACCACGGATGGACACGGATTTACACAGATATTTTTATAATTAATTAAATAGTAA